>JANOKA010000234.1:0-3068 GCA_031418995.1 Sphingomonadales bacterium | reverse complement strand
CAAGATGACGGAAACTGAGCAATTCACTCCTATCCCGGCCGGACTGAAGTTCAGTCCAAAGGTCGTCAACCAGTTCATGGGCCGGATTGGACATGGCGGATTTCTGGGCATGGATTATGTCGATCACGGCGCAGACTGGGTCGAAATTGCGATTGATTGGCGCGAGGAGCTGGTTGGCGATCCCGATACTGGCGTCATTGCCTCAGCGGTCGTTATCAGCCTGATGGACAATGCGACGAGCATGGCGATCTGGACCAAAATAGGCGAATTCCGTCCGCAGGTGACAATGGATTTGCGGCTGGATTATTTACGACCATCGCCTGCGGGTGCGCGCGTTTACGGGCGCGGTATTTGTTACCATATCTCGCGCAGCATCGGATTTGTGCGCGGCATCGCGCATAATGGCGATATTGATGACCCTTTGGCCCATGCCAGCGGAACATTCATCCGCATCGGAGACCGGGTATGACGCACGCTGGCACTTTGCCGCCCTATGCCCGCGCGCTGGATATGCGGGTTCATGATGACAGCGAGATCGCGCCTGTCATCATCATGCCATTTGCCGACAAAGTGCAGGGCCGCCCAGGATATCTGCATGGCGGCGCGATTTCGGGGTTGCTGGAAATGGCGGCGGTGGCGGCCATTCACAAGGCATTACGGGATCGCGGCAATGATGCGCCGATCAAACAGGTCAATGTCACGATTGATTTTATGCGCGCCGGATTGCCCGAGGATACGTTTGCAGTGGGCGTGGTCACTCGGCTGGGGCGAACTATGGCGAATGTTGATGCATCCGCGTGGCAGGGCAGCGGACCCGATAAACCCATCGCCGTGGCCCATATGCATTATCTGATAAAATCCGTTTAAGGATTCGAGTTTACGCCTCTCCGTGGGTGTCGACCAAGGCGCTGGCAATGGCGTCTTCGGGGCTTTTGTCGCCCCAGATGATGAACTGGAACACCGGATAAAATCGCTCACACTCATCAATTGCGACGTCAATAATGGTCTGCGCCTGATCCACGCCCAACATGCCGTTGGGCGGCAACAACGATCCGTGCCGGAACAAGAGTATGCCGTTGGATGACCAGATATCAAAATGGCCAATCCACAATTGTTCGTTAATCAGGCCCAATGCCTTATAAATGTCATCGCGCTTCTCAAGTGGCACGGTTACGTCGGGCAATACGATCAATTGCAGCGCGTTATCCTCTTCGCGCCAAATTGCGCGGATTTGGTAGCTGGTCCAACTGCCCTTAAACTCTGCGCTAACCTCGTCGTCATTGTTATGCTCATAGGACCAACCGCGCGCTTCGAATAAAGCGGCAAGCATATCCATTGGCGCAGATTCCTCGCGCTCAAACTGGATATAATCTTCGTCGGGATCGTGCATTTTTTGGGCCTTGGCTATTGCAGGCCTTGTGCATCGGACGCCGAAACTGCGCAAGCTGGATAAACCACGCTGGCGCAATTGGTTGTTAGCTGGCTGTGGAAAACCCCTAAATACGCGATAGCACTTCCGCGTTACTTGGCAGGTTTCGGCTTTGCCGCTGTTTTAGGCGCTGCTTTTGTTGCAGGCTTAGTCGGCGCTTTCGCAGGCGCAGCCGTTTTTAACGCTGCTTCCAATTTTGCCACGCGCACCGCCAATGCATCTGCCTCTTCACGCGCTTTTGCGGCCATTTGTTTTACCGCGTCAAATTCCTCGCGGCTCACCATGTTCAATCCGCCTGCCCATTCACGGGCGCGATCCTTGAAATTGGACTCGGCTTCGCGGCCCATGCCCGCAACGGTGCCGGCCATGCCGTTAATTACCTTGGCCAAATCGTCAAAAATCCGGTTTTCGCTTTGCATTTCGTTTCTCCAGGCCGCCGTGGGTAGCAGCATCAACTTCCTATTTGGGAACTCGCAGCCGGAACGTAAAGACCCTCTGCATCAGGATTCAATCTGTCGATCTGAAAATTCAGGATCGAAGCAAAGCTGAGCCATATCAGATAGGGCACCATCAACCAGGCTGCGGCTTTGCGAACGCGGCCAAATACAACGGTTGTTGCGATTGCGAGCACCAGAATGATCAGGATCAAATAAAATGCCGTGGTCACTTGATGGCGGCCAAAAAATATCGGTGACCAGCTTAAATTGAGCACAAACTGTGCGAGAAATAGGCCGATAGCAAGGCCGCGTGACCGTGCACCGCGCGCATGCAGGATCATCGAAAACGCAATGGCTATCATGAAATATAACGCGGACCAAGCTGCGCCAAATACCCAGCCAGGTGGCTGTGCTTCGGGTTTGATAAGTTCGGCGAACCACGCATTATCCTCACCCGACCCCGAAACAGCGCCCGACAAAAACCCGGCAAACATGATCGCGGGTACGATGAACAATGCCCAGCGCAAGAACGACATTCTCAATTGGGACGGGGACGCTAACTGATTCATTTTTGCTCCTAGAATCAGCAATAAACTGACCCTAGCACCCTAACCCCCATGGCCCGATAGAACAAGGCCGCTTGTCCGTGACAAGCGGCCTTGGCATTTTTTGGGACGGCGCAGCGATAAAGGATTAATCCAAACCGCAGCGCCAGAAAATTACGCTTGGCGTGTGCCTGACATGCCCATCGAACCGAAAGCGCCGGCCTTTACCTCGCCGCTGATCGCATCGCCATCAACCGTTGCCGAACATTCCAGCGTCATCGGCATTGGTACTGTCATATTCATTTTCCATGTCAGCGTATCACCATCAACGGTTCCGCCATCAACGTCCATCGAACCCATTGCGCCCGCCATGTTGCCAGTGAATGTCGCGCCGTCGCTGGTAACCGTGAACACCGATTTCTGGTCACCCATCGGGCTTTTTACGGTTACGTCATATATGCCATCAACTGCCATTTTATATCTCCTAAATATTTTTCAGAATCGTTATTTTTCTGTGCCAACGGGCGTAGCAGTTTCGGGAGCCATTTCAATCGGCAAACCCGTTGCTTCAAGCTGCGACTTGACCACTGCAGCATCACCGACAACTACAAATACTAGGTTATCCGCACTCAAAACCTTGCGCGCCGCAGCGTCAAC
>JANOKA010000233.1:0-15390 GCA_031418995.1 Sphingomonadales bacterium | reverse complement strand
ATGCCAAAATTCTTTGGTACGGCGTCCATCTTCATTTTGCAAAAAAGCGAGAAAATATGAAAGTTTTAAGCGTTTTCGGGACAAGGCCAGAGGCTATAAAAATGGCGCCTGTGGTCAAAGCGCTAGCCAATGATCCGCGATTTGATGCCAAAGTGTGCGTGACAGGACAGCATGCTGAGATGTTGGAACAGGTAAATACCCTGTTCGGCATTGTCCCTGATGTTGACCTTAAAATCATGAAAAGCGGCCAAGGGCTGACGCATATAACGACCGCAGTTTTGGAGGGGATGGAGAAAGTTCTCGCCGATTTGCGCCCAGATTATGTGCTGGTTCACGGCGACACCACAACGTCGACATCCGCGGCGCTGGCGGCATTTTATGCTGGCATTCCAGTGGGGCATGTCGAGGCGGGTCTGCGCACCCATAATCTGCAATCGCCTTGGCCCGAAGAAGCCAATCGTCAGATAACCGGGCGTTTGACGCAGCTGCATTTCGCACCAACCGAGTTGTCACGCAGCAACTTGATTGCCGAAAACGTGGCACAGGCCAATATCCATGTTACTGGCAATACCGTGATTGATGCGTTGTTGATGGTCAAAGATCAACTGGACACCGACGCCGCATTGAACGCCAAATTGGCTGCGCAATTTCCGTTCCTTGATGCCAGCAAACGCCTTATATTGGTAACCGGTCATCGCCGTGAAAACCATGATGGCGGGATAGCGCGGGTTTGCGAGGCGCTGGCGCAATTAAGCAAACGCGGCGATGTGCAGATTGTATATCCGGTGCACTTGAATCCAAAAGTCAAATACGCTGCCGATGCATCGCTTGCGGGTGTTGAAAATGTATTTCTGATTGAGCCTTTGTCTTACCTGCCATTCGTTTGGATGCTGAACGCCTGTCATATTGTCGTTACCGATTCCGGCGGTCTGCAAGAAGAAGCGCCCAGTTTTGGAAAGCCTGTTTTGGTGACACGCGACACCACCGAACGCCCCGAAGCAATAGAAGCAGGAACCGTGAAGCTGGTGGGAACCGATACCGCGGGTTTGATTGAACATGTAAACGAACTGCTTGATAACGAAGCGCTTTATACGGCAATGTCGATGGCGCATAACCCGTATGGCGACGGCAAAGCCGCAGGCCGCATAGTGGAAATTCTTGCGCAGGTTTGATAGCGCTGATCTCAATTTTAGATTTTTAGGATAAGATATGCAGAAAATTTCGGTCTTTGGTCTTGGATATGTCGGATTGCCCAGCGCGGCAGTTTTTGCCGATGCGGGCTTGCAAGTTGTCGGCGTTGATGTGAATCAATCCGCCGTCGACATTATCAACAGTGGCCGTGCGCATATCGTGGAACCTGGCCTTGATGATCTGCTCAACAAAGTAGTCGGCAACGGCAATCTGCGTGCCACCACGATTGCAGAGCCTGCCGATGTTTTCATCATTGCCGTGCCGACGCCGTTTAAAGAGGGCAATGCGCCTGACCTGAAATATATCGAATCCGCCGCGAATATGATCGCACCTTTGCTGCAAAGGGGCAATTTGGTGATATTGGAATCGACATCGCCCGTTGGCGCGACGGAGCAATTGGCCAGTTGGCTGAAAGCACTGCGTCCTGATTTAATCATACCTGATCTCGACGGTGCTGACGGCGATATATATCTGGCATATTGCCCTGAACGGATATTGCCCGGAAAAGTAATTCAGGAAGTTGTTGAAAATGACCGTGTCATTGGCGGCATCACGCCCAAAAGCAGCGCGTTGGCCGTGCAGTTTTATAAGCACGCGGTGAAAGGCGAATGCCACGTCACCAATGCCCGCACCGCCGAATTGTGCAAACTTTCGGAAAACTCCTTCCGCGATGTGAACATTGCCTTTGCCAATGAACTGTCGGTGATTTCGGCAAAATTGGGCGTAGATGTGTATGAACTGATCGCGTTGACCAACCGTCATCCGCGTGTCAATATTTTGCAACCCGGTACCGGCGTTGGCGGACATTGTATTGCGGTAGATCCCTGGTTCATCGTCGACAGTGCGCCAGAAGAGGCGAGGATCATCCGCACAGCGCGTGAAGTGAACGATGCCAAACCGCATTGGGTAGTGGCACAAGTGGCCAAGCTGACCAAAGAAGTCGAAAAACCGATCATCGCATGCTTTGGCTTGGCGTATAAGCCCGATGTCGATGATTTACGCGAAAGCCCGTCGGTTGATGCCGTCAAAATCATGGTTGCGCAGGGGCTTGGTGAAATTATTGTATGCGAACCTTTTGTGGAAGCCTTACCTGGCGCTCTGGTGGAACTTGGCGTTGAACTTGTTGGCGTAAATGCAGCGCTGGACCGCGCAAATATAGTAGTTTTCCTGACGGCGCATGGCCAGTTTAAGCACATCTCTAACGCGGCACTGGCAGACAAGCGGATATTCGATGCGTGCGGTTTAACCCGATAACCGCCATTTCCAATCGATATGAAAATCCTTTACTTCCATCAGCATTTTTCCACTCCCCAAGGGTCTGGTGGGACGCGTTCTTACGAAATGGCCCAGCGCTTAATCGCCGATGGCCATAGCGTAACAATGGTGTGCGGATCTTACGCCAATGGCAAAACGGGCCTTTCCGGCGAGTTTGTCAATGGCCACCGCAGGGGCAATGTTGATGGTATCGACGTCATCGAATATAATCTGTCCTATGGCAATAAAGACAGCTTTATAAAGCGCAGCCTGACTTTTTTAAAGTTTGCACTGCGCAGTGTAGGCGTCGCGCTAACCGCGCCTGCCGATCTTGTTTTTGCCACTACCACGCCGCTTACCGCCGGAATTCCGGGAATTGCTGCCAAATGGCTACGCCGCAAAACATTTGTATTTGAGGTCCGCGATTTATGGCCAGAGCTGCCCAAACAAATGGGTGTCATCACCAACCCCTTCATTTTATGGGCGATAGGCGCGCTCGAATGGGCAAGCTACAAATCGGCGGACCGGTTGATCGGCCTTAGCCCCGGCATTGTCGAGGGTATTGCACGTTACGTGCCCGATCGCAGCAAAATCGCGATGATCCCCAACGGCTGTGACATGGATTTGTTCGGCGGCGATGTTACGCCATGGCGGCCAGCCGGGGTCGCCGAGGACGATTTCATGGCCATTTTCACGGGCACGCACGGCAAAGCCAACGGACTGGGCGCAGTGATCGACGCCGCCGCAGTGCTGAAAGCGCGCGGTATCATGGGCATTAAGTTGGTGTTGGTGGGCGACGGCGCGGAAAAAGCGATGCTGATGGCACGGGTACAGGCTGAGGGATTGGAAGACATAGTGATATTCCACGATCCTGTCCCCAAAACAAAACTGACCGGATTGATGGCAAGCGCCGATTTGGGATTGCAAATTCTGGCCAATATCCCCGCATTTTATTACGGCACGTCGCCCAACAAGTTTTTCGATTATTTGTCCGCAGGCCTGCCCGTGCTGACCAATTACCCCGGCTGGGTGGCTGATTTGGTGACGGAACATGATTGCGGAGTTGCTGTAGTTCCGGATGACGCAGAGGCGTTTGCGAATGGGCTGAGGAGGATACGGAAATTGCTGGGGCTGGGCCTTGAACGTCACAAATCGAATGCCCGTAATCTGGCCGCTACAAAATTCTCACGCGATGCATTTGGCAAATCCTTCGTAGCGCAAATCACCACCCAAAACTAAATCTGCTTGATCTGCCTTTTGCGTCCTTTGGCAAATCCCTGAGCATTGCCACATTGTCCGCGTAGTAATTTTACTGCCATTGCACCTTCATCAAAAAGCGGATCGTATACGACATATTCTGACCGGATTTTAGCGGCGGATTGCGAACAATCCAATTCATCAATTTGAAACCGGACAGGCTTTCCCGGAGTTCCCAATTTTTCAGCGCGCAATACTCCAGCATTGGCGACTGGTCCGGATATGTCCGAATGCATTATCATTTTTTGTATCGAGCCAGTCAGTCCATGACCATAACGGAAAGGTTGATAGAATGCGGCACGTGAATGGAATATGCTAATATCGAGCTTGCTATCAAAAGCATTGATCTGAAATGAAAATCCGGTGATATCCAGTTCATCAATCGTAAGCTCTCCCGAGTTCATATAAATACCAAAGGTCTGCGGAAAACGGAAACCTGCTCGGTTTAACAACGTAGGTTCGGGGAGAGGGGATGTTGCGCGCAGAATACATAAACTGTTTTTGCCAATCGGTTTAGCGCCTTCCTCAGCTGCGAATTTTGCACCTGCTTCAACACTGCCCCAACGGTCGGCTATATCGCCAAACCAATTACCGAAATCATTTCCATCAATATTATAAGCAGAATCCTTTTTGTATTTTTGACAGAGTAAAAGATACGCTGCTCCTTTTCCTGACCCCCCTTCAAATCGGCTGTTCATTGACGACCGGATACCCGTCACTTGTGCCCATGGCGAACCATCCCTCGCCGTCATTTCGACAAAACCATATTGGTTGGAAATATTATCGCGTTGTTCACCGCCGCCGGTTTTACCAACGGATAAATAACGCGCAGGCTTGTCATTGTCCCAGGACTGAAGCCTTCCAAAGGCAGAGTTGCGACATCCTGAAATCACTTGCGCCGATCCTGCGCCAGCGCGTTCATTATTTGAAGGCTGACGCCCCCACATTGAATAAGCAACCGCTTCACCGCAACGTACGTTATCACAGCACATAAAGTGCTGACCTATAGCCATATTCCGTAATGTGAAATTGCCAATGTTTACACCAGAAGCTTCTTCGCAATATATCCCCTGCAACAATGTTTCGCCAGGAATTCCCAGTCCTTGTAAAGTCACCTGACCTAATAAACTAACATTGTTGGCCGAAACCAGAAATGCCAAGGGTAATGATTGTCCAAATTTGGTTTTTAGGCGCCTGCCCTTGTCGGCAACGATGATATGCGCTGTTGAAAATATAATCTGGGTTCCCTCACCCCGAATAGCGACGGGATTGGCGAGAAAATAGCGGCCGCTAATCCGGACCTCTTGTCGATTACGCGCTGACCAATTGGCCGCCGCCTCAATAACCTGCGATGCATCATCTGTTTCTCGGCGAAATCCATCGGGCCAAAATTCTTCTAGCTCAACAACCCGGCCATCTGCTGGAACCGTAACTGATGGAATTCGCATAATCGGGATGGCAGCCAGTTCGGACGTTCTAACAGACTTTTTCGGTGTTGCGAGCATGACGGCACTACTCAAACCGGCAACTGCGACCACCCCAACTACATTCCGTCTGTTAAATCCAGCATCCATCTTCCGCCTTCACTAATGCAAACAATATGTACGCTGCCTGACCAATTAACATGTCATTTTTGTCGCAGCACATAATGGGCACACTTTAGCTGCATGATCCGCCTATTTCAGCGCCGCAATTACCGCATCAATGACAATTGCCTGATCGTCACCCAAATAGGGATGCATCGGCAAGCTGAAAACTTGTTGCGACAGACTTTCTGAATTGGCCAGCCCTTGCGGATCACCTGGATATTGCTTGTATGCGGTTTGTTGGTGCAGTGGCAGCGGATAGTAAACCATCGTAGGTACGCCCGCCGCTCCAAGCGCTGACATTATGGTCGCGCGGTCCTTTCCAGCAGGTGTCTTCACCGTATATTGCGCCCAAACCGAACCGCAATCATTGGGAACATAGGGAACTTCGATCACATCCGCTAAGGCATCCGAATAACGCGCAGCGTACATGTTCCTCTTTTCGATTTCGTCTGGATACACGGCAAGCTTCTCAAGCAATATTGCCGCTTGCAAGGTATCTAGACGCGAATTTATTCCTATCCGTTCGTTATCATATTTATGGCTGCCTTTGCCGTGGACACGGTAGCTTTGAATGAGTGCCGCCAGATCATCGTCGTCGGTAAATACCGCGCCGCCATCACCATAACAGCCCAATGGTTTTGCGGGAAAGAATGAAGTTGTCGCAATATGCCCAATTGAACCGGTTATCCGTCCGCGATAATTGCCGCCAAATCCCTGTGCACTATCGCCAAGGATCCACATATCCTCTTCATTCGCGATTGCCTCAATTGCATCATAGTCCGCTGGCAGCCCGAACAGATCAACCGGAATAACACCGGCTGGGCGCAAGCCCAATTCGCGTGCGTGCACTATGGCGCGCTTTAAACTGTCCACATCCATATTAAACGTATCAGTGCGTACATCGACAAATATCGGCGTTGCGCCAGTCGCAGGAACGATTTCAGCGGTAGAGGCAAAAGTAAAGCTGGGGCAGAATACCGCGTCACCAGGGCCAGTGCCAAATGCCATCAATGCCAATTGCAATGCGTCAGTACCGTTGGCGCAGGCAAGCGTGTGTTTTGCGCCACAAAATGCAGATAGCTTTGCTTCCAGTTCCTTGACCTCCGGCCCCATGATATACTGACCAGCATCAAGAACAGAAGCAATGCGGCGGTCGAGACCCTCACGAATGCGGCTTTGCTGTGCTGCCAAATCAATAAATTGCATGTCAGTTGGTTCCCATAGGTTTCAAAGTATCGCCGCTAAGTTCATATTTTTCGCCAGTGCGCGGACACACCAGATCGTCGCCCAGACGGTCACCTGTGCGCGATACCCAGCCGATTTGCCGCGCAGGTACGCCTGCAACCAGCGCGTATTCTTTTACATCATGGGTAACTACTGCGCCTGCCGCGACCATGCAATACGCGCCCAATTCATTGCCGCATACGATGGTGGCATTTGCGCCGATGGTTGTACCCTTACGCACATAAGTGTGGGCAAATTCGTCTTTGCGCTCAACCTCGGCGCGCGGCACGATAACGTTGGTAAAAACGCAGGACGGCCCGCAAAATACGCCGTCTTCCAAGTGAACGCCTTTATACAGCGCGACGTTATTTTGAATTTTGCATCGGTCGCCGATAGTAACATCAGGGCCAGCCATTACGTTTTGTCCCAGCACGCAATCTTCACCAATATGCGTGCCTGGCAAAACATGAACAAAATGCCAAATCTTCGTGCCCTTGCCTATGCTGGTTCCGGCATCGACATACGCACTTTCATGTACAAAATAATTGGTCTCGCTCACACGCTTACTCCGCTAATGATTGTTGCAATTGGATCTCGGCCAAGTTCAGCGCATTCAGCACCCGCAAACCTTCTTCGCCGTCTGTAATGGGCTGAACGCCGTTGTCGATACAATCAAGGAAATGCTGGCATTCGTCGCGCAATGGCTCACCCTTTGGCACGGCAATATATTCGGCATCCGCTTTTACGGGTGCAGGCGCAGCGCCGCTTCGGTCGATTTGGTGCGGGTACAGCGCCAGTTTTTTATCCCAGTCGCCTTCGCTGTCTTCAAAAACCAACATGCCAGCATCACCGATACCAACCAAGCGATGCTCTTTGAACGGGTGCAGCCAGCTTGCTTGAATATGGCCGCGCACACCGTTTGGAAATGCAAACTGGCACGTTGCCCAGTCCGCAATACCGGGCGTCACAAAAGCCGCGCCTTGCGCCGTTACACGGCTTGGCTCTTCGCCAGCCAACGACAAAATCATCGAGAAGTCATGCGGCGCAAAAGACCACAATACATTTTCTTCAATGCGGAATTTACCAAGGCTCATGCGGTTGGAATATACATATTGCAGCGCGCCAATTTTACCGTCTGCAATCATCTTACGCATAGCAATAAAGATCGGATGATATTGCAATAAATGCCCGACCATCAATGTAACACCCGCAGATTTTGCAGCTTCGATTACAGTTCGCGCTTCTGCGGGATTAAGCGCCAAGGGCTTTTCAACATAAACATGCTTGCCCGCAGCAATCGCCTTTAACGCGAGCGCAACATGCGTTGGCGCTGGCGTCGCAAGGGCAACACCGGTAATCGCAGCATCAGCCAACACAGCATCAAAATCCATGGCGGTCGCATCATGTGCGGATGCCATAGCAGCGGCCGTTGCCGGATCGCCGTCGACCACCGCCGACAGCGCGCCAAGCTCGGCAAAATTACGCGCCAAATTCTTGCCCCAATGGCCGCAGCCCACTTGTGCAATTCTCGCCATTATATCATGCCTTCCAAATGTTATCGGCAGCGTCACGGTATTTGCCGCGCGTATCGATCAACAATTTAGAATGTTTGGCAATCGCGTCATAATCAAAATCGCTATGATCGGTCAGTAGGATAACGGCGTCGTAAGATGCAATACTCTCAGGCGTTAACGCAACCGAACTAAGGTCAAAATTATGTTCCCGCATTTTCGGGAACACCGCGACATTCGGATCGGAATAATCCACCATAGCTCCGCGATCGCGCAGCAATTCCATAACAAATACCGACGGGCTTTCGCGCATGTCATCTACATCGCGCTTATACGCAATGCCCAGCGCCAGCACGCGCGAACCGTTCAGCGCTTTCTTTTCGGAATTCAAAGCCTCGATAACCTTATCGACCACATATTGCGGCATGCCCGCATTCACTTCACCCGCCAGCTCGATAAACCGTGTGTGCAAACCAAACTCGCGCGCTTTCCAAGTCAGATAGAATGGATCGATCGGGATACAGTGACCGCCAATGCCGGGTCCGGGATAATATGCGGTAAAACCGAAAGGTTTCGTTTTGGCCGCATCGATAATCTCGAAAATATCCAGCCCCATCGCGTCGGCAACCACTTTCAGCTCGTTAACGAGGCCGATGTTTACCGAGCGGTGGATATTTTCCAGCAGCTTCACCATTTCCGCGGCCTGTGTTGAGCTAACCGGGACGACGCGGTCAATGAACCGCGCATAGAGCTCTGCGCCCACTTCGGCGCATTTGGGGGTGGAGCCGCCGATGATTTTGGGAATTGTCCGCGTGGAAAAATCGGGATTGCCGGGATCCTCGCGTTCAGGCGAATATACCAGATAGAAATCCGACCCCGGCGTCAGTCCGGCCGCTTCAACATAGGGCCGCAAAATCTCTTCGGTCGTGCCCGGCCAAGTTGTGCTTTCCAGCGATAGCAATTGTCCGGCGCGAAAATATGGCGCGATCAAATCCATCGTCGCCACGACAAAGCTCAAATCAGGTTCGCGCGTTTTGCCCAAAGGCGTCGGGACGCAAATAATCAACGCATCGCATTGACCTGCCATGCTAAAATCAGCTGTCGCCTGAAATCCGCGTGATTGCATGGCCGCAATCTCACCATCGGAAAAATGTTTGATCGGGCTTTTCCCGGCATTCAACGCATCAACCTTGGTCAGGTCAATGTCAAAACCGATAACCTTCAATCCTGTTTCTGCGATCCGTATTGCAAGAGGTATCCCGACGTAACCAAGTCCCAAAATTCCAACTGTTTGCATCGCAAAACCAACCTTTTCGCTATAACTCTATTCATCTAAATTCGATCGCCTCAATACAGATTCATCCGCATTTTGAAAGGTTTTTGTTGATTTTCCGGCTAAAGATTGAAAGAGCGGCGCAATTATCAAGTGGAACCATGATGCGCGATTTTGGTGATTGTGAATAGTGTGTGAAATGCAAGCCACAGTTGTTCTAGCTTTGACAGTAAGAGTTCTGTTAAACTTTGCTGATGTTGTAGGTTCATAATGCAGCACATTGTCGCTAATCGGCACGAAAGAGTGAAAAGCCAGTGCAGCCAAAAACCATACCCGCATTCTCACACCAAAATAACTTTGATCTCATTCGCTTGTTCGCTGCCGCACAAGTTGCTTTGGTACACGGCGTTCACCATCTTGGTCTTCGCCTGCCATTTCATGAGACAACATTCGAAATTTTGAAGGCCTTTCCCGGAGTGCCAATTTTTTTCGTGATTAGCGGTTTTTTGATTTCAGCTTCTTACGACAGGTCAAAAACACTAACCGACTTTTTCAAAAATCGTATTCTGCGTATTTTTCCGGCATTGTGGCTATGTTTCGCACTGTCTGTGCTGATGATTTATGTGTCAGGATACTCTAGCACCGTAAGCATAAGCGTATCTCAGTTCGGAATTTGGGCTGTTTCCCAACTGACAATCGTACAATTTTACAATCCTGCATTTATGCGGGGTTTTGGCGAAGGTGTTGTGAACGGCAGCCTTTGGACAATACCTGTTGAAATGCAGTTCTATATTTTAACTCCGATGATTTTCCTGCTTTACCGATTTAGGAAAAGTTTTTTTTGGGTTACAATTTTGCTGTTCATCATTGCAAATTTTATACTCTCAATCGGGCTTGTCGCAGACTTAGGCGGTGAAAGCATTAGGAAGCTTTTTGCCGTAACATTTATCCCATGGGTATATATGTTCATGCTTGGCTTTCTTTTTTATGTGAACTGGAACCGAATAGAACATTTCATCAAGGGCAAATTTCTAATCTGGCTTTCGGTCTATGTCGGATTTGTTATTATAAATTTGCTTTTCAATATTGGCATACAGGGCAACAAGATTGCACTTCCATGGGTCATATTGATAGCTTTGCTGGTACTATCCGCAGCATTCACGAAATCGCATTTGTCAGATCGCTTGCTACGCAAGAATGATATTTCTTACGGAATGTATATCTATCACATGCCGGTCTACAATTTTGTAATCTACAAATATGGTATGCCCTCTGCCGCTATCGGTTGGTTGGCTTTATTGAGTGTCCCTTTGATTGCGCTGGTATCGTGGAAAATTATTGAGCGTCCGGCACTTTCACTAAAAAAATATACTCTCACGGATGCACAAAATCTGTTGTCCCGATTGTTCCAGAAAAGCTCAAAACACCAATGAAAATTCTGATGCTATGCGAATATTATAATCCTGAGCTTCAATTTCAGGAAAATCAAATGACCAAATATATGTGCAAACAAGGCCATGATGTCTTGGTGCTCACATCGTTGTTCGAAAAGGTGTTCGATTACTATTCGGGTACTTTTTATCCAAAAGGATCGCCTCACAAATTACAGGATCATGGCGCGACAATTTGGAAATTGCCGTACAAGTTTAATCTTTTGAACAAGATCAAGAAGTATATAAACGTTACCAAATATATCGATGATTTTGCTCCAGATTTAATTTTTATGCACGGCATCATCCCGAATACTGCTGAAATAGCGCTATATTGCCGAAAACATCCCCATGTCCGTGTGGTGATGGACAGCCATATGGATTACAGCAATTCGGGCAAGAATGCAGTGTCGCTGAATATATTGCACAAGGGGTTTCGCAAATATTATTTGAATAAAATCCGGCCCCATTTATCCAAAATATATCCAACTCACCCCGGCGCGGAATTATTTCTGCGGGAGATTTACGGGATTAAAAAACACGAAATGGAGTTGCTGCCGCTTGGCCCCGATGGTGATTTGATTGAACAAGTACAGAATGAAATGGACCGGACGGAGGCGCGCGCAAAGCTGGGCTTTAACCAAAACGATATCGTGCTGTTTACAGGAGGAAAAATAACCCCGCGAAAGCGTTTGGAATTATTGTTGCTTGCAATGCAAACACCCGAATTGGCCAAACTGAAACTGGTAATCATGGGGCAATTCGATCCAACCGATGATGGTTACAAAAACCAAATCATGCCGATGATTGCGCAAATGGGCGACAGGGTGAAATTTACCGGTTGGCAGGATGCACGCGGCGGATATTACCACATGCTGTTATCCGATATCGCCATTTTTCCGGCCAGCCAATCGGTTATGTGGCAACAATCCATTGGTTGCGGATTGCCATTGATCGTCGGTGATGCCGGCGGGCAAAGCCCCGAATATCTGAACCGGAATCAAAATATGCGGATTGCTGGCCCGGCCGATATCAATATGGAAACTTACCGAGATATACTTATCGAGCTAACCTCGCAGCCAGCCGTTCTTGAGACGATGGCATCAGGTGCCCTGAAAACCTATTGCGAGTTTTTAGATTGGGACATGCTGGTCAGACGTATCACCACAGAGGAGTAGGAATTAAGGCTGTAGGTTTTCCAAGCTTTTGCGACCTGGGCTTAAATTCAAAACTGCGTGTCTTATAATCATCCAATACACTGTATATGCCGCACAGATCATCGCTGTTAAAATTGTCACAAATGGCAAGAGTTCTAAATCGAAATACTGATTAACGATGAATAGAATTACGATATTTGTAATTGCCATCATATCATAAATCAGTTTCAATTCCTGGCGTCGTAACAGGGTTATGATGCGACTATTTACGTTTACTAAGACGTTCATGCTGACCCACGGCGTAATTATCGCCGCGATCTGGGCAAACAGTCTCATTTTTTCTCCCATCACCGCCGTTATGACGGGTTCTGCTGCAAAATAAACGGCGGGACAAATGATCGCCCCGGCAATCGCCATGCGCGTGGATGAACCATAGAATAAGCGCCGGAAACTTGCCGTATCTCCGCTGCGTAAATAGGCCGAATATTGTGACTGCATTACTTCAGTCAACGCCAGGGCAAGCTGCCCCACAGGCACGGCAATCGCCCGGAATGCGAGACCGAATGCGGCTGTCGCAACCAATCCATAAAACTGCGTAACCAAAAATATCGGCGCGTTCAGGGCAAAGCTGTTCATGACGGCGGACGGCAATTCCAGTGCAGGGAATTTCCAGTTTCGCCGAACTGCCGCGCGCAATGTGATAATTGATTTACTAAAATGTGTCTCACCCCGGGCGCGACGCGGGAACAAAATAAACGCATTGGTGCCTGTTGCCGCTGCTTCGGCCAGCAATAACAGCGCGCCCAAATTCACCAAGTCCAGCTGCTCAGGAAATGCTAATGCCCAAATTAAGATCGTCCCGCGCAATCCCGCTATCATGAAAGCGCGGCCAAATGTCGACCGCTGTATTATCGCCAAATTGCCCTGACGGATCGCCCAATATCGTCCCATTTGCGCGCATGCCAACGCAAATGTAATCGCACCGACCAACAATATGCCTGGTAACGAAAGCTGGTCCAATGCAAATAATCGCAGCTGCGCCATGATATATGTGCCGGCAATGACCAGCAGAGACATCATCACACCACAGCCAACCGACAGGATAAGCAAGCTACTTTGTTCGCGGCCTCCTCCTGCCGACGGAATGGCGGAATCAAACCGCAGCGTGGCAAATGCGGAGAATGCCTGCGCTATTGTTAGCCCCAACAGGAATACGCCAAACGGCTCGGCGGGCAACAAAACCCCCAGCGCCGCAACCGTAAGCGCCTGCGCCGCTAGCAAAGCGATATTTGCCGAACCCAACCCGATGACTTTTTTAAGTAATGACAATTCAGACCGGATTTTCGGATTTTTTCAAGATTACGGCAAAAACAATCATCAACAATGATCCGTAACTTAGAAACGAGGACATAATATCTGAAGATAAAAATAAAACAGCAATAAAGAGATGAGTGAGACCAGAGCACGCTGCCACATATCCAACTTTATCAGCTATACCGTTGCTAACGCGTAATAATACGGCAACCAATATTGAATAAATTGCCATTCCAAGAAATCCTGCATGACCAAATCCAGAACCCAAGAAACCCGTGTTTGCATTTCCGTAAGATTGAAATGACATTGAATTAAAGTAATAGTAATTCATAATAACTCTGGGAGCAGTAAATCCATAAGGATTATTAATCAAACCTAATGATATTTTACCATCAGACCAATACATTTTCGGACTTGTAGAAAAAAAATCATAATATATAAAATTAAGATAAGCTGGACCAAAAAACATTCTTCTAATTGAAAGTGTGGGAACTATTTCTGACGTTAAATCGAAATGCCATAATAGTGAAATAATTGAGGTCAAAATAGTTAGAGATATAATAATATCCGAAGTGCGCATTCTATAACTCAAAATCAAATAGAATGCAGCCGCAAAAAATGGAGTGAATAAATAGCTTTTCTGAGATGTAAGTCCAAAAATGATAGTATTGAGCACTATAAATGCAATTACTTGCCAATATTTCTTATATTTTAACAATATTGTAATGGAAAGTGGCAATAAGAATCCTATGATATTTGGTATGGCATAGTTCACTATTGTTAATCGCGAATCTCTTGCATCATTACGAAATTCATAAACCTTTGAAAAGTCGAAGTTGATGTAATTTCCGCTTCCTGAAATAAATGAAGAAATAATTACAGTAATCATTAAAATTATAGTATATTTGACAAAATTATGTTCATTGATAATGCCAAAATTTCTAGTTTTTATAGTTGGAATAGGAATTCTAATTATAATCCAAATTAGTAGGTAGCAAAAAATGCAACTAAAAACGAATTCTGGCGCTGCGCCACGATATGAGAAAATTGCAAGCATTGGAATTATTGGGAAAATCGCGAGCATAGTAAGCAGAAAGTCACTAGTTCGCTGCCGTTGTAAAGAAGCCAAGTGAGCGATGACTATAACTCCCAAAAAAGCAATCAATTCTTTATTTGGAGTTGTATTTGGAGCCATCCATTTAACTTCTAAAAAATCTCTACTAAACAAGGTCAACATAACTAAATGCAACCCAATAATTGCTGATGCATAAAATGCGAGTAGCGAAGAAAAAATTAGCAAGTATCTTTTGTAATGCAATATCATAACAATCCTGTTATCATTAGAACGACTTGATATTGAAGTGCCACTAATTTTAGATGCTCCTTCAATTTAATTTCTGAACACAATAAAGCAATATTCAGCCCCGACAATGATTTTAGCAAACCATTACATTCGCGCTCGTAAAATGTAATATTTTAATGCGATAATTTACTAGTAGACGCGATTACGCTGCAATTCTAGATGAAAGCCATATGAAACAAATCATCCAAGACCTATCGTCCGGCGAAACCCGCCTTATCGAAACGCCCCGTCCCGCGCCTTCTTCGCGCACTGTTATGATCGATACGCGGTGTTCGTTGATTTCGGTGGGAACCGAACGGATGCTCGTCGATTTTGGCAAGGCCAGTTTGTTGAGCAAAGCGCGGCAACAACCGGACAAGGTGAAACAGGTGCTGGGCAAGGTGCGCACCGATGGCTTGCTGCAAACCATTGATGCGGTGCGGTCCAAATTGTCGCAACCCATTCCGCTGGGATATTCCAACGTTGGCGTGGTGACCGAAGTGGGCGCTGCGATCACGGGTTTGCAAGTGGGCGACCGTGTGTTGTCCAACGGCCCGCATGCCGAAACCGTGCGCGTTCCGCAAAACCTATGTGCCAAAATTCCGGATAATGTGCCTGACGAACATGCCAGCTTTACCGTGGTCGGCGCGATTGGTCTGCAGGGAATTCGTCTTGCCCAGCCCACCATTGGCGAAAATTTTGTGGTCATGGGCGCGGGTTTGATCGGGTTGATGACGATCCAGATCTTGCTGGCAAACGGCTGCCGCGTATTGGCCATTGATTTTGATGCAGCAAAGCTGGCCTTGGCACAGCGTTGGGGCGCGCATATCTGTGATTTGTCAAAGGGC
>JANOKA010000232.1:0-2146 GCA_031418995.1 Sphingomonadales bacterium | reverse complement strand
CGACGCGCCCCGGATTACGCGGCCTGATGGGTCTCCGGTGGCACAGATGCTGAACCTGTCGGCCTTTGCCGAAATGATGCTGATCCACGAACATGCCTGCGTGCGGATTGATCCCGAAATGCCGCTCGACCGCGCCGCCGTAATTGGCTGCGCCGTTACCACGGGCGCGGGAACTATTTTCAACGCGTGCAAGGTTACGCCGGGCGAAACGGTTGCGGTCATAGGCTGCGGCGGGGTTGGCCTTGCGACGATCAACGCGGCAAAAATTGCGGGCGCGGGCCGGATTATCGCGTGTGACCCGATCCCTGAAAAACGTGCGTTGGCCATGAAATTGGGCGCGACCGATGTGGTCGATGCAATGGCAGATGACGCGGCGGCGCAAGTGATTGAACTGACCAAAGGCGGCGTGGATCATGCGATTGAAGCAGTCGGTAGACCAGCATCGGGCGAGTTGGCGGTCAAATCGCTGAAACGCGGCGGCACAGCGACGATATTGGGTATGATGCCGTTGCAGCATTCGGTCGGATTGTCGGCGATGGATTTGCTGTCGGGCAAGAAATTACAGGGTGCGATCATGGGCGGCAACCGTTTCCCCGTGGATATTCCGCGTCTGGTGGATTTCTATATGCGCGGGATGCTGGACCTGGACAGTATTGTGGCCGAAACGATCCCGCTTAGCCAAATCAACGAAGGGTTTGAGAAAATGAAAAAGGGCGATGCGGCACGTTCGGTTATCGTGTTCGATACATGACCGAAGTGATCGACGCGCAAACCGCGTTCAGCGGTACAGTCGTGCCAGAGGGTGCAGACCGGCTGAATGAGGCAAAATTGACCGCGTGGATGGATGCGAACGTGACGGGATTTGCCGGACCGATTACCGTTGGTAAATTTGCTGGTGGTCAATCCAACCCAACATACCGCGTGGATGCCGCCAGCGGATCGTATGTCTTGCGGCGCAAACCACTGGGCAAATTGCTGCCGTCTGCGCACGCCGTTGACCGCGAATTTCGGGTGATATCGGGGCTTTATCCCACCGGTTTTCCCGTTGCCAAACCTTACGGACTTTGTCTGGATGACGATGTTAGCGGCAGCATGTTTTACATCATGGACATGGTCGAGGGCCGCACCATATGGGACGGGTCGATGCCGGGCAGCAATCCGGATGAACGCCGCGCAGTTTATCTGGAAATGATCGACACATTGGCGGCATTGCATAACACCGATGTCGAAGCGGCGGGGCTGTCCGAATTTGGCAAACCCGGCAATTATTTTGGGCGGCAGATTGAGCGCTGGACAAAGCAATACCGCCTGTCTGAAACCGAATTGATGCCCGAAATGGAAAGCCTGATTAAATGGCTGCCCGCAACCATGCCGGAACAAACCCGCGTCAGCGTGGTGCACGGCGATTACCGCATCGACAATATGATTTTTGCCAAGGATAGCGCGAAAGTGCTGGCCGTGCTCGATTGGGAATTGTCCACCTTGGGCGATCCGCTGGCCGATTTCACTTACGTTGCGATGGCATGGGTGACCGATAATGAAGGACGCAGCGGCGTGGCCGATCTGGACCGCGCAGGTTTGGGCATTCCCGAACTGGACGAAATTGTAACGCGGTATTGCGCCGCGACAGGCCGTGACAGCGTGCCCGACATGAACTGGTATTTTGCCTATAATTTCTTCCGTCTGGCCGGGATTATCCAAGGCATCAAAAAACGCGTGATCGATGGCACAGCCTCATCGGCGCATGCCAAGGCAATGTCGGAGCGGGTAAAGCCGCTGGCCGATCACGCGTGGCATTACGCGCAAAAGGCGGGGGCGTGAACAAATAGTCCTCTCCCCTTCAGGGGAGAGGGTTGGAAGAGGGGGCGAGTGCTTCCTTCAACAATCATTAGGGCCGGTTTTGAGGACTCCCCCTCTCCCCGGCCCTCTCCCCTGTAGGGGAGAGGGAGATAATATGTCATTATTCGATATGACCGGACAGGTCGCCGTTATCACTGGATCATCACGCGGCATTGGCCGGGCGACCGCGTTTGCGATGGCAGAGCAAGGCGCAAAGGTGGTGATTTCCAGCCGTAAATTGGACGCCTGCATTGCGACTGCAGACGAGATTAACGCCAAGTTTGGCGCAGGCACGGCGATTGCGGTG
>JANOKA010000231.1:0-1592 GCA_031418995.1 Sphingomonadales bacterium | reverse complement strand
CGCCGCATTCGACAGCGGCAATATCGTTGTCCACGCCATCGAAGACGACACCGCAACGCTTTCAATCCGCAAGGACAAGGACAGCGAATTTTTCCAGTGGTTCCATTTCCGCGTGGAAAGCGATGCGGGCGAGGAAATCATCCTGAACATCACGGGCTTGGAATCCAGCGCCTATCCCGGTGGTTGGACCGATTACAACGCCTGCGTCTCTGAAGACCGCGAATATTGGGGCCGCGCGCTGTCCAGTTATGACGCCAAGGCGGCGGGCGGTACGCTGACGATACGCTTCTTCCCCACGGGCAATATCAGCTGGTTTGCGTATTTCGCGCCGTTCAGCATGGAGCGCCATCACGACATGATCGCCAACACGGCGTTATGTGAGGGCGTGACCGTGCGCAGCCTTGGCCATAGTATTGAGGGCCAACCGATTGACTGCGTAACGATGGGCGAGGGCGCAACGCAGGTCTGGCTCTATGCGCGGCAGCATCCCGGCGAAAGCATGGCCGAACATTGGATGGAGGGCGCGCTCGATATGCTGACCGATCCCGCCGATCCGCATGCGCGGGTTCTGCTGCAAAAATGCACGTTGCATATCGTGCCCAATTGCAACCCCGACGGATCGTGTCGCGGCCATTTGCGGACCAATTATTTGGGCGTAAACCTGAACCGCGAATGGGCGCAGCCAAGCGCGGAACGCAGCCCTGAAGTGCTCTGCATCCGTAATGCGATGGACAAAACCGGCGTGCATTGGGCCATTGACGTGCACGGCGACGAAGCCATCCCCGCCGCGTTCATCGCCGGATTTCACGGCATCCCCGATTGGAGCGATGAACAGGGCGAACGGTACGATGCGTATCTGGCGCGGCTATCGGCGCGTACCCCCGATTTCCAAACCAAGCTGGGATATCCAATATCTGGCTCCGGCAAAGCCAACCTGACCATGAGCACCAACCAATTGGCGCAGCGGTTCAGCGACCGCGTGAATGGCGCAGGCAAAGGATGCGTTTCGATGACACTGGAAATGCCGTTCAAGGACAATCACGAACTGCCTGATCTGGAACAAGGCTGGTCACCCGAGCGGAGTGCGGCATTGGCGCGCGAGTGTTTGGCGACATTGGCGGAGATGGTTTGAGGGGGTGTCGTTGCGGCGTATCGTTATTTCCGGGTGTTCTGGCGGAGGTAAAACAAGTTTAATCGATGCGCTCTCGTTACGAGGGTTTCACACAGTAGCTGAAGCCGGTAGAATTATTGTTCACAATGAATTAAATGCGAATGGCCGGGCACTGCCGTGGATTGATCCAAAATTATTTACTGAGACGCTTGCGGCTCTTGCTACAGAGCAGTTTGCATCCGTCGCTGAATTTGACGGGGCAGTATTTTTTGATCGCAGCGTCGTTGAACCATTGGTCTTTAGCAAAATGCATGGCCTTGAACTTTCGGAAAAGGTTGAACGGCAAGCCAAGGATTGTAGATATAATAACCCGATATTTGTTGTGCCGCCATGGGAAGAAATCTTCGTGCAGGATGCAGAGCGTCGGCACAGTTTTCGAGACGCAGTTAACGAGTATGAAGCTCTGTATACCGCATTCTTA
>JANOKA010000230.1:0-2174 GCA_031418995.1 Sphingomonadales bacterium | reverse complement strand
GCCCGCCAGCGCATAGCCATCGACCGCACCGATCAGCGGCTTTTTCGGCGGCGCTTCTATAAATCCGGCAAAACCCTTGCCCGCGACAACCGGAAGCTCGCCCTTCAGATACGCCTTCAAATCCATGCCTGAACAAAATGTACCGCCTGCGCCCGTGATAACGCCCGCGTTCAAGCTAACGTCGCTGTCCAGCCGTTCCATCGCCGCCGCTATCCCATCGGCCACGGCACGGTTTACAGCATTTTTGGCTTCGGGGCGATTGATCGTAATAATCAATACGCCGTCACGTACCTCGGTTAGAACTTCGCTCATATGTTGCTCCTTAGATTAACGCGTTTTGGGCAGGCCTAAGACATGCTCGCCAATGATGTTTTTCTGTATCTGCGATGTGCCGCCACCGATGGTTGCCGAAAAACTGTTCAGATATGTCCGGTGCCAGAATCCGTCATCCTGCGCGGCGGGATCACCAGCATAATATCCTGCGCGTGTTCCTTGAAACTGCAATGAAAATTCGGTCAGTTCGCGAACCAATTCGGTGCGCGCCAGCTTGTTTATTAGCGCCAGCCCCATTGGTTTATCCTGTTGCAGCGGCGGCATACGGCGGCGGCTGTTGTTCAGGTTCAGCGCTTGAATATCGATCATATACTGGACCAGCTTGTCACGCATCACCGGATCATCGAGCAGCGGCTTTCCGCCGCGTTGCATCCGGCGCGCCAAATCGACAACGTCCAACGCTTCCATTTCCTTGACGAAATAGCCGCCGACCGGATTAACTTTTGCCCCGCGTTCATATTCCAGCGTCTTCATCGCCATGGACCAGCCCTGACCCTCCTCGCCGATCAGTGCGCTGGCCGGAATACGGGCGTCATTGAAAAAGCACTGCACGAAACCGTATTCGCCCGTCAGTTTTTTCAATCGCCGCACTTCAACCCCCGGAATTTTCATCGGTGCCAAAAAGAAACTTAAGCCTGCATATTTACTCGCGCCCTCGCTGCTCGTGCGTGCCAGCAAGATCATATAATCGGCGCGGTCGCCCAGCGACGTCCAGATTTTCGACCCGTTGATGACATATTCATCGCCGTCTCGGACCGCCTTACACTGTGCATTGCCAAGGTCGCTGCCATGTTCCGGTTCAGAAAATCCCTGACACCAGATTTCTTCGGCTGATAACATCGGTTGGATAAACCGGCGCTTGTCCTCCTCGCGGCCAATATCGAGCAGTAATGGCCCGGTCCACCCGTTCGCAATCGCGTTTATCAGTATCGGGGCATCGTGCGATTTCATTATATGCGTTGCGGTGCGTTGGTAATCGGGATGCAGTCCGCCGCCGCCATATTCCGCTGGCCAGCTCATGCCGATATATCCGGCCTCATAAACTTTACGCTGCCAATTCCGCAGAAAATCAAACTGCTGATCGGTCGAAACCTCCATAAAGGTCAGCGGCAACATGAACCCTGGATCAGCGGGCGTGTGTGCGGCGAACCAAGCATCGCAGCCTGCGGCAAAATCGGCAAGTTCTTGTTCGCTGGGTTTGGACGCGGTTTGATGCACAGAACGACTCCTCTTCTCACCCATTTAACTGCGCGATTAAACGCCAGATTGCAAGGGGGGGTTAGACGGTGTTGGCATTCAAAGGTAAAGACTGTCCAAAATATCACCGTCATTCCCGCGAAGGCGGGAATGACGAAGCATATTATTATCGGTAATTTGATACTTGAATGTCAACACACCTTCGGGGGAGGAACTATTTAATCCGTTCTGATGAAAAAATAACTTTCCTACACGCATGGGCTTATGCTCAATGGCTCCCATATTTATGTTATCCTATATTGCTGTAAACACCGGGCCGTCCGGCAACGGCGCACCCGTTTACAAAAAATATCCCCGGCCTGCGCAACAGCAAAAGCGTGTGAACTTCGTCAACTTCGAGCGGTTGCCTAGCCCCGCTTAAACGGAGCCATATCGCCCAGAAATTCAATCTCGCGTGACACCGCTACTTGTTCGCGCACCAGAAAGTCCGCGATGGCGCGCCTGAAACCGGGATCGGCGATGTAATGCGCGCTATACGTGGGAACCGCCACATATCCGCGCGCCAGTTTATGTTCGCCCTGCGCGCCTGCTTCTACGCGGGACAGTCCGTGTTCAATGGCATATTCAATCGCGCGGTAATAACA
>JANOKA010000229.1:0-10823 GCA_031418995.1 Sphingomonadales bacterium | reverse complement strand
AACACCATCGCCAATCCTGCCGCATCCGCCGCGGCGATGACTTCGTCGTCGCGCATTGATCCGCCGGGTTGGATGACTGCGGTTGCCCCGGCTTCGGCGGCCGCCAGCAAGCCATCGGCAAAAGGAAAAAATGCATCGGATGCCACCGCGCTGCCGACTGTGCGTGCCTGCGGCCAGCCATAGGTTTCGGCGGCTTCGCGCGCTTTGATCGCGGCGATACGGGCGCTGTCCCGGCGGTTCATCTGGCCTGCACCGATGCCTGCGGTTGCGCCGTCCTTGGCATAGACGATGGCGTTGGATTTGACATGCTTGGCAATCGTCCAGGCAAAGCGGCAATCGGCCAGTTCTTGTGCCGTGGGTGCGCGCTGCGTCACGACTTTCAAATCATCGTCGGCCACATATCCATTGTCGCGGCTTTGCAGCAAATATCCGCCCGCGATATTCTTTATCATCAATCCGGGACGCTTGGGATTGGGCAGATCACCGGTAATAAGCAATCGCAGGTTCTTCTTTTTGGCAAACACCGCGCGCGCGGCGTCATCGGCGGCAGGGGCAGCAACAACTTCGGTGAAAATCTCGGTCATGGCTTCGGCTGTAGGTCCATCGAGCGGACGGTTGACTGCAACAATCCCGCCAAATGCCGACACGCTGTCACATTCCAGCGCGGCGCGATATGCCTCAATCAATGTGTCCCCCGTTGCCACGCCGCACGGGTTGGCATGTTTGACGATCACAACCGTAGGCGGGCCATCCGCAAACTCACTGACCAGTTCCAGCGCGGCATCGGCGTCATTGTAATTATTATAGGAAAGCTCTTTGCCTTGCACCTGTTCAGCCTGTCCAATGCCGCGCACACCGCCAAATGCGGGTGTATAAAATGCGGCTTGCTGGTGCGGGTTTTCGCCGTAGCGCAATGTGCCAGCAAGCTTACCGCCGAATGTCAGTGATGCCGGAAATTGCTCCCCCTGATCGGCAAAGGCAAACCAGCTGGCGATCATGCTGTCATAGGCGGCGGTGGCGGCATAGGCCTTTGCCGCCATGGCGCGCCGGAATGCCAGCGATGTCGCGCCGTCTTGCTCTTCCATCTCGGCAATCACCACATCATAATCGGCAGGGTCGGTCAGGATCGTTACAAACTGGTGGTTCTTGGCAGCACTGCGCACCATGCTAGGGCCGCCAATATCGATATTCTCAATTATCTCGTCACGGCCTGCGCCCTTGGCAACGGTGGCGGCGAACGGATACAGGTTGACCACGACCAGATCAATCGCGGCGATGTCATGTTCCATCATCGATGCGGCATGTTCGGCATTATCGCGCACCGCGAGCAACCCGCCGTGCACTTTTGGATGCAATGTTTTGACGCGGCCGTCCATCATTTCGGGAAATCCGGTTAGATCGGATATATCCATAACCTGCAATCCCGCCTCCCGCAGTGTTTTTGCGGTGCCTCCTGTGGAGACAAGCTCTACATTGCGTTTGGCCAATGCATGGCCAAGTTCGACCAAGCCGGATTTATCCGACACCGAAAGCAGTGCGCGGGAGATTTTCTGTACGCTCATAATATTATCCTAAAAACCGGAATTGCCATCCGATGGACAGGCCGCCCTTGCCAGCGACACTGTTAATCACCAATTGCTGTGAAGGGTGCGGCCGGCCATTGCCGTCCACCCAGATACTATCATCGATTTGCACTTCGCCGCCGCCAGCGACAAATAACCAGCTGCTGCCATTGCCCAACCGCAATATGATCGCTTGTTTATTGTCACCTTCGGCCAGTTCGATATTTCCGCCCAGATGAAACCGGATCGCGGTCTGTACATCGGATTTTACTTTATAATGCGCATGCGGCAGCAACGTGTCCTCGCCGCGCAGTTCCAAACCGTCGGACCGCAGGATCAGGGTGCGGCTGTGTACAAAACCATATGCTTTACCATATCCGTCATGGCTGGATTCAATACGCGTGGCATTTTCCAGATCGCGGCGGTCCAGCCCGACCTCGGTCACGCCTTTGCCCAATTGCCCACCCGCCAAAATTGCGGTGGAATTGGTATCGTCAATACACAAGGTGGAATGCGCGGCAGTGGTACGCAATCCCCGCGCCAGAACGGCAGGAATACTTGCACCTACCAGCGCCGATCCGCCGCAATTGACGATAATCCGCTGGTCATTATGCGACAATTCAAATGCCAAGGTCGACGCGCAACCCGCCGCCGACTGTTTGGCCAAAGGCGGTGGTCCGGCATCCAGCAACATCACCGCTTTGCCAGCCGAAACGCGCTGATAACCCCAATCGAGCGCTTGGCGTTGCGGCCGTGCGCGTACGCCGGATGCGGCAATTAATGCATCGATATGCGCTGCACCAACCTGCGCTGATCCCTGCCATGCGCCCAGTCCGCCGTCGGCGTGGGTCAGCCCCAGTAAGGCCGGAACGCTGCGGCTAAGGGCATCTTGCAGGAATTCGGGAACATTCTGATCCACGCTTAAATAGCATTGCCGCAGCAGACTAAGCAGGCCGATCAACTCCATTAACTGCATCGGTGACCGTGACACCACGCCGCCATCGGCAAATACGCAGACATCAATTGCGTCAGACAAGTTGTCTTCGCCAATGACCCGGCGTGCCTTGCCCTCTGGTAGCAGCAATGCTGCAGCGGTGACCCCCGCCCATCCGGTAAGGCGCGTGTACAAATTTGCCGCTTTTGACGCGCTACGATCCAAATGGCGGGCGTTGCGAGCAATATGGTTGATGACGCTGGACCGGTATACCGGGTCGTTGCTGGACAGGATGAATGGACAATATGCCGCCATGTTCAAAAATCGCCAGGCGCTATTATCGACACGCCACGCAGGCTCACGGATTTTTGCAGTATTATTTTTCAACCAGTTTTCGGTGATGGCTGCAGCAAGCGGTGCGCCTTCGGCGCGGGTGGTGGCTGCAGCCAAATCGCGCAGCCAATCAAAACGGTGGATATAATCCAGCATCGCAGGCGGCAGCGGAAGGTTTTGATAATCGATATTGTGCAGTGGCTGGTCCAGCCCCTGAAAACGAAACTGACCCATGCGCAGCGCCTTGCCGCGCGCAGCATCCGCTGGCAGCTCATCCAGCGGCACTGCCAGCAACCGCAACGGCAACTTGCCCGTCAGCCGGATATTATGCAGTGGCGTTCGCCAGGTCAGCTGGTAAAACAGCCGCGCTAAGCGGTCCGATAATGATTGGGCCGTACCAGTTTGCCGCACGATTAACGCCGAACTTTGCGATGAAGCGCCATGTGTTGCAGCACCAGAATGATTATCCCGCGCTTCATTTTCTGAAAATGGATCGTCGTGGTCCAGCGTCATTCACCCCTCAACGCTTGCATATTGGCGGCATAATGCGCCGCACCGCCCTTGAACGTGGCGGTTCCGGCGACCAGTACATCGGCTCCAGCGGAAATGGCGAGTGGCGCAGTTTCGGCGGTGATGCCGCCGTCAACCTCCAGATGGATTTCGCGTCCCGTCTTGTCGATCATTTTACGGATCGCCTCAATCTTGCGCAATTGGCTGGAGATAAAACTTTGTCCACCAAAGCCGGGATTAACGCTCATCACCAAAACCAGATCAATCTCGTCGATCAGATAATCGAGCATTTTTGCAGGCGTCGCCGGATTGAGCACGATGCCCGCTTTTTTGCCTAGCGCCTTAATAGCCTGCACTGTGCGGTGCGTATGCGGCCCGGCCTCGGGATGCACCGTGATGATATCCGCGCCAGCATCGGCAAAGGCCTCCAAATATCCATCGACCGGAGAGATCATCAAGTGCACGTCGAAAGGCTTGTCAGTATGCGGCCGCAACGCTTTTACCACGGCGGGGCCGATGGTGATGTTGGGTACAAAATGCCCGTCCATCACATCGACATGTATCCAGTCACATCCGGCGGCATCAATGGCGCGAATTTCTTCGCCAAGGCGAGCAAAATCGGCGGATAGGATCGAAGGTGCGATTTTTATTGGGCTTGAATTATTTGAAAACATGGCAGAGCCATAGCGAAACGGCGCATTTACGGCAATATGCGCTTGTGAATAGCCTGTGGATAGGCTGTGGTTAGTTTATGATTACGCTTTCCGCACAAAACGCGCTGCAAAAAATCCGTCCAATCCGCCGTTTTCGCGCATCATACCCGGCATCGTGCGCAAACAGCCAAAGGCATCGGGCGCGACGCCGCCCGGCAATTCTTTGGGCGCAATTGCCGCGACCTCAAAATTGCTATGGCGATCCAAAAACGGTCCGACCTGCGCCTCGCCCTCATGCGGTTCCAGCGAGCAAGTTGCATAAACCAGCGTGCCGCCGGGTTTCAGCCAAGTGGCGGCGCGGTCCAGCATCATGCTTTGCAACGCCGCCAGTTCGTTAATTTGTTTCAGGCCGATCCGGTGCAGCACGTCGGGATGACGGCGCATGGTTCCGGTCGCGCTGCACGGCGCGTCGAGCAAGATGGCGTCAAACACTGCGTCGCTTTCCCATGTCGTTACGTCGGCGCGCACCAAATGGGCGTTCAGGCCGGTACGCTCCAGATTTTTCGTCAGCCGTTCCATCCGCCGCGATGAATTGTCCACCGCAGTAACGGCGTACCCTTGCGCGGATAGCTGCATCGTTTTGCCGCCGGGCGCAGCGCACAGGTCAAGTGCCCGTTTTCCGCTGCCATAGCCGAGCAACCGTGCTGGCAGGCTTGCGGCCAAATCCTGCACCCACCATGCGCCCGCGTCATACCCGTCCAACGCGTCTACCGCTGTACCGCGCGGCAAACGAACATGTCCGGGCATCTGGCTTTCCCCGCCAAGACGATCGACCCACTCATCAGTGCTGACGGGATCACGCAGCGTAATGTCGAGCAACGGCGGCTGCGCCAGCGCCACTTGCGCGGCGGCCAGCATTTCATCGCCCCATGCCGCCTGCCACCGCATTGCGGCGCCATCGGGCAGGCTGGGGACATCGGGCAGCGAAACTTCACTGCGCAAAATAGCGCCCAACACGCCGTGCATCAACCGTTTGGGTCCGCCATCCAGCAACGGCAATGCCGTGGCAATCGCGGCATGCGGCGGCGTGCCCAGCCGGAAAATCTGTGCCAGTGCCAGCCGCAATACCATCCGCGCCTTGGCATCGTCGGGCAAATTCTGCTGCGTTTTATCGTCAATCAATGCATCAAGGTCGACGACCCATCGCAGCGCCTCTTGCGCGATTGCAATCGCCAGCGCACGGTCAGATGAATCGAGGCCTTTGCACGCCGCATTGGTTGCCTGGTCCATTGGCGTACCCATGCGCATTACGTTGTCGAGCAGGCGTAATGCGGCGCGGCGTGCGGGTAGACCCGCGATATCTTCTTTGGATTCTGACATGCGTGCGCCTTAGATCGATTGCATTTGCGAGTCACGCGCCAGTTGGTTTTGCATTTCACGCTGATGGATTTTCATGCGATAGTGTATCAGAGACTTTAAGGAATTTCCCAATGAATGACACCGAAGCCAATAACGGCAACCGCGCCACAAAACGCCCTGCGCATTTGGACGCCCCCGCGTATTTGACGAAAAATTCGCCCGTGCCTGCGCCTAAAAAGGTTCCGCCAAGCACCGAGCCGGGACGCGAAACGCCTGATCCTGTTCGCTATGGCGATTGGGAGAATAAGGGCATTGCCATTGATTTTTGATGTGCGGTTTATCGCATGATTTTTGCCTAAAAATTGTGCAGATGCGAAGGCTCTTGTTTTCTGCATTTATATTGTGCAGTCTTTGTAACGATGACAGCCAAAACGCCCTGCTTTGACGAAATGCTGAAAGAAGATGGCGCGGTGCGCGCAGCATATGCGGCGTATCATGAATGGTATTGCAATCAGGACAGCAAGTCATTGCGTGCCAAAGCGCGTGAGGCAGAACAGTTTTTCCGGCGCACCGGAATTACTTTTGCCGTATATGGCGATGACGAAGCCGAGGAACGGCTGATCCCGTTCGACATCGTACCGCGTATAATATCAGCCCGAGAATGGGCCAAAGTAACGCGCGGCATTGAGCAACGCGTGCGCGCGATCAACGCATTTCTGCAGGACATATACCACCGGCAGGAAATCGTCCGCGCTGGACGCCTGCCGATCAGCTTGTTGCAAAATAACCCTGCGTTTTTAAGTCAGATGGTTGGGTTCCTGCCGCCGGGCGGCGTATATACGCATATCGTTGGCGTCGATCTGGTGCGTACCGGGCCGGATGAATTTTTCGTGCTGGAGGATAATGCGCGTACGCCGTCGGGCGTATCGTATATGCTGGAAAACCGCGAAACGATGATGAACATGTTCCCCGAACTGTTCAGCACAATACGTGTGCGCAATGTTAGCGATTATCCCAAAAATCTGCGCCAGTCGCTGAACCGCGTTGCCCCGCCTGCGTGTAACAGCGATCCTGTGGTCGCGGTACTGACGCCGGGCATTCACAACAGCGCGTATTTTGAGCATGCGTTCTTGGCCGATCAAATGGGGGCGGAACTGGTAGAGGGGCATGATATCCGTATCGTCGATGGCCGCGTCGCCATGCGCACCACGCGGGGGTATAAACCTATAGATGTGCTATACCGGCGGCTGGATGATGATTATCTCGATCCGTTGATATTCAAACCGGAATCGGTGCTGGGTATCCCCGGTATATTTGACCTATACCGCGCTGGAAAGATTACCATTGCGAACGCGCCCGGCACGGGCATCGCCGATGATAAAGCTATCTACAGCTACATGCCAGACATCGTCGAGTTTTATACCGGCGAGCGGCCCATCCTGCCCAACGTACCGACATGGCGGTGTTCCGAACCCGACGCCTTGGCTCATGTACTCGATAACCTGTCCGATCTGGTGGTCAAGGAAGTGCACGGCTCGGGCGGATATGGCATGCTGGTCGGCCCCGCAGCAAATAAGCGCGAACTTGCCGAATTCGCAGCCAAGCTGCGCGCCAAGCCATCCAATTATATCGCGCAGCCAACATTGGCACTATCGACAATCCCGATTTATACCAATGCGGGCCTTGCCCCGCGCCATGTCGATTTGCGTCCATTCGTGCTGGTTTCCCCGAACAGCATTGAAATAACACCGGGCGGATTGACCAGGGTTGCACTCAAACAAGGGTCGCTTGTGGTTAATTCCAGCCAAGGCGGCGGCACCAAAGATAGCTGGGTCTTGGAAGATGACTGATTGTTTCGTCCATATTAGCGAGATGCGCCATGCTCGGTAAAACCGCAGGCGGCATATATTGGCTTTTCCGCTATCTGGAGCGTGCGGAGAATATCGCGCGGCTGGTGGAAACCGGCCACCGTTTCACCTTGACGCGGGGCGCAGGCAGCGTCAGCGAATGGCGATCTATTGTCCAATCACTCGGCATGGACGCGGCCTATTCGGCGCGCCATGATGATTATAGTTCCGGGCAAGTGGTCAATTTCCTGCTGCGGGAGAAAGGCAATGACGGCAGCTTGTGCGCGATCATCGACGCGGCACGGCAGAACGCCCGATTGACCCGTACAGCAATTACGCGGGAAGTATGGGAGGCAGTCAACGAAAGCTGGATCAACATTAATGACGCGCTGAAACGGCAAGTGCGTGAGGCGGAATTGCCCGCGATTCTTGATATAATCAAACGCAATAGCGCGATGGTACGCGGCGCGGTGCATAATACGATGCTGCGCAATGACGGGTATAATTTCGCCCGCATCGGCAATTTCATTGAACGTGCAGACAATACAGCGCGGCTGCTCGACGTAAAATATTATGTGTTATTACCATCGGTATCGTTCGTCGGCTCCTCACTCGATAATGTGCAGTGGGAGGCAATATTGCGGTCAACCTCTGCGTATAGCGTTTACCGTTGGCTCTATCCTGGACGTACAAGCGCGATTGGTATCACCGAATTCCTGATCCTTGATCGCCGTTTCCCGCGCAGTCTGGCATTCTCCTATGGTAAGCTGTGCGATAATTTGAGTTACCTTACACAGGATTATGGTCAGCCCTCGGCGGCGCTGGCAGAGGCGGAAAAGTTATATGCCGGGCTGCAAAGCGAGAGCGCTGCATCGATATTCGAGCATGGTCTGCATGAATTTCTCGTCGAGTTTCTCGCCACCAACCGCAAAATTTGCGCATTGGTCGAACAGGATTTCAGGTTCGTCGTATGAATGCCAAACAACTTTTCGTCTCTCACCAGACACAGTATCATTTTGACCGTCCGGTCGGCTATGCGCTGCAACGGCTGAAGCTACGGCCAAAGGATAATGCAGGGCAAACCGTGCTCGATTGGAATATCGAAATTGACGGCGGGAAAATAGAATGTGGCAGCGAAGACGCGCACTTGAACCATGTTGATCTGGTTTCGGTCGAACCGGGCCGCAGCGATATTACGATCAAATGCAGCGGCACAGTATCCACAGACAATGATGATGGCATCATCGGGCGGCACCGGGGCTTGATCCCGCTTTGGTGTTTTCAGCGGGCAACGGCGTTGACCACAGCTGGTAAAGCAGTATCCAAAATGATCGGCAATTTTCATATCGATCCGGCGAACGAACTGGCCGGAATACATGCCCTGTCCGAATTAGTGCGCGGCTATTTGCCGTATGAAGATGGCCATACCGCAGCAAACACCACCGCCGAACAAGCGATTGGCATAGGCAAGGGCGTGTGTCAGGATCACGCCCATATCTTTGTGGCTGCCGCCCGGCATTTGGGCATTCCGGCGCGATATGTGTCGGGATATTTGCTGATGGAGGGCATTACCGATCAAAGCGCAAGCCATGCGTGGGTGGAGGCACATGTGGAAAGTCTGGGCTGGGTCGGGTTCGATGTCTCCAACGGATATAGCCCCGATCAGCGCTATATCCGCGTTGCCACTGGCTTTGACTACCGTGACGCCGCGCCGATCACGGGGCTTTCATTTGGTGCGACGGACAAAAGCATGGTTGTCAGCTTGCGGGTCGAACAGTAAGCATGGGCAAACGGGGTAACGGGACAAGCTGCAAAATATGACATATTGTGTAGGGATGATGCTGGACAAGGGCATGGCGTTCATGTCGGACAGCCGCACCAATTCAGGCGTGGATAATGTCTCGACATTCCGCAAAATGTTCCATTGGGAGGTTCCGGGCGAACGGTTTATCACTTTGCTAACCGCTGGAAATCTGGCGACGACGCAGGCGGTGATCGCGCAATTGGAAGAACGCAGCAAGGCCCCTGCCGATCGCAAGCCCGCGATATTAGAAGCACCGACGATGTTTCAGGTCGCAACCTATATCGGACAATTGCTGCGCGATACGATTGCGGCGCGCGCGATGACCGGAGCGACAGCGGCATCCACCTTCAGCGCGTCGATGATATTGGGCGGTCAGATTAACGGCATGGAACCGCGCCTGTACATGATCTACCCCGAGGGCAATTTCATCGAGGCCAGCGCCGACACGCCGTTCTTTCAAATCGGTGAGACCAAATATGGCAGGCCTATTCTCGTACGCGGGTTTGAGGCGGATATGGAATTTGCCGACATCGTCAAACTGTTGATGGTATCGTTTGATTCCACGTTAAAAGCCAATTTGTCGGTCGGACTGCCGCTAGATTTGATGCTGTATAAAACAGGCGAGTTTACTGCGTTCCACGAACGGCGGGTGACATCGGACGACCCTTATTTTGAAAGCATCTCCGAAAGCTGGAGCAATGCATTGCGCAATGCGTTCCATTCCTTGCCGGATTATGCGTTGGAAGCTTAGGATCAAGATGTCCTATATTCCTTCATTGCGAGGAGCGAAGCGACGCGGCAATCCAGAGCGTGCGTAAACAAACTCTGGATTGCCGCACTTCGCTCGCAATGACGAGCTGCATCTTTGCGATGACACTGATCTCTCAATCCCAAATCATTCCGACGCAAAAAACGGCGCAGAAATTTCCGGCCTGACCCGAACCAGCCGCCCGCTCGCCTTATCAATCATCGCCCACGTCGTGTTGGCACGCACGATCACCTTGCCAAGCGCGTCCACAAAATCCACCCGCCGATCAAATTTCGCACCCTTGGGCGGAGCTTCGATCCACGTCCGACCCGTCACGCTTTCCCCTGCCGAAATGTTACCACGATAATCAATCTCGTGCCGCGTCACCATCCAGATATACGCCGCCACATGCTCCGGCGCTGCCACTGCGTTCCAATGCGACGTCGCCATATCCTGTATCCACCGCACCCAAACGGCATTGTTAACATGACCGAGTTCGTCAATGTCGGCGGGCGTGGCGGTGAAGGGGAGGGCGTGGGGCATGTATGTTTTATCTGTTATCGGAGTTGTTTAGTCAACCATCGCACAGATAGTTGACATATCGCATGCGATATGTAACAAGTAATCCATGATTTTGGATACTGATGTTATAATCGCGGCTATAAGGAGCAGCGGCGGCGCGTCAGCAGAGATTGTCAGGCGCGTTCTTCGCGGTGAAATGCAGATCGAACTTACCGTAGCCGTTGCTCTTGAATACGAAGCGGTTGCAACGCGCGATGTGCATCTTGCGGCAGGTGAAATCAGCGCAATCGAAGCAACAAATTTGATTGACGCGTTGGTCGCTTTGGCAAGGCCGGTTGAAGTGCATTTTCGTTGGCGGCCCCAATTGCGCGACGCCGATGATGAGATGATATTTGAAGCCGCAATCAATTCACAGGATCGCACTATCGTGACTTTTAATACAAAGGATTTTGCAATGGCCGCTGATAAATTTGATGTGACATTGTTAAAGCCCCGCCAGCTATTGGAGAATATGAAATGAGTGTCGCCAGCAATTATGCTCTGCGCCTTCC
>JANOKA010000228.1:0-13095 GCA_031418995.1 Sphingomonadales bacterium | reverse complement strand
CGCATTTTGGCTTTGTTGTTAAATATATTTAAGAATGATATTTTGTCGAATTTGTAAACCTAAAATCGAGCTGTTTATTTGTGGACCGTCTATGCCAATCTCAACCGTCGGATAGTTCTGTCTCAATGAATGAATGTATGGCAGGTTGCAACGGGCAATAACGCGGTGTCAAACGGCGGCTTTGTTAGCGGGAACAGCCGTTGCAGCTGCGGGCCTATTGAACGTTAGCTTTTCGCGCTTTTGCCCTGACAGCTGCCTGTCCGAACACGACCCCAAAGCAGATATTCCCGGTCGCGCTAATACCCAACTATGTAAGAAGATGGATTTGATGCTTTAATGCACGATAGCTGCGTCATTTGGGGCTTCTGCAGTTGTCTCAAGCACGATGAGCAGCTTCATGTGACTCAATTTGTACCCCTCGAAGACCTCGTTCATGCGGCCCAATTTGTCGAGTGGCTATTGTTGGCAGACGACTTCAATCCCAACTTGGCGAAGTATGAGCGCCACAAAACGGCTCTTAGCGTTTCTTTCACAAACCACATGGCTGGCGACGTAGTGGAGCCGAAATTTGCATGGCCCTTTTCGCTAACGGAAAAGTGGAGCTTGACTAGTCGCGTCGCAGCAGGGGGCGGTCGATCAGTACGGCGAGGAGCAGGGCCGGGCCGTTATGCGCTTCCCATGCGTGGTTGGTGCCGCGCTGGATGACGACCTGGCCAGGCTTTATCCGCGTTTCGCTGCCTTCGAGGATGAACGATACCTCTCCCTGCAACAGGCAGATGATGTCGAGCGAGTGGGTCTCATGCATCCCCGAATGGCGCGTTTGGTCGATGATGTGCCCTTCTCCGCCAACCGTGGCAAAGGCGGCGCGGGTGGCAGCGTCGAGCGCGGGTTTGGGAACGCCGGGCGGGGTCGGTTGCATGACGAACCAGCGAACCTGAACATTGCCGGGGCGCGGGCCGAGGACCGCAGTGCTATTGCCGCGGTCGCCGTGATCCTTTGGGTCGAGCGGGCCGGAAGCGATATCTTCCCATATCTCGAACAGCCCGCCGACATCCGGATCACCCGCGCTGGCGGAAGGGCCACCGTCGAGAATGATGACCGACTGCCCATCAGCATCGTCTCCAGTGATGATGCGGCGCATCACGGCTTTGAAATCTGTCATGGCTTCTCTCGCTGTTATCGTGGCTGATACTTGCCCCCACGGTAGTAATTGTTGTGTCGACACTTTACTAGCACTTATATCAGCGAGAGAAGTTAGCTGGAACGTTGTCTTGTGAATGTCCTCTTTCCCCCGGTGGATTCAACATTCCAGCCGAACAGGCCGGTGTGCGATAACCCTTAAACCGGTTGTTCATGGGTTCCGCAAAATAGCTGAAAGAACGACCGGTTTTGACAACAAAGTTCGGAGCCGTGAACGACAGCAATGTTAGCGGGTTGCGACAAAAATGCCCTCTCGGGTAGCGATAATACATCAGCGCTGTTTCTTAGCTAACGGCGCGGTGAAATCTGGATCCTTGTTGGCTACCCAATCGACAAATTTGCGAACAGCAGGGGTCGCCAGCAAACCCTCAACGTCCATGCCGTGCCGCTGCAATTCGGAATTGGTGAAATTCGTGATCAGCGTTTGTTGGCAAATGGGGTGCATGGGCACAACCTCTCGCCCGCCACGGCTTTTGGGTATGGGGTGGTGCCAGATGATCGTTTTTCCAGTCGGCCGGCTGCATAACCAGCAAGATATGACAGCCGGCGGTGCTTCCTCCTCGCGGTGCAAGTCTCGATAGGGTTCACTTTTTGAATGCTTACGGGCCATGGTTCTACCTGAATTGCTTGAATATGCGCAATTCGTCTTAGAGCGGTGCGATGAGCATTGCTATATCCGACCTTTGACCAAAAAAAGTGAAATTTGGGGTTCGCCGTTTGCGAATGCCAGTGTTTTTTCCGGCGTTCACGTGCGCAATCAGGAAAGGCTCCTTTGTTCGCGACAGCGGATGTTGGCGCTATAACGACAATAGCAGAAACTTTCCCTTTTAATCTACAGATCGTCTGGCTTTCGCCGAACTAAGCGAACTCAATCGAAGACCTGAAAAGCCATCGCTAAGCCACCCGCATGCCATCGATTGTGCTGCTATTTAAGGTTCTCAGAAACGAGCTAAGGATATTATGAATGAACGTCTTTTATTTTGAAGTTGAGGTGCAGCGAACTGCACCGACCGTGGTCGCCATACTTGCAAAGAATGTGGAAAGGGCCTCATTGTTATCCGGACGCTTGATGCTCTGTATTAACGAGGTCAGCGACGAATATAGCGGGGAGGGAATTCGAATCTTCCTGCGCAATCGTGGTAAAGATCGACTTCAAGCCGATCTGATTACCACTGATACCGAGGGCATTGTGGGATATACCAAAAGCGAAGGTCTATCAATTTTGGTGTTAGGAGACCCAGAGCACAACGAGTGGTTGGAGTAAACGCTCAGTTAAGCGTCATTGCGAGCGTCTCACAAAGATAGTCGGCTAGTCGAGCTGTATGATGCCTTATAGAGCGCACAGCGACGTAATGAATCATTCCGCACAGTGCGGGGGAGGTTCGAAGCAATACTTTCGATCAATTGGATGATAGAACAAGGAGGTCTTAGATATTCGAACTGTCCTGGCATCCGGGTGGTGCCGACTTGGCGGTCAAATTATGGCTCAACCCATCCACCGGCGGTTAATTCTCATAGAGACCCTTCTGAAATCCGGTGAAGGTTGTGCGAATGTCCGACACGCTTCCTAATTCACGCACGGCGTCGGATGGAGAGCCATATTTTAGGTCGAGCAAATCAGGCAGCTTATCGGTGCCAAGTTCTTCTTCGCCCTCAGACACATATTGCGATAGCACGAAATCGAGGAACACCTGCTGCTTAGCGTCATAGCGTGACAATATACTCGCGCGGTGCGTGGCTGCGCGTTCAGCGCGCTTTACAGGTGCTTTGGTGTGCGCGATGTAGTTCAGCACGTCGAACAGGTCACAATCGTCTGCATCTATCATTTCGCGCACTGATGCCAATGCCTCACCATCGAAGCCACGCTCGGCCAAGCCCGCGACCAATGCCGCGCGCGTGTCAGGCTGCCCCCAAATACGTCTCAGGTCGTCTTCGTCCTGGAATAGCTCTGGCAGCTTACCGAACAGGTTTTGCACGAATTGCGATGCAGAGATTGGTTTGCCTGATGCGTCCCAGAATGTTGTCGCGCTCATATGCTGGAACGTGCGTTCCTTGCCATCGGCCAGCCGGATGACCAGCCGTTCCTTGGGGACGTCATCACCGCCATCGTCTGGTGGCACATCAGGGTCACCTGGCTCAGGCTTCGGCCTTGGCACTCCCGGTGCTTCAGGCTCCAACGGTTCTCCATCCCATTCAGGATCATTGAACATCTCATACGCCTTCACGAAATCGTAGATCGTGAAATAATCCTTCCCATCGAACAACCGCGTGCCGCGTCCAATGATCTGTTTGAACTCGATCATGTTGGTGCAGGGACGCATCAGCACGATGTTTCGGATGTTGCGGGCATCGACGCCGGTGGACAGCTTCTGTGAGGTTGTCAGGATGGTCGGCACGGTCTTGTCATTATCCTGAAAAACGCGCAGCCATTGTTCGCCCATCGCGCCGTCATTGGCGGTGACGCGGACGCAGTAATTGGGGTCGGTGCTGGTCTTGGCCTGATTGATGAGGTCGCGCACGACACCGGCGTGCTTTTGCGTTGCGCAGAATACCAAGGTTTTTTCGCGCTGGTTGATGCGCTCCATGAAGATTTTGACGCGGTAACGCTCGCGCGCTTCCATCTCGATGATGCGGTTGAAGTCACCCTCAGTATAGCGTTTGCCCTCGGCGACCTCACCGGCCTCCACCAGATCATCGGCGGTATAGACATAATCATCGATAGTGGTGCCCAGCTCAACCACCTTGAACGGGGTCAGATAACCGTCGTTGATGCCTTCTTTCAGTGAGTAGGTATAAACCGGCTCACCGAAATAGGCATAGGTATCGACATTATCCTTGCGCTTGGGCGTTGCGGTCAGACCGATCTGAACGGCTAGTGCGAAATAATCGAGAATGCCGCGCCATTCACTGCCATCCTTTGCACCTGCGCGGTGGCATTCGTCGATGATGATGCAGTCGAAGAAGTCCGGTGGATAATCCTGATAGTTAAACGCTGGTTCTTCTTCGTTCCCGCCATCGGTCATAACCGACTGGAAGATCGTAAAGAACACGCTGCCATTTTTGGGCACGCGGCCTTTTTTGCGGATTTCGGCTGGTGTTATGCGGACCAACGCATCGGGTTCGAATGCGGAAAAGCTGTTATAGGCTTGATCGGCCAAGATGTTGCGGTCGGCGAGAAACAAGATGCGTGGGCGTCGCGACGGTTCAGCGCTGGTCTTCCAGTCCTGCAAGCTCCAGCGCGCGTTGAACAGCTTCCACGATATCTGAAACGCCACACACGTCTTGCCGGTGCCGGTGGCAAGTGTCAGCAATATGCGGTCCTTGCCCGATGCTATCGCTGCCAGCGACTTTTCAATGGCATTATATTGATAATATCGCGGCTCGAATTTCCCCCCGGTGTCATAGGGCACGGCGGCAAAGCGGTCGCGCCAGATATTGGCTTCGGCATAGGTCGCATCCCACAATTCCTGCGGGGTGGACCAGCGGTCAACCAGACTTTCTTCGCCGGTGGCCATATCGATGCGGTAAATCTGCTTGCCGTTGGTGGCATAACCGAAACGCGTTTGCAGGCGTTCGGCATAGTCCTTGGCTTGGCCGACACCCTCAGAATAGCTTTTGGTCGCGGCCTTGGCCTCGACAGCGGCTAGCTTTGTATTGCGATAGACCAGCACATAATCCGCAGACTTGGCCTCTGCACGCTTACCAGAGCCAGTGAGCCGTCCCGGTGCGATAACCTCGCGCCGTGTCCTGCTGCCGTCCATCACGCCCCAGCCAGCCGCTGCGAGTGCAGGGTCGATTAGTTCGGCGCGGGTTTCGGCTTCGTTCAAGTTTTTTGCACGGCTTGCCGCGCGATTTTACGTGCGCGGACGACAATGGCATCAGCGTTGGCGATATAACCGGCGTGGCCTGTCGCCTTGGCATCGTTCAACAACGCTTTCTGTGCCTTCTGATCTGTGTAGAAGGGCGTCAAATCAACGGCAAATGTCTCAACTATTTTCACCGTTTCGCTATCCTTAAACCCTTGCGCAACAGGTCGTCGGCGCGTGTTTGCCAGCCTGCACCAGTGGCACGCAGAGCGGTCAGTACGTCGGGCGAAAGGCGGATGTTCACCTTTTCCTTGCGCTCTTCGGCGGGCAGCGCAGGGCGACCGCGTTTGCGGACCAGCAAGGCCAAAATTTCCGGCGGCATCATTTCGCTTGCCGGACGGGCTTTGGCCCAATCCTCGTCGGTCCATTCCGGAAAGTCGTTAAAATCCGGATCAGTCTCATATCCGGCGGGGGGTTTAGGCTTGACCATAACGGCGCAGCTCCTTTTCATGTGCGCGGCGGAACCCGATTAAGCGCATCGTCTTGCCGCGCCATGTATAAACAATAGCGTGAGGAACCCCATTGATCCTGCCGCGTGCGACGTATCGCGTTTCGCCATAATCATAACGGCTATCCTCCTTTACCACAGCATCGTCATCAAACCCTGCAAAGTCCGCCAGCGACAGCCCGTGCTGCGCAATATTCATTGCGTCTTTCGCCGGATCAAACTCGATTCCGCTCATTTAATGTAGAGACATTTAATCGTTGGCGCAAGTCCGGAGTGAATCGCCTCGGCGCGGGTTTCGGCTTCGTTCATCGTCTAAGTCAGTTCCCCGGCAAAGGCTTTTTGGAGGAGCGATTGTTTAAGGTTAGCCAACTTTTCTAGTTTTGTTGAATAATTCAAACATAATTGCTCAACCGAATCCTGTGCAGCATTCAATAGAGACGCTATCGCTTGCTGCTCACCCCGTGCAGGAATGCAAATTTTCAGCTTCTTTAAATCGCGGATGTTAATTTGCATAAGCGCAGTGCCGTAGGTAGCCGCCTTGATTTGTAATTGCACAGACGCAGACCGTAAAAGAAAGTAACCTAATTCCTGCGAGAGAAGAGCAGCGTTAAAGCGGATTGGAACAATCCCGCGAGTAACATTACCGCCTGCAAGCTCTGGAGTAGCGACGGACATCATGCCCGTCGTGCCACGAACACAAAGAAGGAGGTCATCACCCTGCAATGTGGTTCTACGATATGAATTTGCTAGGACAGGATTAATGCGCTTCAGAGACGCAAGCCCAATAAATTTTTGTCGTAAATCTGTTGGTCTGACAATTGGCAGACCTTCAGACATCTCTTCGCCGGGCTGCACAATACCATATGATAAGGAACAAGCTTCATCAGCTGCCTGCTCAAGCGTCATCGTCTTACAGTTCGCGGCTCGGGACAGCACTTCCTCGACAGCGGTAGGGAAAAGTGCGCGGGCGTTGGTTAGGTTTTTTTGGGCGTTCGCGGTGGCGGTGGCGATGCCTGCAAATGCCTTGTCCAACACCGCAACAATCCGCCGCTGCTCGTCGAGGGATGGAACGATTATAGGGATTTCCCGCATCTTGGCTTGATTTAACTTTGGCACCGTTAGGCCAGTGATAAACTCCGAGAGATCAGCTTGGTTTAGCTGGTAAATGAACCATGCATCGAGAACTCTGTTACGATGCGGACGTATAACATGGGCGTGATTGTTCACCCAATAACGTCCTTCGGCACTGAATGCCGTGTTTTCGCCAACGCCCCATTTCGCGCCATCTTCCCCAATCAAAACCAGTGGCTCGTCAAAAATGTAGCCTTCGACATAACCGAGTATGCCGGTTGCTCCGTAATAGGGAAACTCACCTTCGATACGGTCTCGTTTCGTTATCGGGCGACGTTTACTGTCCAGCACGTCGCACAATTCTCCAAGTGGCACTGACGGATATGCTGGCTTCACAGCATCGCCCTGATCTCAGCTAAAATCCCAGCGCTCTCCGCATCCAGCGCAGCAATTTCTTCCAATATCGCTTCGGGGCTGCGCAACACCACTTCCTCACCCGCGTCGGGGTTCTTCACTGACAAGTCAAAGCTGCTCTGGTTGATGGTCGCCGCATCCACGCTCCAGCTTTTGGGGCTGGTCGCAAAGCTGGCCTGCAACTCCACAAACTCCGCCAGATCATTGTCGTTCAGCGGATTGGTCTTGCCCATGTTGCGACCGGGATCGAGCTGATAATAATAGATTTGACGTGTCGGCGCGCCTTTTTCAAAGAACAGCACCACCGTTTTCACGCCAGCCCCCTGAAACGTGCCGCCGGGCATATCGAGAACGGTGTGGAGGTTACAGTTTTCGAGCAATTCCTTGCGCAATGCGACGCTGGCATTGTCGCTGTTCGACAGGAATGTGTTCTTGATAACGACGGCCGCGCTTCCGCCCGCATGCAGCGATTTGATAAAATGCTGCAAAAACAGAAACGCGGTCTCGCCGGTTTTGATATTGAAGTTCTGCTGAATTTCGGGCCGTTCCTTGCCACCAAAGGGCGGGTTGGCAAGGATGATGGCAAACCGGTCCTTTTCCTGAATATCGTTGATATTCTCCCCCAGTGTATTGGTGTGCAGGATATTCGGTGCCTCGATACCGTGCAGGATCATGTTCATGATCGCGATGACATACGCGAGGCTCTTTTTCTCCTTGCCGTAAAAGGTGCGGCGTTGGAGCGTGTCGTTGTCGCTGGTCGATTTGGCGAGGGGCTTCAGATAGTCATAGGCTTCGCACAGAAACCCCGCAGAGCCGACCGCGCCGTCATAAATCCGGTCGCCGATCTTGGGCTTCAGCACCTTAATCATCGCGCGGATAAGTGGACGCGGGGTGTAATATTCCCCGCCATTGCGACCGGCATTGCCCATGTTCTTGATCTTGGCTTCGTAAAGATCGCTCAACTCGTGCTTTTGATCTTGCGATCCGAATGACAGCTGGTCGACATATTCCAGCGCATTTCGCAGCGCATAGCCGCTGGCAAACTTGTTTTTGATCTCTCCGAAAATCTCGCCTATTTTATATTCGATAGTATCGGGGGCAGGGGCACGCTGTTTGAAACCCTGCAGATAGGGAAAAAGTTTTACATTAACATAATTAACAAGGTCCGGCCCCGTCAGCGCGGCATTATGATCAAATGCACCTGCCGCATCTTTTGGAGCAGCCCATAAACTCCAGCAATGAGCATCGTCGAATATAGGATTGTACGTCTTGCCACGCAATTCTGCGTCAAGCTTTCGGTTCACTTCCAGCTCATCGAGATATTTGAGAAACAGGAGCCAACTGCTCTGCTCGATATAGTCCAATTCCGTCGAAAGAAACTCGCGCAGTACGTTGTCTATATTCTTGAAGGTTTATTCAAACATGTTGGCGGGGTTAGACAGAATGTCGGGGTAGGGCAAGTAAGGTGGATCGATATCATTTATCTTAGCCAAACGGAGAGAAGCTGCTTGCTTTGAGACCCTATTTAGACCAGCCGCATATGATGGCATCACCCTCAATCCCACCCAAAGTGACAAAAAAGATCAAAAACCTGTTTGCGCAAAGAGTCGACGCGACTACCAAGCTGATTGGGAGTGATCTTGCCATAAGGGAAGACCACAGAAACCTCGTAATCCTGCAGAACACAGTGCGGCGGGTAATGCGCAAACCAGCGCGCCAGGGTTCTCTAAGATTGCCCACTACACTATATAGGAGATACAGGGGTGATGGTTTCCCTCTGAAGCAAGGGTATGACGCTCCCATGAAGAGATGGCGTTATTTGTCTCAATGGATGAAGTGTCAGATTGGGCTGCTGTGCCTCGGGGAGCGAAGGTTCCTACAATTCAGGCTGACACTACATGATGAGCTATTAGCTGAGCTGGAAGCGAAGACGACCGACCTAAAGAAATACTTCCGGGACCGGATAACGAGATGCGTGCGTGAACAGCTCGGGGTGAACGCATGGTTCGTCTTTGTTATTGAAGACCGGGACAATGATGGAAACGAAGGTGTGCGGCCACATATCCACGGTTCGATCCAAATCTACAGAGCAAAGCTCCGCACAAAGAAGGACGGAAGCTACACAGTTCATTCCGAGAGCGCGATATCAAAGCTTACGTTGGAGAAGGCTGAGTTCGAAATGGGCAAGCAAAAGCTGAAATCAGTTTTGGCTGCGGTCAGCGGGAACGGGGGCAAAAAGTCTGCGAGCCATAACGGGTTGATGCAGGACAGGAACGTTTGGACCCATGAGAGATATCACGCTTTGTTTAATACCGGCTGGATAAGCTGCATGATGAAGAACTCTGCGTATGATAGCAAGACCCTCCCAGATAACCGCGTAGCTATGTCGTTGGGGCTCAACCGAGAGGCTCAACGGTTGTGGCGGCTGGTCACGGAAGGCGAGGAGGCAATGGCTCACTGAAATCCTGCCGACCTATAACACCAAGTTTACACAATGTTGTCAACTTTTGGAGTTTTTACATCGTAAATATGACCTCCAGCAAGCTAAGCCCTGCATCGATAGGATAATATTATATGATATTACAGTTGGTTATCAAAATTCGATAATTTCGGCACTGTTGCTACCGGCAATTAAGGCGTTTGCGCGCGGCTGGTATGCAATTTGCTCAAATCGAGGTCGCTAAATTTAACAGCTTCAAGCATTGCCAACCGCATTTGTGCGGTGCCTTGCTGGATATTGCCATAGCCTCCGGTGACAGATTTATCGGAATGCCCTAATATGAGTGGTCCGAATTGGCCATCAAGAAAGCCAGCGTTACGCAATCGGTCCGCTAGTGTGTGTCTGAATGAATGGGCACCAACCCCATCTGCACCGTTTTTGATGCCAATGTCCTGCAGATAGTCTCGCCAGAACCGTGCTGGACGGTCACCCAGTCTGCTGCGTGAGCCCTTCAAGCATAATTCTGGGAATAATTGAGTATTGCCATCATATTTGGCTCTGGAAGCTTGCTTGTCGACATATTCCAAAAAGCCCAGGGCAGCCAACTTCGAATGTACGGGCACGATTCGGCTCGTTTTCGATTTCGTTTGCTGACCGGTGACGCTGTCCTCTCTGAATTCAAAGAAAAACTTATATTCTTGCGGTTCGTCATTTTCACTCTGGTTGCTTAAGGCGAGTTGAACAATGTTTTCGATGTTGAGCTGAGCAATCTCGGTAATGCGTGCACCCGAAAACATTCCGATAATTGGAATCCAGTAACGCCAGTCATTAGCAACTTGCGTACCCGTAAGATCCTCTTTTCCGTCAGCTTCAAATCCGGCGAACAACGGCGAGGACAATATGGCGGTCAGCTGTTGCACGGTAAAAGGAGGGCGAGGGTTCTTACCTTTGAGTGTCTTTTGGTGAAGTCCATTAAATGGATTGACTTTGATATCCCCGCGTCCCTCCGAAACAAGCCAATCAAACAATGGGGATACAGTTGAGATGTACCTGTCGCGAGTGATGTCTGACATCCTCACAGCGCCATCACGGTCCGCCTTTTCTACTGCCTGTTGGATACTCAACCCGCGATAGTCATTGCGTTTTGAGTAACCCTTTGGAAGTCTGACTATAGTGTCACGAAAGCCTCGGGCATCATTAACAGTAATTGATCCGACCGACTTGGATGTCCCAACATACTCCGAAAAACGATGGATAACCATGCGATCTTGCGCAATTCCATCGAGGCGCTTTCGTCCTTCTGCCACCCTTGTTTTTGCATACTGCTCGAACAGTTCTGCAATAGTCTCACCTGCCGCTGCTTTGTCATTCTCAAGCTTCTGGGCAGCAATAACCACTGGAGTAGAGGGTTGGGGTGCAGGTCGCCCATCATCAAGCTCTAAACCGCTCCTGGAGGCATCCATGAACGCTTCCGCTATTAACCTAACGAACTCTTGGTATTCTGGGGCGCCCTTCGCCAAATCCCAGCAACGGAGTTCAATCAAGCGATCAGCTATCGGCTCCCAAAGTGACAAGTTCATTGTAGCTAGTCTCTGGGCGTTCCGTGCGACCTATTTTCCCTTTTCGCTTTATATATAGCGAAATCTTCTTGGGTCGCTTCTGCCATTTGATGCCGCTTTAAGGCCAAGTTTTTCCTATGTAGTTCGTAACCAGCTTTTGCGGCCTCTCGGATCAGTGCTGCGTTATCAGGCCGATATAAAGACAACTCGCCTAAAAATGTTTGAGCGTCGGCTGGTTGAGCAACGTGATTCCATTTAGCATATAATTCTGCGAGCTTAACGGTTGCCAACTTCTCAGCCAAACCTCGATCTTCAGTCTTCAATGAAAGCACTATTTCCTTTTTTCCTGCTTTCGCCTGAAGGCTGATTGGCACCAAATATCGCAGCTGCCAATAAGGAGAGCCATTGCGCTTGGTGAGGTTTTGCTGCGTCAAAATTTATTGCCGATCTCGTTACGGTTTACGTAACAAATCTCGTAGCAGGATAATCCAGATAACCTAATTGAATTAATTATTTAATGGAAATAGTAGCTTCCTAGTAACTGGTTTCACATCCTGTCTCCCCGACCATTAAATTCCATCGCAAAAACCATAAATAACTGATATCAGGCTGCATGAGTATTTCTGCGCTTCATCAGTGGTTTCTTGCGCTTGGCACGCAATATGGCGTGAACCCGTATATTTTCGGTAGCCTTTATATTGGTGCGATTCCGTTTTTTCTTGCTTCGATTGCTTGGCTGATCCGTCGCCGCTCGGCCGGGTTATCGATTACACTTCCCGCGTTGTGCGCTGGTGCGTGTTTTGTGTCGGCCTATGTTTATTTGGCCATAGCCGGTCGCAATATCCCGGCATGGGTTTGGGCATGTATAGCAGGTCTGGTTATATATGGGACATATTCTGCCGTCCGCGACATCCGGCGCAAGTCCGGTATAGTTTTAGCCGCTGAACCTGTTTCGCAAAATACTCAAACAATGGAACAACCTTCCTAAAAATTAGAAGAAATGAGGCAATCATGACCCAGATCGATTGGAACGCGCCAGCAAAGCTAATGGAACGCGATGATGCCGGATCAGAAATGTTTTATGAATTCCGCGATATTGCTAGCGGACCATTGGACACCTTGGTTATCCAAGTGACCGCGATGGATGCGATCTCGCGTGCGCGCATGGTAATAGATGCAGGTGCCGCAGGCACATTCGGCGTCGAACAAATCCTCGAACTGGCGGCGAGACCGGATTTCCCGGGCTGAAATATTCGATTGTTAAATAGCTTAATTGTCATAAAAAATCTGCCCCTTTTGTGGGTCCAAGGCTTTTTGACGCAATACAGCGTGGTTGACAGACACCAAAACGTTAAAACATTCCTATGTTTACAAACATAAACGAGCAGCTTTATCAATGCTGCGGTGTCAATGACTAACAGGAACTGTGAATGCGCATACGAAACGAAAATGCGAATGACGTAAAGAAAATCTACGCGATCACCAAAGCTGCTTTCAAAAACATGCCTTACAGCGCGGGGGATGAGCAGGATTTAATCAACGCTCTGCGTGACGACGGCGCGCTATCCGTTTCTTTAGTTGCGGAACGCGGTATCGAAATAGTCGGTCACATTGCTTTCTCTCGCGTAATGATCGATTGCCAACCCGGCAATTGGTTCGATCTCGGGCCGGTATCTGTCAGGCCGGGCCTGCAATCACTTGGCATCGGCAGCGCCCTTATTCGGGAAGGTATCAGCCGCATTACAGCACTTGACGCCGACGGTTGCGTTTTGCTTGGCTATCCAACTTATTATAATCGATTTGGGTTCGCGCATGATTCCGGACTGACTTACAATGGCGAACCTAATCCTAATTTTCAGTATCTGAAGATACGCGGAGTGACACCTAAAGGTGATGTGCGCTATCATCCTGCATTCACCGCATAACGAAATGAGCCAGTGCTTATTTAATGGGTCAGGACCCTAGGTCGTGTTGACATTCAGGATTCCCATAGCGTTGATTTTGTGATTCAAGCTGCTGGCTGGAATGGAGGTCAGCATGGATGGATCGACAAGAACTGAGTGACAACGTTTGGGCGAAGATTGAGCCGCACTTGCC
>JANOKA010000227.1:0-1800 GCA_031418995.1 Sphingomonadales bacterium | reverse complement strand
AGCTGATGCGGTTGGGCCATTGCGCAAGGCAGTGCAGTTGACGGGTAACCAACCGTTAATTGCAGGAATTTTCGGCCACGCGCTGGTTGCAACCGAGGACAAGGCGAACCTTGACGAGGCCGCAACAGTGCTGAAGGCTGCCGTCACAAAAGACAACCAGAATCCGTTCGCCTGGTATCAGCTTGGCGTTGTCTATGAACAGAAAGGTGACACCGCGCGGGCTGCGCTGGCGAGCGCCGAGCGCTATCTGATGGAAGGCGCGCCGCAATTTGCCCTGCCCAATGCGCAGACAGCTATGGCCGGACTGCCCGAATACTCGCCCGACTGGATCCGGGCGCAGGACGTCAATCTGGTGGCGCAGGCACAGGTCGAGAAACTGAACAAAGGGCGCAAACGGCAATTGCAGAGCGCGCCTGCATTCACTATCCAAGGCGGATGACCCATACCATAAACAGCAGCCGGTACCCCCTATATCTATTGCTTTCCGGCGCGGCATTGCTTGCTGCTGCAGGTAGCTATTTCTACCTTTCAGCGCGCAGTAGCAGCGTAAACAGCGAGCCCGTAGCCGCCGCAACGCAGCAAGCCGAAACCGCGATGGCAGCCGCCGGAATGAACGCCGATGACCGCAAGGCGACTGAGGCTATTGTCCGCGCCTATATCCTGGACCATCCAGAGATCATTACCGAGGCAGTGGCCTTATTACAGAGCCGCGACATGGCGCAGCGGGTTGCCAGCGTCGGCGACGCGCTGACCACTGCCTTTGCCGGAGACGCTGCAGGCAACCCCAAAGGCGATGTGACCGTCGTGGAGTTTAGCGACTATAATTGCGGATATTGCCGTTCCTCGGTGGCCGATGTCGAACGCCTGATTGGAACTGACAAGAACATTAAACTCGTCTACCGCGAAGTGCCGATACTGGTGCAATCCAGCCGTGATGCCGCCCTTTGGGCGCTGGCTGCGGCAAAGCAAGGCAAGCATGACGCGTTCCATAAGGCGATGTTTAGCGGCGGTAAGCCCGATGCCAATACCATCCGCATTGCCGCCACTACCGCCGGGATGGACATGGCCGCTGCATCGGCCTTTGCCGCCAGCGATGCGGCACAAGCCGAGGTCGAATCCAATCTGGCCATGATGCAGAAAATCGGTTTTGGCGGCACACCAACCTTTGTCATTGGCGGCAAGGTTTTGGAGGGCGCGCAAGGGTTTGAACGGTTGAAGAGCGCCGTAGATGAAGCGCGTAAATCATTGTAATGAGATGTATTTACATAAAAATTCGTCATTGCGAGCAAAGCGAAGCAATCCAGAGTTAGTTTACTCAGGTTCTGGATTGCCGCGTCGCTTTGCTCCTCGCAATGACGATAGGTTTGTTATCCCATAGCGCCCTATTTCCGCCCCATCGCCACCACATACCATTCCACCGATCCCTTGCGGCTGGCGGGCGGTTTGGCGTGCTTCACTGTTGTAAAATTGGCTTTCAGCAATTGCAGAAGCTCGCCATCTGTGCCGCCAGCAAACGCTTTTGACACAAATGTACCGCCCTGCACCAAATGCTCGACGGCAAAATGCGCCGCTGCCTCGACCAGGCCCATCGTGCGCAAATGGTCGGTTTGTTTATGACCCACGGTGTTGGCCGCCATGTCGGACAGGATCAGGTCTGGCGGCCCGCCCAGCGCATCGATCAATGCCGCCGGAGCTGCATCATCCATGAAATCCATTTCGAATAATGTGACGCCGGGAATGGCTTCGACAGGCAATAAGTCAATACCGACCACGCCTGCCTTGGGCATTATCCGCCGAACA
>JANOKA010000226.1:0-2371 GCA_031418995.1 Sphingomonadales bacterium | reverse complement strand
GGTTTCCGGTTCGGGCGATGCCGGTTCCAGCTTACCCTTTTTCTGCGTCAGGCTGCGCTTACCCGCATAAAGCAAAGCCGCCATCAACGCCGCCGATCCCACCGCCGCGCCCACTTTTGCGCCAGTGGACCATTTCGGGTCTTTTACAGGTTTCGGCTTTGGTGTCGTTTTTTCCGTCATGCGTTTTATCCAAGATTGATGTGGTTCCAGACCTTGTACCGCTCAAGCCACGATGCGGCGCGAATGGCAAGGATTATTCCGCCAACCAATCCTCACAGCGCAGGCCATCCACACGGGAAAATTCGCGCAAGTTGCCCGTGATGAGTTTCAGGCCCAAGCTTCGGGCATGGCCCGCGATAAGCAAGTCGTTGGGGCCGATTAGGTTGCCTTTTCGGCCCAAATCAAACTTGATGTCTGCGGCGTGTGTCGCTGCTGCTTCATCAAAATCACACACTGACAAATGTGAACAAAAAACCTCAAGTTTTTGAAGATGGAGATTTGGTCGCTCAGATTTTAGCGCGCCGTGGTGCAATTCATGCAAAACAACGGTCGAAATGGAAAGGCGATCAACTTCGGCCTTGAAGCGTTCGCCAATATGCTTTGAGCGATCCCTAAGAACCCGGATGCACGTATCCGAATCCAGCATTGCGTGAAGCATCAAAATTCCTCGCGTACTTCATATTCACCTTGCGGTTCACGGTCAGGGAAATCTTTTAATCCAGGCTCGTCGAAGAATGCGTCCCAGAAATTTTCTGGCGGCGTGAAAATCAACGTCTTGCCAACACGCCTTACGAGCAACTTTTTCACACTTTCGGGAAACTCCATGTCTTTGGGAATGCGGACCGCCTGATTGCGGTTTGATTTGAAAAGTGCGGCAAATCGGGGAAATTTTGATTGTGCGTTCATTGGTTTTTGATAGCGGGGCAGCTGGGATATGTCAACGGGATATACAATGTGTTTTGGCGTTTAAGCGGCAACAGTGGTGCAAATTTTAGGGCACGCCTACGGCGCGCAAGGCGCAAAGGGAAAGAAGGAAATAAGGGAGCTTGGTAGGTGTCGAGATTCGCGTTGATAACCAACCTCCCGACACCCCAATCCGTCACCCTGAATTTATTTCAGGGTCCATCTATCCGTTCAAGCATAAGGTCCAGCCGATAAATGGATGCTGAAACAAGTTCAGCATGACGATGCATAAGCGAAAACTGGGCAATTCTTTGCTTCAAATATCAAACGCCAATCTATCATGTTCGGCCTCTGGATCCCACAATTCCCAGTGGGTTAGAGCAGCCTCATACGTTTCAAAGCGCTTTGACTTATGGATTCCGCATTTAACCTCGTACCATACAGTTCCGTCTGAACTTTCAAGATGCCAAAATGTCGAGCTATCGTTTTCAATAATAATTTCTTTGATAGTCACCCCTCCATCTCCCTAACATCCGCCAACCGCCCCATCACCGCCGCTGCTGCTGCCATCGCAGGGCTTACCAGATGCGTCCGGGCGCCCGGCCCTTGCCTTCCCACAAAGTTACGGTTGCTGGTGGAGGCACAGCGTTCGCCCGCCGGAACTTTATCGGGGTTCATGCCCAGGCACGCGCTGCACCCCGGTTCGCGCCATTCCATTCCGGCGTCTGTAAATATCTTGTCCAGCCCTTCGGCTTCGGCCTGTGCCTTTACCAATCCGCTGCCCGGAACAACGATGGCCCATTTGACGTTGGCGGCTTTCTTGCGCCCTTTCAGCACGGCGGCGGCGGCGCGCAGGTCTTCGATGCGGCTGTTGGTGCAGCTGCCGATGAAGATATTCTGTACCTCCACGTCAACCATCCGCGTGCCCGCGCTCAGCCCCATATAATCGAGCGATTTTTGCGCCGCGTCTTGTTTGGACGGATCGGCAAAGCTCATCGGATCGGGCACGACGCCAGTAATCGGCAGGACGTCTTCGGGTGATGTTCCCCATGTGACGCTGGGTGCAATATCGGCAGCGTCGATCACAACGCACTTGTCATACACCGCGCGTTCATCGGTGGCCAATGTGCGCCAGTAAGTAACCGCTGCTTCCCAGTCCGCGCCCTTTGGCGCCATCGGGCGGCCCTTCAAATACGCAAAAGTGACGTCGTCGGCCGCGATCAATCCGGCGCGCGCGCCGTGCTCGATGGCCATGTTGCTGATCGTCAAACGCCCCTCAACGCTCAACGCACGGATCACGCTGCCGGTATATTCGATCACATGCCCGGTGCCGCCTGCTGCGCCCAAAACGCCCGTGATATGCAGTACGACATCCTTGGCAGAAACGCCCGCGCCCAATTCGCCCTCGACGCGGACCTCCATCGCTGCGCTGCGTTTCAGTTGCAGCGTTTGCGTCGCCAATACGTGC
>JANOKA010000225.1:0-9130 GCA_031418995.1 Sphingomonadales bacterium | reverse complement strand
CATTACTGTAGCCGAAGAAGATGGCGGACTGGGGCTTGGTTATCTGGAGCATGTCGTGGCGCAAGAAGAAGTGGCGCGGGCGTCGGCTTCGGTTGGCTTGTCTTACGGCGCGCATAGTAACCTGTGCGTCAATCAAATCGCGCGCTGGGCCAGCGATGAGCAAAAGGCGAAATATCTACCCAAGCTGATTTCGGGCGAACATGTTGGCAGCCTTGCGATGTCAGAGGCTGGCGCGGGATCGGACGTAGTGTCGATGAAGCTGAAAGCCGAAAAGGTGCAGGGCGGCTATGTGTTGAACGGCACCAAATTCTGGATCACCAACGCGGCCTATGCCGACACATTGGTGGTCTATGCCAAAACGGGCGAAGGATCGGGCGGGATCACTACGTTCCTGATTGAAAAGGATATGCCGGGATTCGCAATTGGCCAGAAAATAGACAAAATGGGCATGCGCGGATCGCCGACCGCAGAACTGGTGTTCACCGATTGCGAAGTTCCCGATGAAAATATCATGGGCGCGGTCAATGGCGGGGTTGGGATATTGATGTCGGGGTTGGATTACGAACGCACGGTGCTGGCGGGAATTCAGCTTGGCATTATGCAGGCCTGTCTTGACGTGGTGATACCGTTTGTGCGCGAACGCAAACAGTTCGGCAAATCCATCGGTAGCTTCCAATTGATGCAGGGCAAGATCGCCGACATGTATGTCGCATTGAATTCAGCTCGGGCGTATGTTTATGCCGTCGCCAAATCGTGTGATGCGGGCCGTACGACACGATTCGATGCGGCTGGCGCGATCTTGCTGGCGTCTGAAAATGCCGTGAAAGTGGCGGGAGAGGCGATTCAAGCGCTGGGAGGTGCGGGTTACACCAAAGACTGGCCTGTGGAGCGCTTTTTCCGCGATGCAAAATTGCTCGATATTGGCGCAGGGACCAATGAGATCAGGCGGATGTTAATCGGGCGGGAGCTGATTGGGATATGAGTAAATTACCAAGAAAACAGATATTCGACCTCGTCGGTGAAAATCAGCTTAACTCTGATGGTAGTTACAGACAAAAAATACTTCAGCGTTGCTTACCAGGCGCTAGAGTTGAAATATTTCGCGAGCCCGAAAATCAGTACGATAAGGATGCGATTTACGTAGTTCTATCGGAAGCCAAGCAGGGGATTGGCTACATAGCACGTGCCGATACAGCTCTGTTGGCGGCTGCGCTTGATGCAGGCATATCCATAAAGGGACGTATTCACGAACTAACTGGCGGTCTCGAAGACTATGAGAATTTTGGATGTCGGATCTGCATCGTTGCAAGTGACAAGGATTTTCGTAATGTGTTACCGTTAAAACCGGAACAAATTCATTATGAGCATGCACCTCGTTGGCGTGAGCCAAAAGTAAAGTCGCATACCCCAAAGGCGTCCACACAAAAAGCTAAGAGCGGGCTTTTGAGCGCCATCTTCTCTGGGCTATTTAAGAAATGAGCGCCCCCGTTCTCACCACCACCTACAATTCCGAAGACACAACCACACGCGCCAACGCGGCCCATAACATTGCGCTACGGGACGAACTCTGGGCGAAGGTCGCCGAAACGGCACTGGGCGGGAATGAGAAGTCGCGGGAGCGGCATACTTCGCGCGGCAAGCTTCTCCCCCGGGAGCGTGTTGAACGCCTTCTCGACCCCGGCTCGCCGTTCCTAGAAATCGGCCAGCTTGCGGCAAACGACCTTTATGACGGAGAAGTCCCCGGCGCGGGGCTGATCTGCGGCATCGGTCGTGTCTCAGGCCGCCAGTGCATGATCGTCTGCAACGACGCCACGGTGAAGGGTGGCACGTATTACCCCATGACCGTCAAAAAGCACCTTCGCGCACAGGAGATTGCCGAGGCCAACCGCTTGCCGTGCATCTATCTGGTCGACAGCGGCGGCGCGAACCTGCCGCATCAGGACGAGGTATTCCCCGACCGCGACCATTTCGGGCGCATCTTCTTCAATCAGGCGAATATGAGCGCCAAAGGCATCCCGCAAATCGCCTGCGTCATGGGTAGCTGCACCGCAGGGGGCGCTTATGTGCCCGCAATGTCCGACGAAAGCATCATCGTCCGCAATCAAGGCACGATCTTCTTGGCTGGCCCGCCTTTGGTCAAGGCCGCGACGGGTGAGGAAATCAGTGCCGAGGATCTGGGCGGCGGCGACCTGCATGGCCGCAAATCGGGCGTGGTCGATCATGTTGCCGAGAATGACGAACATGCGCTGACCATCGTGCGCGATATCATCAGCCACCTTGGCACGCCTTTTGGATCTTCTGGCCACAAACCCGACATCGATCTGAAAGACCCGCGCCCGCCCAAATATGACGCCGATGAACTCTACGGCATCATCCCCGATGACGTCCGCGCGCCGTACGACATCCACGAAGTTATCGCGCGGCTGGTCGACGCATCCGAGTTTCACGAGTTCAAATCGCTCTATGGCAGCACGCTCGTCTGCGGCTTCGCGCATATCTGGGGGATGCCCGTCGCAATCCTCGCCAATAACGGCGTGCTGTTTAGCGAAAGCGCGGTCAAGGGCGCGCATTTCATCGAGCTCGCCTGCCAGCGGCGGATACCGCTCTTGTTCCTGCAAAATATCAGCGGCTTCATGGTCGGCGGCAAATATGAGGCGGAGGGGATTGCCAAGCACGGCGCAAAGCTGGTGACGGCCGTCGCGACCGCGCAGGTGCCCAAGATCACCGTGCTGATCGGCGGCAGCTTTGGCGCAGGCAATTACGGCATGTGCGGCCGCGCCTACTCACCGCGCTTTTTGTTCAGCTGGCCTAACGCGCGGATTTCGGTGATGGGCGGCGAACAGGCGGCGAGCGTGCTGGCAACCGTCCACCGCGACGCGGAAAAATGGACGCCGGAAGAAGCCGAAGCCTTCAAAGTTCCCATCCGCCAGAAATATGAAGACGAAGGCAACCCCTACCACGCCACCGCGCGGCTGTGGGACGACGGGATTATCGACCCCGCGCAGACGCGCGATGTGCTGGGGCTGGCGTTGGCGGCGGCACTGAATGCGCCGGTCGAGGAGGCGCCCCGGTTCGGGGTGTTCAGGATGTGAGGGGGCTTTAGGATGGGATATGCAACATTAGATGACTTACTCGCGCTGGCTGCCGAGATTATGGAGCTCGACGCACTTGAAACTTCGCTTGGAAAGGGCAGCGAGTGGAAAGCGGCTAAAAAGCAATATGAAGCGACTGTTGAGCAGTTCAACTCGACGCGAAAAGACTATGTAGACACACTTTTGGTTAAAGGGGACGACTGGTCTCTTATACCAGATTCGGTAGCAGGAGACCTTGATAATATCGCAGCAGGCTCTGACGCATCTTGGCACCCCGCCATTCAATATACGAAGGAAAACCTCCTTCCGTATCTCACGAAAGAAGCTCGCAAAAGTCCGCTAACTCGCGACATTATCAAATGGTCGCCCGTTGCTTTGGCATTGGTAGCCGCCATTGCCTACTTCGGAATAAGATTCACAAGTGGAGTGGACATATCTGCACCACTCGACAGTAAGCTAGGCCTTCAACAAAGAGCCGAAGCTGCCGAGAAGGTGATCGAGTATGATGACTGGATGGGCACTCACGTACGCCGTGGAGGATGGATCAAAGGAATTTTGTTTTGGCCGATTGAGCCGTCGGACGTCGAGGTCAAAGCAGCAGGCGAGTTTGTTTCCGTCGCACTTGAAGGTTATGACCTGCTGAGTCAAAGGAGCGAAATATGCGGAAATCTCACCAGCGGATATGGTGACAAGCTATCCGAAGGTCAGATCAATTTTGTTGATGAAATATCAGAAGAAATTCAAGATGCGAAATTGAGCTGGCAGCAACCGCCAGTAATGACGATTTTGCAGCCGATTAAAGAAAAATTCCCCTGCAAATGATCACTTCCATCCTCATCGCCAATCGCGGCGAGATCGCCTGCCGCATTATCCGCACTGCGCGGGCGATGGGCATTCGCACTGTCGCGGTCTACTCCGACGCCGATGCCAAGGCGCTGCATGTGCGCTCAGCCGATGAGGCGGTGCATATCGGGGCGTCTCCGGCGCGAGAGAGCTATCTGGTGGGCGAGAAGATCATCGCCGCCGCGCTCGCCACCAAAGCGGAGGCAATCCATCCCGGCTATGGCTTCCTCTCCGAAAATGCCGAGTTCGCGCAGGCCGTGATCGACGCAGGCCTGATCTGGGTCGGGCCAGCGCCTGCCAGCATCACCGCGATGGGACTAAAGGATGCGGCCAAGAAATTAATGGCCGAGGCGGGCGTGCCCGTTACCCCCGGCTATATGGGCGAGAACCAAGACCCCGCGTTTCTTGGCGGGCAGGCCGCCGAAATCGGCTACCCCGTGCTTATCAAGGCAGTCGCGGGCGGCGGCGGCAAGGGGATGCGCAAGGTCGAGGACGCGGCCGACTTCGCCGACGCGCTTGCCTCTTGCCAGCGTGAGGCCACCGCCTCGTTCGGCAACGCGCATGTTCTCATTGAAAAATATATCCAGCGCCCGCGCCATATCGAGGTGCAGGTCTTCGGCGACACCCACGGCAATATCGTCCATCTGTTCGAACGCGATTGCTCGCTCCAGCGCCGCCACCAGAAAGTGATCGAGGAAGCCCCCGCGCCGGGGATGAATGAGGCGACCCGCGAGCAGCTTTGCGCAGCGGCCGTAAAGGCGGCCAAGGCGGTCGATTATGTCGGCGCAGGCACAATCGAATTCATCGCCGATGCGTCCGAAGGCCTGCGCGCCGATCGCATCTGGTTCATGGAAATGAACACGCGGTTGCAGGTTGAACACCCGGTGACCGAGGAAATTACTGGTGTCGATCTGGTGGAATGGCAGCTATGGGTCGCATCCGGCGGAAAGTTACCGCTGACTCAAGATGAGATCAAAATTGACGGTTGGGCGATGGAAGCACGGATCTATGCGGAGGACCCGGCTAAGGGATTTTTACCTAGTGTTGGGCCGCTCGAAATTCTCCGATTTCCCGGAAAGATACGTGTTGAGACTGGCGTTGAAGAAGGCGATCATATAACAAGTTATTATGACCCAATGATAGCCAAATTCGTTGCACGAGGAGATAGCCGTAGGTCAGCAATCGCATCGTTGAAATGGGGGTTATCTGTAACGCAAATACACCCAGTGGCGACCAATGCCGCTTACCTCTACCGTATCCTCGACAACAATAGATTCTCCGACAATGCCCAGCTGCATACGGGTTACCTTGCCGATCATGACGCCGAACTTCAAAGGTCAGAAGAGCAGTTGCAAACTCTGATGGATGATGCGGCAGCCGCTCTACTAGGAATGGAAGCTACCGATTGGCGACATGGCGTCGTGACCGTAAATGACTCATTCCGATTTACTCCACCGGGGAACGTTTGGCGCGACCGGTTTGGCTTTCGATTGAATGCAGATGATAACCTAAGGCTGACGATGAGGTTCGAAGGCCGAACGTATCGAGGTGAACAAGCTGATGATTACTGGGATCGGCGATTATGGATGTTGGAAGTTGCCGATGGCGTTGTTGCGTTCAATAATGGGGAATCGCTTCATGCCAGCTTACGCTGGGACGGAGCAGGGAACCACCATGCTAGCGACGGAGCCATCCTCTCCCCCATGCCGGGCCGCATTATCGCGGTCGAGGTCACCCAGGGCCAAACCGTCACCAAGGGCCAGAAACTCCTCACATTGGAAGCGATGAAGATGGAGCACAGCCTGACCGCGCCGTTTGACGGGGTGGTCGCGGAACTCAATGCAACGGTTGACGCGCAGGTGCAGGTGGAAGCGCTGCTGGTGCGGATTGAGGCAGAGGACGTTGCGGCGGCTTAGAGGTTCAAAACGTCCTTTTGGCCTAGCTTTTAAGGCCCGAAATTTCGTTCATGACAGCGACAGGCCATATCGCTAATAGAAACGCAATTATCCAATTGGAGATACTTTTCCTGATGCCTGTTTCAAAATCAGCGACACATTCGGTAGCGATATTCTTCGCAAAATCGTTGTTCATCCTGTCCGCATTATTCGGTGCGCAGGCCGCGGTGGCGCAAAGCGAGGCGGTTGTTGCGCCTGCTATGCCAGCTGATCCCAACGCGGTAGATCCAGAAAATATGCTGCATCTTGATCTGTCGACGGGCGGACGGGTAACCATCCGGCTTTATAACACCGTGGCTCCGGCGCATGTTGAACGCATCAAAACGCTGGCGCGGCGCGGGTTTTATGACGGGGTTATTTTTCACCGCGTGATCGACGGTTTCATGGCGCAAACGGGCGATCCCACGGGAACGGGCACAGGCGAATCTGATCTGCCAAATTTGAAGCCCGAATTTAACCCCTTTCCGCATTTGCGCGGCGTTGTATCGATGGCGCGCGCAACAGCAGAGGATTCGGCCAACAGCCAGTTCTTCATCTGTTTCCAGCCGCGTTTCTCGCTGGATAACAGCTACACAGTATTTGGCCGCGTAACCGCCGGGATGCAATTTGTTGACGCGATCCAGCGCGGAGAGCCGCCACTAAATCCAGACCGTATCATTCAAGCGTCGATTGGTTCAGATAATAAGCCTGCTCCGGCATTTGCCCCTGTTACGCCTGCTGAACAGCCGCAAATCACTGTGGACCAGCTCGGCAAATAATCCTGTTCGATACGCTTTGCTTGAGCTAACGCGCCGCGATGCGTGTTGACCTGTTTGATTTTAACCTGCCGCCAGAAAACATTGCGCTGCGCCCTGTATCGCCGCGAGATTGTGCGCGTATGCTTTACGTTGGCGGCGGTGATTTGGTTGACCGCAATGTGCGCGATTTGCCGCAAATGCTGCGCGCGGGCGATTGCCTGATATTCAATGATACCCGCGTTATTCCGGCACAGCTGACGGGGCGGCGCGGAGATGCAACGATTGGTGCGACGCTGCATAAACGGATCGACTTGCGCCGCTGGCAGGCGTTCATCCGCAACGCCAAGCGGCTGCGTATGGGCGACCGAATTGATTTTGGCGAAGGCGTATTTGCGTTGGCTGAAACGCGGCATGAGGATGGCAGCTTCACGTTATTTTTTGAAGGCGATGAACCCGTTGAAGTGCTGTTGCACCGCGCCGGAACGATGCCATTGCCGCCATACATCGCCGGAAAACGCGCCACCGATGCGCAGGACCGCGAAGATTACCAGACGATGTTTGCGGACAAGGATGGCGCGGTTGCTGCGCCCACCGCCGCGCTGCATTTCACGCCTGAACTGATTGATGAATTGGATATTGCCGGGGTCCAACGCGAAACCCTGACGCTGCATGTAGGGGCGGGAACTTTCCTGCCGATGAAAGTGGATGATACTGCCGATCATGTGATGCACAGCGAGTGGGGCCATATCGATACAGCCACCGCAGCGAGGCTGAATGCGGTGCGCGCAAATGGCGGGCGTTTGATCGCGGTCGGTACAACGTCGCTACGATTGATTGAAAGCGCGGCGGACGATCATGGTGTGGTTCACGCGTTCGAAGGCGACACCGATATTTTCATTACGCCGGGGTACCGTTTCAAGGCGGTGGACGGCCTGATGACCAATTTCCATCTGCCCAAAAGCACATTGTTCATGTTAGTCAGCGCGTTGATGGGCCGTGACGTGATGCAGTCCGCCTATGCCCATGCGATTGCGCACGGGTATAGATTCTACAGCTATGGCGATAGCAGCCTGTTGTTGCCGGAGGCGTGAAGTAAACCCCTACCGCCCCTTCAACTCGTCTCCGGTCAAGCGCACGACATGCAACACATTGGTCGATCCCGGCGTACCAAAAGGAACGCCCGCCAGCATAATCAACCGCGCACCGGCCTGTCCCAGATTGTAACGCAGCGCCATGCGTTTACCCTTGGCCACCATTTCCTCAAAACTGCCAATATCCTGCGTGCGCACCGCAAATGCGCCCCATAATAATCCCATTCGCCGCGCCGTTTCCATATGCGGTGTCAAAACAAACAATGGCACAGTGGGGCGCTCGCGCGATATCCGCCGCGCGGTGGAACCCGATGATGTGAAACAGATGATGGCGCTGGTATCGACCGTTTCGGCAATACGCGCACTAGATTCTGCCAAAGCGTCGGCAGTGGTGGCATCGGGCCGCGTTTCGGTAAAATGGACGCGGGCGTAATAGTCGGGATCGGCCTCAACTTGCTTGGCGATCCGGTCCATGATTGAAACCGCTTCAATCGGCCATGCGCCAGCAGCGGTTTCAGCGGACAGCATTATGGCATCTGCGCCGTCGTAAATAGCGGTGGCCACGTCGGACACCTCGGCGCGGGTGGGCGACGGCGATGTTATCATCGATTCCAGCATTTGCGTGGCAACAACGACTGGCTTGCCCATCCGGCGCGCCGTGCTAACGATCATTTTTTGCAATGGCGGGACTTCTTCGGGTAGCATTTCAACGCCCAGATCGCCGCGTGCCACCATGACCGCATCGGCCAGCTCAAGGATTTCTTCCAATCGGCTAATTGCGGCGGGTTTTTCGATTTTTGCCAGCAACGCAGCCTTTCCGCCAATTAACTTGCGGCCTTCGGCTACATCTTCGGGCCGCTGTACAAATGACATGGCGATCCAGTCGACGCCTAATTCGACGGCAAAGGCCAAATCGCTGCGGTCTTTATCTGTCAGCGCGGCGACAGGTACGACGACATCGGGTACATTCAATCCCTTGCGATTGGACAAAGTGCCGCCGACCTCGACACGGGTATCGATGCGTTCGGGGGCAACTGCAGTAACGCGCAATACCAGCTTTCCGTCATCAAGCAGTAAACGTGTACCGACCTCTAATGCGGCAAATATCTCTGGATGCGGCAGGTACACACGGCTTACATCGCCGGGCGTTTTGTCCGCGTCGAGGACAAAGCTTGCTCCGGTTTCCAACATTATCTTGCCATCGGCAAAGCTGCCGACACGCAGCTTTGGTCCCTGCAAATCGACCAATATTGTCGTTGGGCGGTTATGGCTTTTTTCCAGCGCACGGATATATTGGACAAGAGCCGCCTTATCCGCTTGTTCCCCGTGACTCATATTAATCCGGAAAGCGTCGGCCCCTGCCAAAAACAGTTTTTCGATCATTTCTGGCGTATCACTGGCTGGACCGAGGG
>JANOKA010000224.1:0-3042 GCA_031418995.1 Sphingomonadales bacterium | reverse complement strand
CGAAGATGTTTTGGCCCCAAAGTTCAAGGCCCCATGCTTCGTCCGGACCGCGAAGGCCGATGCGGGCGTTGAATACCGCGAAGCCGTCTTGCTCCTTTTGCGGGAACAAGTCGGAGCCGGTATTGTAATCGCTGGTCAAGCGGGTGTCGATGTACACCAGGCCAGACATCCCGCCGCTGCCGATTTCAGGCGTCCATGTCATGCTTGACGTGGCAACCAGTTCGGGTGCGTTCGACAGATTGTCGCCGGGCAATTTGCGCAGCGCCGGGTCAAGCGCGGCACCGGTTTTGCTGCCAACGAGATTCTGGCGGTACGCGGTTTTTGCGAACGTCAGGCCGGCCGCGATGCGGAAGTTACGCACTGGCACCAACGATGCTTCCAACTCGACGCCTTCTGCTCGAACACCGTAACCAACATCGCTGGCCGCGCATGTGCCGGTGGTTGCCGCAGCCGCGTTGAAGTTCGTACCCGCTGCAGACAGGTTCTGGTCGCGATCAGCGCCAGCCAAATCTGCGCCGCAACCGTTAATCGACTGCACGAGGAACACCGTCCCGTTAAAGGTATTCAGCTGGAAATTACTGAAGTCCGAGCGAAAAGCAGAGACGCTTAACGAGAATGGCCCGGTCGAATATTTCGCGCCCAACTCATAGCTATCGACCAATTCGGGGTCGAATTGCAATCTGCCGACCAAGGCCTGCGCGCCGCCGGAAGCTGCGAACGTGCCAATCGGCGATTTAAGAGCCGAACGGTCGAGGTTGAAACCGCCTGCTTTATAACCACGTGCAAAGCTGGTGTAGACCAACAGATCGTCGGTTGGTTTCCACGATACGATTGCGGTGCCGGTAAATTCATCTTCGCTACGCTTATCGTTAATCGAAACGCCGTTCAATTCAGCTGTTGAGTTGCCCTGGCAAGCCAAACCAATCAGTGAGCCAGATAGCGCACGTGCCGTTGCAGTTGTCAGCGGATTGACCAAGTCGTCCGACACCAGCCCTTGAATGGCGGTACAGGCGGTGTTGTCGTTACCGAAGGTCGCATTGAACTTCTTTTTGTCGCTGGTGTAACGGATGCCCAACGTCAGATCGAGGGTATCGGTGATGTGTAAGATATTGTGGGTAAACGCCGCGTAGTTGGTGCCGTTCTGGAAATAACGGTCGTTGGTCGTACCCAGATTGTTGAGGTTATCAAGCCGCGTGAAAGCCGCCAAAACATCCGGACCGGACAGCCCCGAAGCGCCACCGATTGTCGCCTGTCCGACAACGGGAACCACGCATGAAGGATTGGCGGGCGAGTAAAGACCCGCTAAACCGCCACCGGAAATGATGCGGCATGTTGCAAAACGGCCATACTGATTGCCGAAGCGTAGATTGTCGCGAACCGTCAGCTTTTCGTTAGAGAAAAATCCGCCGACGAGCCAATCGAGTTTGCCGTCGAAAGCCTCGCCCTGCAAACGCAGTTCCTGCGTAAATGTATGGAACTGACGGTAAGCATCTTTGTCAATGCCGCGGTAAAGAATATCGACCTCGCCATAATCGGTGTCGGACGCCGAGCCCGAACGATATTGGCGGTAGGCGGTGATTGAGGTTAGCGTTGCACCGCCGAAATCATAATCGATCTGGCCAGAAAAGCCGTAATCCTTGGTCTTGCCAAAGAAGCTGCGGTTGGAGCTGACCGATATATCGCGGCTATAGCCTTGATTGAACGAACCCAGCGGCTGGCCCAAATCACGCAGCACGTTGATAATGTTGTTTGTGGTCGCTGATGCTGCCACTCCCACGGTGCTGGGATTGTTCAAGTTGCCGATGAACTGGTTGACCGTGCGATCGACATAGGTCGCCGCGCAGCATTTTTCCGCGCGGCTGGTGTAATCAGCGATCAGGCGGATCGACAGCGCGTCGGTGGGTTCGAACAGCAATTGGCCGCGCAGGAAGTACCGATCGCGGTCGTTGATGTCTTTGCCATTTTGCGGGTCTGTGTAGAAACCGTCACGCTTTACGTAAACGCCATCGACACGAAACGCGAGCTGCTCGCTGATCGGGCCGGTGATGCTCGATGCGGCGCGCATGAAGTTGTAATTGCCGTAAGTCAGCTCGCCGCTGCCGCCGAACGTGAAGCTAGGCTTTTTCGAATAGATGCTGATGAGGCCAGCCGACGAGTTTCGTCCGCCAAGCGTACCCTGCGGCCCGCGCTGGACCTCAACGCGCTCGATTTCGCCAAGTTCGTTAAGGCCGATGCCCGAGCGTGAGCGATATACGCCATCGATGAATACGGGAACCGAGCTTTCAAGGCCGGGGTTGTCGCCGACGGTGCCAATACCGCGAATACGCGCCGAGCCGTTTGCTTCCGAGCCGGTTGACGAGACGAGCAGCGATGGCGCAACCTGATTGAGCTGGCGAATATCGTTGGCGCCGCTGTTCTGCAGCGTTTCGGCGGTCACTGCCGAAATGGCGACAGGAACGTCGGAAAGAAGCTGGGTCCGGCCCTGCGCGGTAACGACGATTTCATCGTTCGCGTTTTCTTCTTCGGCCTGCGGCTCTTCTTGAGCGTAGGACAGGCTTGGCATCGCAAGGGCTAAACAAGCCGCTGAAAACTTTAATGCGTGGCTAAGGGTTTTGTCACGTCCGGACATCATCATCTCTCCTGTTTTGAAATTATTTTGTAACAAACTACCGAAATCGCATACGAATGTCATGGTGATAAAGCGCAGATTCCTGCGAAATTTGCGCAGTGATGCTTTTGTGCAACAATAGCTATATTGACGTTACGGCAAGCGCTAACGCTGAATTCACCAACCCGCTTTATCGCGGCTAACAACGCTTCGCCGCATATTGATTGTCAGAGCTTAACCAGCATCTTTCCGGTGTTTTCGCCGCTGAACAAGCCGATGAATGCTTCGGGTGCTTTCTCAAGGCCTTGCTTAACCGTTTCGCGCCCCTTGACCGCACCGGACGTGATAAGCGCAGCCATGTCCGCATTGAATTCCGGAACTTGCGAATAGAAGTCCGGATAGAGGAAGCCTTTGATGGTGATGCGCTTGCCGAT
>JANOKA010000223.1:0-26770 GCA_031418995.1 Sphingomonadales bacterium | reverse complement strand
CGGTGGGTCCAACTGCCCTCAACGCGCAGTCCTTGCCCGGTACTATACCCGCCGCTGGCCGCGAGCGTGCGGGCCGGGCCGGGATCCTGCGAAATGAGCAAATCGGCATAGGGCAATCCAGCATAAGGTTCGCCGCTGGGCGTGCGTTCACCGGATAAAACAGGTTCGACCGCGATGTTGGACAGCAATCCCGTGGCCACCAAAGCCGCGCGCAAATCGTCCAGTTTGCGGCTATCATAAAGCTCGCCAATTTTGAAACGGCGCAGCAATTCGATATGGTCTGCGGCAAACACGCCGCCATCTTTGGTCACGATTTTGCCAAAAACACTGCGCTGTCCGGTATCAATGGGCAGGGTGTAATCGCCGGTTATCGTTTCGGGATCGAGCAATATGTCGCGCTGCCCCACCTTGGCAAACGGATATCCTTGTTGCGGCAGAACCAGCGCGATATTGGCCTCTGCCGATAATATCCGTTCGGCGACAATTGCCTCGCCAGATTTCGGCACAAAATTATCGGTTATCAGCGCGGATGGTTCCACAGCAGGCGCATCAAAATTGATTGCGCCCAGCAGATACCGGGGCCCCGGCGTGATGTTCAAAATTACCGCAACGGGATCGCCCTCTTTGGCGGGCTGCTCAATTCGTCCGTTCAGGGTCGCATCGAAATAGCCTTGGCTGGAAAACAGGCTGATCGCCAGTTGCTGGTCCTCGGCTAGCCGCGCGGCAATCATCGCGCCATTGTCCGCCCTGCCATCGCCATCCTCCAGCGCGGACAGTTTTTTGAATTGCGCAATTATATCGCCATAAGCGCCGCCTTGTGCATCGGCACCTTCGATTGTCCACGCGTAACGGATTTTCTGCGTATCGGCGTCGTCATCCCCTGTTGACGGTTCTGCAACGGGTTCAGAATCAAATGTGGCGACAGGCTTTAACGGTTCGTCAATTTGCGGGTCTTCAGCGATAATATCCGATAGCATTTCAGCATCGTTTTCCCGTTTTTCCCATTCCTCAATCGTGGGCAATGGCGGTGCGGTCAGCGGATCAAGACCCTTCAGTGCTGCTTCAAACTCTTCATCGGGGATAATCGGGTCTTGCGCCGTATCCTGGGCCATTGCCGGGGATGCCGCCAAAAAAAACAATGCCGCAAGTCCCAACTGGGCGCGGCGCGTTCGGGGTCGCCGAATAATGTTCATTTCAATATTCAACCGCCGCAACCCTTTATACATCGCATTTTATGCATACCCCATATTCTAACGCATCGTGCGCGTATATGGTTGCAATAAAATGATGTTCAGTGTGGCTAGCCCGCGTATAGATAGATATGCCTGACGACGAACCATTCCAAAAAACTATGCCAATGCAAAATTCTGCGCCGCAACAGGCCCTGCTCAAACGGTTGCGATTCTATACCGATCTTACCAAAACTGACGAAGCCATTATTGCCGGTATTGCCGGAAAGATCATCGATTTTAACCGCAACACAAGTATCGTTACCGCAGGCGAAACGATGGCGAGCACGCTTATTATGCGCAAGGGATGGGCGATCCGGTATAAAGAGCTGGAGGATGGCAGGCGGCAGATTTTGAATGTCCTGCTGCCCGGCGATATTTTTGATTTACAAGTTTTGGTGGCGGCGCAGGCCGATCATAATGTGATGTCAGTCACCGATGTTTCGGTGTTTTCCGTTCCGCCTATTGCGGTGCAAAATATGTTGCGCGGCTCAGGAACGCTGACCATGGCGTTCTGGTGGACGCAGGTTCAGGAAGAAGCGTTTCTGCGCGAACAAATTGTCCGCAATGGCCGCCATACTGCGCGCGAAAAAATCGGCAGCTTTCTATTGGAATTGCACCGCCGCGCGCAAATTGTGGATGAGGCCGGAGAACACGGTTTCCGTCTGCCGCTAACCCAAACGCACATCGCCGATGCCCTGGGGTTGACGCCAATCCACACAAACCGCGTGCTAAAATGGCTGGTAAACGCCGGATATATCGAACGCGACCGCAGCTGGATCATGTTCCGCGATGCCGACGCTTTGGCCGAATTGTGTGAATTCGACCCCAGCTATTTCCACTTGGATGCGTATAAAATGCGGCTGTTGAACGGGAATTAGAGCGGGCTGACATTTAATCTCAAAAAGAAACCGTTGGTACTGAATGTGCCCGGATATGGCCGCGGCGTGTTCACGTGACATCTGGATGCCCCGCAGGCATGCGTGGTTACTCATTATCGCTGTTCATTTGCGTCATGGTTCATTTGCCTTACCAATCACTGCATGAATAGGAACGGCTTACCAGAACCAAAAGCTGACAACCGGAACCGCTGTAACCGCGAGGGCGCTTGGCCATTTCCACGCCCCTAGATAATCGAGAAACGCGAACGTCACGCCTGATGAAAGTGCGATTTTTGTTCGCTTTGCATAGATATAAGCGCCGCTACCTGCCATTATTGTCAGGCACAGACCGAATAGCACCCAAATCAATTTGGTCAGCAGGCCGCCAAATGTGCCAAAATGCAGTGGGTCGGCGGTGTGCACAATACGCTCACCAGCGCCCATTTTGTGCGCGGCGCGCGCGCCAATGACACGATTGTTTGCGGGATTGATGAAAACCGCGTTCGTGCGCTCACGCACCAACCACGCTTGCCACTGCCCCTGTACAATAACGGGCTCACTGGCTTCATAGGGCAAGGAAATGGCCGTAATTGCGAGTCCGGGCATATGTTCCTTTGCCAGCAAAGCCCATTCATTGATTTGAACGCCTGTGATGGCAGGTCGGTCTGCTACCAAGGCAACGGCAGGCGCATGTGTTTCAAAATCAAGCCCAGTATGTTCAGCAAAATACCAAATGGAAGTGAGCCCGATCACCGTCACAAACCAAAGCGACCATAGCCCTGCCAAACGGTGCAGGTCACCAAACCATGTCCGCGCGCCGCGATGCCAGCGAGGCATCCGAAAAAAACCGCGCCAGAATTTCTTGTATGCGATTAATCCGGTAACAAGCGATAGGATCAGCACAAAGCCGAGCGAGGTCACGATATACAAGGGGATGGCCGTGGGCGCGAAAAGATAGTAATGTAGCGCGCGCATGAAATCCTGAAAACTGCGGCCATATTCATGGCCAGTAACCTGTGACGTGCCGGGATCGGCATATATTGTGAAATCTTTGCCGCTGACATCGGTAGCGGAGACCGATTTCACAAAATAGGCGGCATCATTGCGTTCGAAACTGCCAATGCTGCCCAGCGTGGCAGCGGGATGCGCGTGGGCAGCAGCATCCCACATCGCGCCCCAATTTGTCTCGCCGACCACTGCTGTCGCCCGGAGTTCGGGTTTGTAGAGCCATTCGATTTCATGGCTTACTGTCGCAATAGTTCCGGTCAGGCAGACGAAACCAAGGAACAGGCTAAGCTTTAGCCCGAAAATGGAGTGCAGCCAAAAAGCAAGCGGCACAGGCTTACGCCGAATTTGCGATGTTGATGTTTCTGCGTACCTCATTGCCATAGCATGGCCTTAAAAGCGTGCCATATAGCCGATGGTCACGCGCCGCCCGGTTGCAAATGAACGCGTAAATCCGCGCGCCAGACTGGTGACATTTTCATATTCGCGGTTGAACAGATTAGCGATGCCCAGCGAAATCTCGCCAGGACCAACTTTGTATCCGGCGGTCGCATCGGCAATCAGATAGGATGGCGTGTTGATAAGGCCGAGATTGACCTGTTCGGTGGTCGAGAAAAAGTTCGCTGCTGCGACATAAGTGGCTTGCATCCGCGTGCTGAGTTTTTCGTTTGGTTTCCATGCGGCATAAGCTGTGAATCGTGTTGGCGAAATGGTATCGGCGCCAAAGGGAATGAAACGCGCTTCATCGTCATTGAATATCTCACCGCGCTGCCATGTGAATATACCGCCGATGTTGACGGCATCGACGGGTTTCCAATCGAGCGACCCTTCAACGCCCCAAACCCGCTGCGGCGCACGCAAGGGAATAAGGGGACAGAAGGACTGGCCTGCGCAGCTTGGATCCGCTTGCAGCAATGCCGCAGCTTCCGACCGGGAATAAAAGGCCGCAAGGCTCAAATTGATCGCCCCGATGTCGCCGCGTGCGCCCAATTCAAACTGCTCCGAAATGGCGGGCTGCGGACTGATTAAAAGGGCGTTGGTTGCACGGCGCGCAGCGCGGCCAATCTGCGTTAGTTCGGCGCCCTGATTGAAACTCGCATATAGCTGAAAACGGCCAGTCAGATCGTATACCAGCCCAGCGTTAAGCAATAGCAAATCCTCTTTCTTGAAGCTGCCCGGCGCGCCGGTCCCAGGAAGGCCGAGATTGGCCAGCCTTGTGCCGATCTTGCCCCGGTAAAGTTCTTGCCGCGCACCGCCCGACAATTTGATCTTGCCCATACTCAATGTGGTTTGTCCGAACAAACCGGTTGTATTGAGCGTTACATCCGGTGCGATGAAGCCGGTGACCGTTGCCGGGTTTGCCGGATCAAGCAGCAACCGGATCAAATTGTCGCGCTGATAATCGACGCCATATTCAATGCCGATTTCAGCGGTTTGGCCAAGCGCAAATTTGCGTGCGAGTGTCAGCCGAAGCCCCGTCGTCTGGTTGGTACGATCATCGCTGAAAAAATCGTCCGCGCCGCCATTGGCATCCTGAAAATTGGCGCGCTGGCGAAATTGCTGTCGTTGATGATAGGCGGCGGCAAACAGCTTATGGCCTAGCACATTGTCGCTTTCGAGGCTGAGCGCGAGCGTATAAAGCCCATCCTTGGCCTGACTGCGGAAGGGATTGGGGTTAACTGCAACGACACGTGGGAACAGAATTCCCGCGTCAATATCTGCGCCATCCTGATTATATTCCTGTCCCGGATTTTCGCGGTACCAAGTGCCGGTAAAGCGGAGCCGCGTTTGACTGGACACAGCCCAGCCTAAGGATCCATTGAGGGCAAGGCTGCTAAATTCGGTGCCGGGAAGCCGCGTGCCGTTCGGGTCGCGCTCAGCGCTGTAATTCTGATAGCCAAAGCCTGTATAATAATCGAAATTGCTAAGTTTTTGGCCAATGCCTGCATATAGGTCATTGGCAAACGAGCCGCCCGCAGTGTTAGTATTGAAAGCAGATTGCGCCACGGCGTCAATTTCAAGCCTGTCCGTTGCGGCGCGCCGCGTAATCAGGTTGATGATGCCGCCGGGTGACCCCGCGCCGAATAATGCGGTTGCGCCGCGCACCACCTCAATCCGGTCAAGACCATAAGGGCTAATCTGGACAGCTGAATTGCTGTTTGACGGCCGCAGGCCCTGATTGACCGGTACGCCATTAATCTGGAAACTCGGCGTGCGTCCCCGGATCGTAGTCGTGCTTTGCGAACGGTCTCCGCTGGACACATTCAGACCGGGCACCGTCGCGTCGAGCGCGCGCAAGAGGTTGCTCGACACGCCGAATTGACGGGCCAACGCCTCCCGGTCCAAAACGGAAATTGCCGTCGGAATGTCTTTTAGCTCCGCCCCGATCCGGGAACCCGTAACTGTGATTTCCAGAACGGGATCGTCGTCCGCGTCTTGGTCTTGTGCCAGCGCAGTTTGCACGGGCAACGACCCGGCGACCACCGCCAAGGCAAGAACGCGAGCCGCCCTGTTGCTGGAATTGCGGCGGCGATACGTCCCTTGAGTATGCATATTTGTTGTCCTTGAAAAAACGTGACGGATTATTGAGAATCATTCGCAAGAAAGCATTTGACGAGTAGTCTTGATGAATGCCATATCGCTAATGCGAATCGTTCGCATATACAAGAAGGAAATAACGTGTTGGGAAAATTTCGGGTTGGGGTATCGGCAACGGCTATTACATTAATGTGGGTCACGCCGCCTGCGCAGGCGCAAAGCAGCGCGCCTTATGACGAAGGCAGCGATAGCCGAACGATTACGGTGACCGCCACAAAGATTGCGCAACCAATTTCCGAGGTTCCCGCGACCGTGACTGTGATTAGTGACGAAAAAATTGCGGATGATCTCGCCTCGGACGTGCGCGACCTGATCCGCTTTGAACCTGGCGTCAGCGTCCGCCGCGCACCGTCGCGCTTTACGGCGGCCTTCTCCTCCACCGGGCGCGGCGGCAATGAGAGTTTTAACATTCGCGGGATCGAGGGCAACCGCGTGTTGATACAGGTTGATGGCATTCGCGTTCCCGATGGATTTTCGTTCGGGGCTCAAAGCGCGGGACGGGGCGATTTTGTCGATATTGGTGTGGTCAAGTCGGTCGAGATTCTACGCGGACCAGCCTCTGCGCTTTACGGCAGCGACGGGCTGGCGGGTGCTGTCAGTTTCCTCACGAGTGACCCTGCCGATCTGTTAAAGCACGGCAAGTCATTTGCTGGCCTCGTGCGCGCCGGTTATGACAGTGCCGACAATGAAGTAACCGGGACAGTCATCGCAGCCGCCTCTGCTGGTCAATTCTCGATCTTAGGCGCCTATACCCGCCGCGATGGGAGGGAACTGAAAAATAATGCTGCTTTTTCGGCCACGCGCGATGGTCCGGACAACAGACGCACCGCGCCCAATCCCCAAGATACCGCTTCAAATGCCGCGCTAGGCAAAATCGTCTGGACGCCCAACGGGCAGAACCGCCTACGCCTGACCGTCGATCATCTTGACGCCCTGACAACGACCGAAGTTTTATCGGGCCGTGCCGCCGCGCCCGTTGTCAGCGCCACCGGAGTGCTTGATCTTGATGCGCGCGATACTATTACGCGTGACCGGATCAGCCTCGATTGGACGATCACCGGCAGCGGTATCGCCGATAACCTGCAACTCTCACTATATTGGCAGAATGGCAAAAACCGTCAGTTCAGCGCCGAAGACCGGAACACCGCACTCGACCGCACGCGCATCAATATGTTTGAAAACCAGGTTCTGGGCGGGGCGGTAGAGGGACGTAGCGGCTTCACGACCGGCAACGCCGAACACACATTGCTCTATGGCGGCGACTATTCCGAAACGCGGCAGCGGGGTCTGCGCGATGGCACCGTGCCGACGCCGCCCGATGTTTTCCCGACGCGCGCCTTTCCGGTGACCGATTTCACGCTGTCGGGCTTGTATCTGGCTGACCAGATTGTCTTTGGCGATGGCGTGGTGCGGCTGTTCCCGGCGATCCGATTTGACTATTACAAGATTAGTCCAAGGCAAGACCCATTGCTGCCCGCTTTTTTTGTTGGATCGGGGCAAGACGGATCAAGGTTGACACCCAAATTCGGCGCGGTGGTCAAGCTCGCCGAGCAGGTCAGCGTATTTGGTAACTACGCACGCGGATTTCAGGCACCCAGTCCCATAGAGATCAACCAGTTTTTCGATAATCCCGGCGCCTTCCCCTTTGCTTATCGCACGCTCCGTAATCCTGACTTAAAACCGGAAACCAGCGCGACGTTTGAAGGCGGACTGCGGTTCAACACCAAAGCTTTCGATGCCAGCATTACCGCCTATTCCGGCACGTACCGCAATTTCATCAGCCAGGTACAGGTCGGCGGCACTGGTACCGTCGCAAGTCCGATCCTATTCCAATATCAAAATCTCAACCGGGTAAAGGTGCAAGGTATCGAGGGCCGCCTTGATGCGCGCACCGATTGGGGCCTGACCGGCAATCTTGCCATTGCCTATGCCAAGGGCGACCAGTTCAATGCCGCCAATTTCGAAACGCCATTGCAAACGGTTGATCCTTTGAAGCTGGTCATGGGGCTGGGATACCGCGCACCGCCGGGCAATTTCGGCGGGCAGCTGATTGTTACCCATGCCGCGCGTAAAGAAGCAAGCCGTGTCGCAGGGCTTTGCACGCCGGCCTGTTTCCGGCCCGGCGGCTACACTATTCTTGATGCGACCGCTTTTGTGCGGATCGCCGAACGCTTCACGTTGCGCGCAGGCCTCTTCAACATCCTAGACAAGCGGTACATCGAATATGCCGACGTCCGCGGCCTAGCCAGCACGTCGCTCATCACCGACGCCTTCACGCAGCCAGGCCGCAATTTCAGTGCATCGCTGAGCGTACAATTTTGATCGCTATATCAAGGAGAATAATCATGAAATTGACAAAATATAATCTGTGCCTTGGTCTTTTGGTGGCGGCGATGGCGGTCAGCCCTGCACTGGCGCATGGCCCGATAGGTGCGCAACCGGCCGCAATCGAGACTGTAAAGCTTGCAGCCGACCGGACAAACATTCTGGCAATGGCGGGCACTTACAAGGTCAAGTTTGACTTTCAGGAACAGACTGCATGGCAGCCGGATTACACGCCCATCGCGCCCAAAGTGTCAGGCGGACATGAAGTGGTGCGCGTGATTGAAGATACGGGACGCAAAATTGTCCTCCAGCACATCCTGATTGCCGAACATGACGGCAAAATCTTTCCGATCAAACATTGGCGGCAGGACTGGGTGTATGAGCCGGAAAGCTTTCTCGTTTATACCGGACCGAACCGGTGGCAACTGGAAACCGTGCCGGAGAAAATGCGCAAAGGCCGCTGGTCGCAGACCGTGTGGCAAACCGATGATAGCCCGCGTTACGGCGGCTTTGGCGAATGGGACGTGCAAGGCGGTATCCCCCGTTGGCGTTCGGGTTGGACCTGGCGACCGCTTGCTAGGCGCGATGCGGTGCGCAAGCCGGTATATGACCGCTATTACGCCATCAACCGCCATTCGCCAGCGCCCGGGGGCTGGATACATTGGCAGGACAATATGAAAATGGGGATGAAAGACGGCAAACTCGTACCCTTCGTTCAGGAAATGACGCTGAACACCTATACCAAATTCGAAGGGTTCGATGCGAAACGCGCGGATGACTATTGGACCGCAACCAGTGCCTATTGGGCCGCCGTCCGCGCCGAATGGGACGCTGTAATTGCACGCGGAAACGGCGTGACAGTGATAGAGGAGGCGCAGAACGGTTCGGTCACGGGTCCCAAGCTGATGGGTCTTGCTGACGATATCGAGGCAGGCAAAGTTTTGACAGATGAAGCGGTAGCTAGGGCTAAAATAGTGATTGCTGAAGCGGCAACCAAACCCGCACCGTAGCTGCAACCCGTGATGAGCGGGTGGATTGCTGAGGGTAAAATTGCGCGGCGTTTACCTTAGCCGCATATACGGCAAAATAATCGTCGTTATTTTAAGTGAGCTAATCTGTTGCAGCGCAATATTAGAAATGCCGTCTTTATCCTGTGCAAAAATTAGTTTTCCCCTCCAAAAAAGCGCAGCTTAAATGCATATCAAAATGTCGCGCTCAACAACAAAAATTTGCTGCAGGACCTCAAGCCATATCGTTCAAACTCCAATTATAATCATAGCCGCTTATCTCTTTTGCAACGGCCAACATGACCGCTGTATCGCCTTTTGCATGTTTGCGGGCATGTGCGAGAACGGCAGCGACATTGCCCCAGTCATCTTCATACCAGTCAAAAATACTTGATGCGGTGATTTTTCCATCCTTGGCCGAAAAAGCACGCGGATGATTTATATAATCTGATGCAGCTTGATTTAGCATCGCCTCTAAACGGTCGGCCCGGAACGCTTGCGCTGCCAAATTTGGGCATCCGATAGAGGCGCAGTTTACGGCATAATGAATACGCACATCTTTCCAAATCGGCCGTAATATGCCGTGTTCTATATCATCCAATGATAATTTCTTACCCTCAACCGTGACAAGCTTTTTGCCCCATGGACCCTGCCCAAGTGCTCCTATTTTACGAATAGATTCAATTGGATAATTGTCCAAAATGATATCTACCGTCACAGCATTATACAGGTTCACCCAAAACGCGAATTGTTCATTGCGGCTATAACTGCTGATCTTTACTGACTGCATTGCAGAAATATAGCTTTTCAATGTTGCTGCATCGGCCCGCTTCAGTTCGGCATATGCAACGCGGTTCACGCCGTCATTGGCCGGCTGCACATATTTGGCCAGCAGCGCGTCCCAAATATCATGACCGATTTGTTTGCTATCATCGCCAGACTTAGTCCACGCTTTATCAGTAACTTTTGCAGGTTTCGCACACGCCGCAACGGACAGACCGAGTGCCAATACGGCAACCAAGCTACGGCGACTGATTATAGACGCGGATAAGGGACTGTGTGATTTGAGATTTGACATGGAGGACTTTCATGTAAGCTTAACCTAGGGTCAGGACCTATTGAATAAGATACGCAGAATATGCCGATAAAGTTACCCACGCCGAATATTTATCACAGTAATTTAGGGTAACGGTATATGCATTTGAAACCAAAATAGAATTAGGACCGAATAGCGATCATGACAAAATGGACATTGGGGATCATCGGTGGTTCCGGGCTTTATCAACTGGATGCCCTTGAAAATGCGCAGTGGCAAATCGTGGATACGCCATGGGGCGCGCCGTCCGATGCCTTGCTGGTCGGCAATATTGGCGATGTCCGCTGCGTTTTTTTGCCGCGCCATGGCAGGGGGCATAAAATTGGTCCAAGCCAGTTGAACTACCGCGCTAATATCGACGCGATGAAACGGCTTGGCGTAACGGATTTGTTATCGGTTTCCGCAATAGGATCTTTGGATGAGCGCATGGCACCGGGCAGTTTTGTGTGTGTGGACCAATTTATCGACCGTACATTTGCGCGCGCGAAAAGTTTTTTTGGCGACGGTTTGGTCGCGCATGTTTCCGTCGCGGATCCGGTTTGCCCGCGTTTGTCGAAATTGGCCATCGCTGCGGCGCGCGCCGCCGGGGCACAGGTGCATGAAAAGGGCACCTATTTGGCAATGGAGGGGCCGCAATTCTCCACCCGCGCAGAAAGCCATATGTACCGCCAATGGGGCGCACATGTGATTGGTATGACCGCAATGCCAGAGGCGAAATTGGCGCGGGAGGCAGAGCTGCCATATGCGTTAATCGGGATGGTCACCGATTATGATTGCTGGCGCGAAAATGAGGCACCGGTGCAGGTCGAAGCGGTTATTGCGCAGCTGATGGCAAATGCCGAAATGGGCCGTAATTTAATCACGCATCTTGCCCGCTCGCTTCCCCTTGAACGCACGGAAAGCCCAATAGATACTGTGCTTGATTTTGCCTTGATTACCGATCCTGCCAGCCGCGATCCGGCCTTGGTCCAAAAACTGGATGCGGTTGCGGGCCGGGTATTAGGGAAACACGCATAAGCAAGATTAGGCCGAGCAGCTGGCCCCGCCCAAAACACAAAAACGCGCGCAATGGGGGTGGTTTAGGGCAATATCGGCGCTGGCTTCGGCCAACGTCGCGCCCATATCGAATTGCGGGTCATAGGGTAGCAGGGTACAGGCCGCCACGCGGGGCGCAGCATCGCCTTTGCGTTTCACAACCATTCGGCTGGACGCGCACATCATGTTTGCGGGGTCGACCTTCAATATTTCCCAGCAGCCAACGGAAATTTCAGCAATATCCGCATGTGCATCCATTTCAGGAAACAGCACCAATTGCGCAGGATCATTGGCATTAACGGGAATTTTATATGCGGCAAACAGTGCTGCATAGCCAGCGCGCGCCTCAAGATCGGTTTCTGCACCAAGATGCCGTCCAGCGACAGCAACGGAAAACCCGTTTTGCGCCAACCACGATAACCCGGATAGCGCAATATCCCAGCTTTTTGGACCGCGCTCTGCCTCATGCGCGTGTTGGCTGAAATGATCCAGGCTGACGCGGAATGTTATGCGATCACGCCCGTGCAAGGCCAGCAATTGCTCTTGAAAGCGCATCATCGGACGCATGGCATTGGTTAAAACCAAAACCGAAAAGCCGCGCGAAAGGCACAGCGCCAATATCGGCATCATCGCCTTGTTCATAAACGGCTCACCGCCGGTAAAGGCAATTTCTCGCACAGGCAGATTATCGGCGGCAATCTCGTCAAGATAGGTCCGAACGTCGTTTTCGCTGATATAAACTAAAGCATCATTGGTTGGTGAGCTTTCGATGTAACAGTTTTGACAGGCCAGGTTGCACAATGTCCCGGTATTAAACCACAATGTTGTCAAGTCAGTCATTGCCACGCGCGCGCGCGGTTCGCCTTTGGCCGTGATGTAAGGGTCAATAAACTTGGCAGGATTTAACGGTGCTGCTGCATCAAGCGCAAAAGGAGATGCTGCCAAGGTGGATGTTCGTGTCATTACGCATACTTTCGTACATATTTGCCAAACCGTTACAAAACGTCTGTAACAATTCAGCTGCTGATGTCGAATAATCGCTTAAATCATCTTTCATAAAGGCCCAAAAATGAACCTTGAAAATAGCCAAGAATATTATGGCAAGATGCTGCAAGGTTCATCGGATTTATTGACCGACGCCTGCACGGTGGAGGATGCGCCGCCGCCTGCGGTGCGTATTGCCCTGTCCAATGTTCATCCGGATGTGTCCAGCCGTTATTATGGATGCGGCTTGGTTGTTCCGGCTTCAATTGAGGGCGCGCACATTCTCGATCTTGGATCAGGGTCGGGACAGGACGCGTATATATTGGCGCAGTTGGTAGGTGAAAGCGGCCATGTTACAGGCATTGATGCCACAAAGGAACAGCTGGAAATAGCAAATCGCCATTTGGAATGGCACCGCGAACGATTTGATTATGAACGCAGTAATGTTGCTTTCATCGAAGGAGATATTGAAAAATTGAGCGAGCTGGGGCTGGCCGAGAATAGTTTTGATGTGATCGTATCGAACTGTGTGATTAATTTGGTTGCCGATAAAGCGGCGGTATTTCGCGCGGCGCATACGCTGTTAAAACCAGGCGGTGAAATGTATTTTTCAGATGTCTATTCGGACCGCCGTGTACCCGAGGCCTTATTGCAAGATCCGATATTGCACGGCGAATGCCTGTCGGGCGCGTTATATTGGGGTGATTTTCTTAAACTGGCCAAACAAGCAGGGTTTGACGATCCGCGCTTGGTAAAAGATCGTCCGCTGGGCATTGGCGATCCGCTCATCGCCGCAAAACTGGACGGTATATCGTTTTTCTCCGCCACGTACCGCTTGTTCAAATTAGCAGATTTGGAACCTGAGTGTGAGGATTATGGTCAAGCGGTCATCTATCGCGGCGACATAGCTGGGCAGGAACGGGCCTTCATGCTCGACAAATATCATGTGATCGAGGCTGGCCGGATTTTCCCGATTTGCGGCAATAGCTGGAAGATGCTGGCGGATACGCGTTTTGCCCCGCATTTCGAATTTATCGGAGATTTCTCTCGGCATTTTGGTGTGTTTGCGGGCTGCGGTGGCGGCTTGCCATTCGCTGTCCCTGTGGATGGAACGGAAGCAGCGGCTTGCTGTTAACGCACGTCGGGATAATGTTCGGCCAGCCGTTCGCGCGCACCGACGGCCCACATGACCCCAACCTTTACGTAGATCCAGTTAGCGCGCCACCGACCCCATTCGGTTATCCTGCGGTCCGATGTCCATGCCCAGCGCGGTACCATTCGCGTCCTTCCAAACTGCGCCAGTTTGATGCAAAGATCAGCTTCCTCCATGACCGCCACGCGCTCATCGCATCCGCCAATTTCTAAGAACGGCTGCGCCCGAAAAAACATCGCATGATCGCCAAATAACAACCGGGCACCGCGAAAGAATAAATGCGGCCGAAACAGAAGCGGTATGTACCATGTCTTTAGATAATTGTGCAGTGTCGTTCCCCACCGGGTTCCTTTCGGGCCAGCGAAACGCGGCGTAAAACTGGCCAATGCAGTTTTGCTATCCGCCATTGCGTCACGGATAATATGGATGGCATCGACGGGTAAAACCGTATCGGCATGCAATACACAAACCACTTCGCTTGTTGCTTTGGCCACACCAAAATTTATCTGCGCCCCGCGTCCTTTTTTAGGCGAGACTATTGCTTTATATCCTGCATCCAGAGCCAATTGGAATGTCGCATCATGGCTACCCCCATCGACAAGCAATATCTCGTCGGGTTGAGGGACCAATGCGGCCAGTCCTTTGATCGTACCGGGCAACGCCCTTGCTTCATTCAGCGCGGGGATCAATATGGTTACGCGTAACATGCGGCAAGCCCCGGCCATCGCGCCAAATCTTCGGGCCGATCGCAATCGGATAGCGTTTCCAGCATCAATGGTTTGATGCCATGCGCAGCCAACCGATTTAAGGTTTCAGGCAAAACGGCGTCGCTGCTCCATCGCATATCGGGGAACAGAAAATCAAAAGGCTGTTTCACCCCAATCAAATAATAGCCGCCATCTTCTGCTGGGCCGATCACAACAGAGTGGTCCAACAAAGCCGCCACCGCTTGTTCGACATGACGGGTTGATAAATCAGGCGTGTCCGCGCCAAAAAATATGACAGGTGCAGGATTAAGCATCGCAAGCAATTTTGCCGTCAGGTCGCCTTCTGCCTGCGCCACAAACCGAATATCATTGCCCAGCCAATCGGCAAAATCGCTTTCACTTGCGCCGGTATATGCAATCTCCAACGGGCAGCCGGATTGGCGCAAAGTGGCAACGGTTTTTTCAGTCAAATATCGGTGAATATCCGCCGCGCCTTGTTCCCCTGTTTTTGGAATCAATCTGGTTTTTGCCTGACCTGCAACAGGAAAACGCGTAAACAAAGCAAGGCGTGGTAAGGGCATTATTTTCGGCTCATTTTTTCATCTAAGCTATACAGGTCATCACCGCGAAACGCGATCAAAACAAGTGTCGCTGCGGCCATAGCCAAAGATGGGAAAAATAGCACCTGCGCTGATTCCCGGTCCAACAAATACAGCCCCAACGGATCGAGAAGATATTTCCATATTGCCAATGCGCCAAAGCATAATATTGCGGCCTGCAAAGGATAGCTATATTTGCGAAGCAGCCCCAATATTACGAGCAAACCCGTCGCTGCCATCATTATGCCCCATGGCAATTGCCAACTGACATTGGCCAAAAACCCGCCATAATATTTTGTGTTCACGCCCACGCCTGCTGCCGGTTCCGCCATACGGATGATACCCCATATAACGCATAATAAACCCGTTGATATACGCAGGAATAACAAGGATGCTGCCTTCATAATATACACTCCAGTTTAATTAGGGTCAGGACCTATTAAATACGCATCTGAGGTTTGAGGCGATTTTGTTCAGGGTTAGGAGGCATTGTGCAGGAATATGAACATATTTCAAGCGATGCCAACGAAGCACTGGACAAAAATCGGTCAAATCCAAAGGACGTCAAAATGGCTTCGATCCCGAAACAAAATGCCCTTGTGGTTAGATAACTATCCACTGCAGGCATTTTGCTCCCGGTTCTTTGCCATTTTGACGCCTCAGATGCGTATTTAATAGGTCCTGACCCTAGTTAAATTGACATGATGCGGTGCGATTGACCAGGTGAATATCGGCAAATGCAGCCGTAATAGTCTCGCCAGTATTGTCGGTATCACTAGATACAGCAATTGAAATGACGCGGCCTGCATTGGTCTTAAATTGGCTGGCTATATCTGCGGCCAGATCGCGCCGCTCGGTTACCCATTGGCCAGCTTGTGCATTGCCGGATCGTTGCACAATTATTCGGGCGCGGTCCGTATAAACATTGGCCCGCGCTGTACCGGCGGTAAGTTTATTATCCCAAACATAGTTTAACGCGCCATCGGGAACAGCACTGCCGCCTTTTTGCCGCGCAAGTGCAACTTTAGCGCGTGCTGCAATTGACATAGTTTTAGCAGGTAAATCGAGACCCACATAAATGCGTGCAGCCTGATCGTCCCCTGATTTACGGGTTATATCGGCTGATTTTACAACGCCCGACACGCGCCAACGCCAGCATAAAATTGGCGTTTGACCCAAATTGACGGTGGTTTGTTTGGTCAGCAGCGCCATGCTTTTGACCGCTTTGGCTTCAACCGCTGCTACACCGCCGATAATGGCCGCGCGAAATATTGTCGCAGGAACTTTCTTGTCGATGCGCACGACGTTCCAGCCGGCCAATCCATTACGAAAATCGCCTATCCAATTGACCGCATTATTTTGCGCCATCGCCGCCGCAGAAGCACTCAATATTGCAGCATATAAAAGGAGTTTTCGTTTAAGCATTTCGAACCCTTCTTTTTTCCGTATTTACGCCAATACGATGGCTTACGGCGCTTTGGTCAAAGTCGCCAAACGCTTCACGGCCGATGACAAATAAGATTTTTATACCCGCCTTTAATACGCCCGAAACGGTTCCTGAAATTTTGGAAACACCAATGCGCTTGCGGTAATTTGCAGGGACTTCGGTGACAGCAAAGCCCAATTTTGCGGCGCGCACTTGCATTTCAATCGTCCAGCCAAAATCCCTGTCGGCCATATCCAACTGTCTCAGCTTGTCCCGCCGAATGGCACGGAACGGACCCAAATCGGTATAACGTACGCCCCAAATAATCCGCACCAAAAGCGGTGCCAGCCAATTGCCAAATCTTTGCGGCATGGACATGGCGCCAGGGTCCATCTGCCCAAGGCTGCGTGATCCAATAACCAAATCTGCCGCACCGCATAGTATTGGTGCAATTATACTAGCGGCTTCATTTGGGTTGTCGGACCCATCAGCATCCATAAACATAACGATGTTGATGCTGTCATTTAGCGCCGCAATTCCGGCCAAACATGCGGCGCCATATCCGCGTTCATCCTCCCAAATAACATACGCGCCGGCATGCCTTGCGATGGTGGCGGTTGCGTCTATTGATCCATTATCCACGACGATGATTTGTTTTAGCCCGGTTGGATTGGCCGCCAAAATTCCGCGGATTGCTTCTCCAATCGAATCCTGTTCGTTTAACGCCGGTATCACTACGGCCATTTGCGGTGAGAGTATCGGCGCGGGTTTCAATGCTATGCCAACGGCTCTTTTTGCGGTGTAATTCCAAAAATCATAACCCACTGCCGATAATATTATGATCCATTCCGCCGCACGCGCTGCTGCATGGACGTCAAAAGCACCCAGCGTTTCATTATCAAGATGTAATCCAGTCACATAGGACCAGGGCAATGCGATTGTAGCGGCGAAAGGCCATATCATCTTGCCTTGAACCGCAAAGGGTAGCAGCCATAATATATACCAGCTATTTACAGCAGGCGCAAAGGCAAGGATGATCCCGAATATCAAACTGATGGGGACATCGTGCCAATTTTTTATCCGTGCGTGAAGTAACATTATCAAGCCACCCGCAATCAGCGCGGCCAATAGGCGGGCCAGATTTTGCCCGGCGACAAAGGAAAGCAATTCAAACAGCAACGGATTGAAATTCCAAAGGACCGCAAACGTACCTGTTGAATCAAAACCGGCACCCTGTCCCTTGATTAAAAAGGCCGTATATAAAATACATAGTGTTATCAATGCGCCTGCCATTGCCTGCGGACGCATCCTTAGTAATAGGGGCCATATCGCCAGCGCCACGAGTTTAGTCGCTGCGGCCAACCCCAAAAAAATTCCTGCCCATAATGGCGCGCGGCGCGCAAAGTATAATGCGGCAAAAATCAGCAAAGCCATAATCCCATCCGGATGCGCGTGCAGCGCAACCTCCGCTATAACCAGCGGGTTCCAAGCAAATAACGCGACGTGTTTCGAACGATATTTTTTCAGCATCATGTAAATCAACAAGAGATTTATAACTGCAAAAATGCCCCGCAGGCCCAAAGCCTGCGTGCCGAATAACGCGAAACCAGTGGCATAAATTATTTGCAGAAAGGGTCCGTAAATCGTCGGATATTCAGGATTATTAACGCCGTCCAACGCAAAGGCCAATGCCAGCGGTATCGTATCATCACCAAAAAAATTGTCCGGGGCTATGCCATATGGCGTGCCAAATGTCAGCGTGCGCCACCCGTCCCAGATGAAGCGAAAATAGTCATCTTCAAATGCGGGAACGCCCCATAACGCAATAGCATGCGCCGCCACTGCAACGCCCATAACCACCCGCTGCGAAACATTGGGTTGTTGCCATAAAATGGAGCTTGTGATGGCACAGCCTGCGCTAAGCAGAGTAGCGTAAATCACTATATTAGGTTCAGCTTGCAAAGATAGAAGCGCAAGCATGGCGATAGTCAGCAATGTGCCTATCGCTGCGACCGCAATTTTGCCATCCCAATATGACCTGATTGCCGGGGCAGCGATCAGGTGTGCGTCGGTCATACCCCGTAGCGGCGCGACAGATAGAATAGCGCGTCATCGCGCTGCGATTTCGACAGATTAAACGCGCCAGCCAATATTTTGCTGGATACTTCTTTAGCCGTCACGGTGTCACGCACACCCGAAGAATACATGCATTTTTTACACGCCACACGCTTTGAAATTACGGATTTTCCGCGCGAATAGGCCTCGGCATAAGGATCGCGTGTTTGCGATGCGCCAGAATAACCACCGCTGCCACTGCCTGAGCCGCTGCCCGAACCCGACGCCTGCACCGCAGGTGCGCTACATACGATCAGCGTGAAACCTATGACCGCCCCATTTAGAATTTTACGCATACCATCCTCCGTCACAATATCGAAAATTATCAAATCACTGTTCGAGAAATATCGGCATTTGGTTACTTTGGGAGACACGTTTAATTTTTTGACTGGGCGCGCATGGATTGCCCAAAACGCTGCGTACGCAATCGTTCAACGGACACAAGAATGCTCGGCGCGGTGCTTTATGGACACCGGCCTAAACCCATGCCTAGCTTGCAATTAACCCCATCGTCACATAGTCAAGTTTTCCGGTTCCCAGCACTGGCAGCGCATCTAGCGGACGGATATCGCGCGGGATCATGAGTTCAGCGATTCCATTGGCTTTCCCCCAAGCAGACAGAGATGAATGCGTCGCCGTGCGGTTGGTCGTGAACAGAACCAGCTGTTCTCCTTTTTTGGGATCTGGCCGGGCGACAACGGCGTGCTCAAAGTCTGGCCAAACGGCGGCTGCATATCCTTCTACTGCGGGGAGAGATACCATTTCGCCGCCAATTTTTGCAAAGCGTTTGGCGCGGCCGCAGATTGTAATGAAACCTTCGCTGTCGATAGTGACAATATCTCCGCTGTCGTGCCAGCCTGCTTCGGGCGGTTGGAGAATGCCGGGCGCATCGGCCTTAAAATATCCTAACATCACATTCGGACCGCGAACCGAAAGCTTGCCGCCTACTGTGATGCCCGGAACGTCATCCAGCCGTGCTTCCATCCCCGGCAACAATCGCCCGACGGTACCTGCCCGGTAATGCATCGGCGTATTGACTGATAAAACGGGCGCGCATTCTGTGGCACCGTAGCCTTCCATGATCCGCAGGCCGAATTTTTCGGAATAGCTCTTACGGGTCTCATCACGGACACGCTCTGCGCCAGCGAAGATATAGCGCAAGGAATAGAAATCATACGGATGTGCCATGCGGGCATAGCCGGACAAGAATGTGTCAGTGCCGAAAAGGATCGTTGCATTGGCATCATAAGCCAGCGCTGGAACGATGCGATAGTGTAATGGACTGGGGTAAAGCACGGTTTTGATACCATTGAGTATAGGCAGTAAAGTGCCGCCTGTCAGACCGAAGCTATGGAATACCGGCAATGCGTTCAGGACGATGTCGCTCGCATTGAAATCAATCCGTGCGCCGAGTTGCGCACAGTTGGCGAGCAGATTCCGATGAGAGAGGACGACGCCCTTCGGCAAGCCTTCCGATCCGCTGGTAAACAACACAACAGCAGGGTCATTCGGAGAAATCCGTTCGCGGCGGTGCAATTTGCGCACAAATTTGCTCTGGAAATAAGCACGCAACTTATCAAATGCGGTCAACTTGGCAGCTATATCCTCCAGATACAGAATCGTACAGCCCGTCTCAGCCAATCCGCTCAGCGTATCTGCCAACTTCGCTTGATCGATAAATGCGCGGGCAGTGATGATGGTATTTATTTTTGCGGCATTGCAGGCGGACCGCATGTTGGCGAGACCCGCTGTATAGTTGAGCATTCCAGGCACGCGTCCGGCCAGTTGCAGCGCAAAAAAAGTTGCTATCACGCTGCTGACATTGGGCAGCATAATGCCAACAACATCGCTGCGCGCAGTCATGGCATGAAAAGGCCGCGCCAGCGCAACGCTGCCCATAATCAGACGGTCATAGGACATCGGCTCTCGCTTCACATCCTCAACCACCATCACTTTGCCGCCATGCAATTTGCGCGCATCCAACAGAGCCTCAAACAGGCTTCGTTCGATGTTGGTGGTAGAAAAAATCATGTCGCTCATTGTGTCATACAGCATACGGCCCGCAATGGCCCGGCGGGCACGCGATGCCATCTCGCCCTCTACTTTCAACCGTTGCGGCGGCAATAAAGTAAGCTTTATCTTTGGGAAGCTTTGCAGGCGGATTTTGCCGCGAAGCCGGGAAAATGGAGTCAGTTGCGCCCCATCGATCCGAACCGGGACAATCGGCGCATCGGCCTTGTCTGCAACCATGCCGGGCCCATCAAACACTTTCATCAAAGCGCCAGTCACGGTGATACGGCCTTCGGGAAAAATTACCAATGTGCGGCCTTCGCGTACCGTTCTAACCATTGCCTTGGCCGACATCGGGTTGGTTGGATCAACGGGAAAGGCGTCGAATAATTTCAACATAGGTTTTGCCCACCATGCCTTGGCGATGGAAGTCGCTACTGCAAATGTTGGTTTGCCGGGTAAGAAAGCGGCGAGCAGAAGCCCGTCAAGAAAGGAAACGTGGTTCACCACAACCACTGCGGGTTCGCCGGGCTTTGGCATGTGTTCCGCGCCGACAACCTCAACCTTGTAGAGCCAAATTAATATCCAGCGAAGCAACGCCTTGATAACGGTTTCAGGTAATAGATAACAAGCGATCAACGCTACGATGAATGTTGCAAAGCCGAGCGCGCCGATAATTCCTGGAACATCCACACCCAAAGCCACCAGCCCAGCCGTTACCACTACCAATGATACTGTAAGCCCCGCATTAAGTACATTGTTCGCCGCGATCATCTGACTGCGGTTTTCAGGCGTGCTGCGCATTTGCAACAGCGCATAGAGCGGAACGATGTAAATTCCGCCTACAAACGCAATGCCCGCCAGTGATATGAGTATGGGCCATGCGCTATCATTGGCAAGGAATGTCGCTATATCTGCGCCTTCGGCCTGAACATCATATCCCTTTGTAGCTATCCACAAGATGATAAGCGAAACAGCCATTGCTAGCGCTGCAGCCGGGACGGGCTTTGCAGAAACTTCGCCTTTTAAGATGCGATTGACGGCAAGAGAGCCAAGCGCAATGCTGACTGAGAAGATCAGCAGAAACAGGGTTACAACCTCTTGCTGCGCCGCCAATGGCCCACTGACGAGCGGAGCAAACTCTGCCATCAAGACAGCGCCAACAGCAAAGAACCAGCTGATCCCCAGCATAATCAACCACATTTCACGTTGCGCCTTGGCCGCGCTTAGAATTCCCCAAGTGCTGGAAAATATATTCCAGTTGATAGCGCCATGTGAGCCGCTGGGCGGAGCAGACGGCACCGCAAGGCTCATAATATATCCCAATGTAGCAAGACCCATTGCGATCAGCCCAGCCTCCCATGCTGGGACAACACCCGCCAACAATTGTCCGCCTAAAATCGCAAGAAACGTGCCTGCCTCAATCAGGCCCGTACCGCCCATCACCTCTTTTTCATGCAAATGCTGCGGTAGAATTGAATATTTGACGGGCCCAAAAATGCTCGAATGCACCCCCATCAGAAATAATGAAGCTAGCAGCATCGGAATTGAGCTGATCCAGAACCCGGCCAGCGCCAACGCCATAATCCCGATTTCAGCAAGCTTTACCCAGCGCACCAGCTTTGCCTTATCAAAGCTATCTGCAATCTGGCCAGAAAGTGCAGACAAAAGGAAGTACGGCAGGATGAACAAGCCGGTTGCCAGAGTCGCCAGCAGTTCGGCCTTATCAGGATTATCCTTGAACAGGCCAAAATTGGCGAGAAACAGCAAAGCGAATTTCAACAGATTGTCATTGAACGCGCCCAAAAACTGGACCGTAAAAATCGGTCCGAAACGGCGTTTGGTAAGCAATGAGATATCTGGTGCAGCCATTAATCTATTCCCATGTTTGAAATGCGTGTTTTAAGGCCTGAACTCTAATGAAGAAGTTATGGTGTTTCCGTTAACTGCGCAGGCGCACCATCACGTCTAAGCTGGCGGCTGTATAACCAACCGATGCCGATCAAGCTGAAGCCCAAGGCAACAAACGAACCAATCCGCAATAACCCTTCAAGCCCTGCTGTATCGAACAGGAACACTTTTACCGTTGCCATCAGGACAAGCAGTAACGAAGCCAGCCGCCAGTCACGCCGCCCAGACTTGATCCCCCATAACAGGAATCCGACAGCAAGTGTAATGCCGAGGATGGAGCGCAATATGTCTTCAGCCGAGCTGACGCCGGGTTCCACAAGCCGCGTGCCGTGGAACCCTTGGCGAAGAGTGGCCCAGACAAAACCACAAATCATCAGCATATAGACCCACTGCACCTTGCGTGCCGTTCGTTCTGTATATGCCGGCAGCATTGGCCTTAACAAATACAGGCCGAGTGGCAGGATAACGAAGAGCGGCAAGATAAGATTGAAGATTGGCCATGTTCCAACAGACTGCGCCGTCCATAGCGGATTGTGCAGTATCAGCGAGTAATACAGGGTATGAAGAGACGCAGCGGCAATCAACGCAGGTGCACCCCAGATTTTGATGATCCCGTTTCCTTTGCGCCATAGCACGGCCCCAAGCGCAATCAGTAATCCGGCCCAAACCAACCTTTGGCCGAGACCGAAGCTGGCAAAATTCTCGCCAATAGCTTGCGCAAAGCCCAACCGGTAAAGGGTGTGAACCGCGATCCCGCCGAGTAAGCCAGCGAACAGCGTGCCCCCCTGTTTTGCTCGGTTCGGCAATTGCGCTTGCATCAACCAAATACTGATGCTCACCGCCATGGCAGGTATCATCATCTGTTTAAGAACAATCAAAACCGGCAAATCTTCAGCACTTATTACCATTGGAACACCGACAAGTGACGTGAGCGCATTGGTTGCCCAATTTGCCAACGGTATAAGTGCCCAACCAGCAACTAGAGCAATCAGCGTTGCAATTGCGGCTTGCAATTGCGGCCAGACCATCCGGCGGCTGGCGACCGCAACTATAATAAGACCAAGAGGCGCCACCAAAGGCATGAAGTTGACGGGGATAATCTGGGCAATTGCACCATAGCCGAGGAGCGCGGCGAATGCCTGCGTACTGAAGCGCACTGCGGGCGGCCGCGATTTGATGGCGAAATAAGCCATCAACGCAGCAACCGCAGCCCAGCGCAGCGCCGAAGACAAATCTATGCCTGCGCCGATTTCGCCAAACAGGCGCGGTAACTGTTCAACCGGCGATCCGCCTGTGGTAAGCAGGAGCGCGATGCTGGCAAGACCAAAGAGGATTGATTGCGCCTCAACATCGTAATCTTCGTGGCGGCTGCCCAAAAACAGCATGCCAGCTGCGACGCCTGAAAGTGCGATAGGCAGGGACCAACCGGGTACAATTTGGGCAAGCACACCGTAAGCCATTATAGCAGCAAACCAGTGTGCCATGATGCGCGTGGTTTTACCGCGTGCGAAAATCGCAAAAGCTGCGAATAATCCGGCTAGCCCGCCCCACCGTAATATCGGGTAAATATCAAATCCAGTGTCATTGCCTGCGAACAGACGCGTGATTTCAACCCAGTTAAAATTCATGCTGATAAACAATAACGGCAAAGTCATTAGCGCAAAGTAAGCCGCATTATGGCTTCCAAAGCCGTCGGTGCTTTTGTTGCTGATGACAAGCATAATACCCGCCACAAAAGCAAGGCCAAGGGGCAGGGACCAGCCGGGCAACACCGCAGAAAGAAATGCATATACCAAAGCGCCCGCGATAGCGTGTGCCGCAATGCGCGCTGGCGTGATTTTTGCCCGGTTTGCAAAAAAGGCAAATACAGCCGCCATAGCGCCCCAACGGAATAGAGACTGGCCAAGCGCGCCACCACTTTGCCCGGATACCAATGTTTTCAGTTCGGAGAAATTGGGATTGGTTGTAAAAAGGAATACGGGCAGCGTGAGCGCCGCAAAGCCAGTGGCAATCGTTTCAATTCGGCTGTCGCGTGCGTGCTCACCAAAGAACAATAGAGCCGCTGCGATCACGGCTACCGCAATCGGCGCGGTCCAATGGGGCAGGGCAAACCAGGCAGCGATAGCAAGTAAACCGCCCAATGTTGCTGTAAGCAAGGCAAAGCGGATGTCGCCCAGCCGGTCATCATTGCGCCATCCGCGCGCCATGGCGATAGCGGGCAGAACCGCCGCACTCGCCGCGCAGGCTGCGATGACCATGTCGCTTTCTAACAGATAATGCCGCAGCGCGATAAGCGGTATAGCAATCGACAAGCCGCAATATTCAAGCGTCAGTTGCAGCCGTGTTGGACCCTGCCAAAGTTTGAAGAACAAAGGCACGGCATGAATAGCGGCCAAAGACAATCCAATGAGAACCAACCATCCGCCGCGCGCATCTGGCCAGATAGCCAGCAGAAAAACCGAGAGACCCAGACTGATTGTCGGAACTATAGCAAAGTCACGATTTTTCCAGGCAAGCCACTGACCCGCAGCAGCAAGCAGCGCGAACAGCCCCCAATGCAGAGGAATAAAACCGCCCAAAGCAACCAGCATCGCCAGTTGCGCCGCACCGACCAATGCCGCTGCAGACCGCATAAACGCAGCACGTGGTCCTTCCAATGCAAACATCGGCAAGGCAATAGCAAGCAGTATAACAAATCCGCCCACAGAGAGCGAAGCGAGCACATCAAGCGCGCTGGATGCCAATATCATCCAAAGGCTCCAACCTGCGCCGCCGATGAGACCGGCAAGCGCAAGCCAAGGCCAACGCTGCATGCGCGAAACGCCGGATAAACCAGCAATGGTGAGCGCCAGATAAACGGCGAGCAGCGGCACATTGGCGCTGATGCCGCCAACCATCGCCGGCGCTGCCAAGCCCCCTGCAAGCCCAAGCAGCGCAGTTGGTACACCGTGACGCACTGACAGCCAAAGCGCCGCAGCAGTAACCAGTGCCAGTCCCAGAAATGCAATTAAGGGGATGACAAGTCCGTAAACATTGCCAGCGACCAAAAACGCCCCGTAAAGTGTAGCGATGCCAGCGCCTGATAACGCTTGGCTGATGCGTGGATCATCCACCCGGTCCTTATTTTTGTGCGCAAATTCCGCGCCTGCGATCAGGCCCGTACCAAAAAGGATACCGGAAACGGCCTGAACCCAGGGCGTGAAGACCCGGCCAAAAAAGCCGGCATCAATGGCGTATTTAACGATCAAGATACCTGCGATAGCCAACGTGATGCCACCCGCCCAAATTGGTAAACGGCGGCCAAAAAAATCTTCAAAACTAAATGATATGCCGCGCTTGGCAGATGCTGGCTCGGCGGTTAATGCTTGCGCATGTACGGCATCTTCGGGCATTTGCCTCGGAGAGGGCTCTGACGTTACGGGTTCATCCGCGACATCAGTCATAGTGGCGGGTTCTTCGGCGGATGGCTCTGTAACCTGCGGCATTTCTGTGACCAACACAGGCTCTGCTATTGGATCGGTTTTAAGGGTGGGCTGGGATGTAACAAGCCGCGCAATTTGGCGCGCTTGCGGGACGCTTTTTGGTATTGCCGTTGCTGCGGATATTTTTGGCAAGTTTGGCGCTTTAAGCGGTATTTGTGCATCTTCTGGAGGTTCGGGCTGGTTAGCGTCAGGTTTAGAGACCGGGCGAGGTGTAGAAGTTTCAGTGTAGCGTTCAGTATCAATATGCCCGGCGTTTTGCCCGGAACGATCTGTGTTGATTTCCGCTTCTAACTGTTCGATGCGGCGTTCCATCCGGCCAATACGGCTGAAGAAATTCCACAATATTATGCCGCCCACCACCGCGATCAAAGTTTCGAAGAAATCCATTGTGCAAACTCCTGTTAATTTGCCTTAACTTGAAAATAATCGATGTTCAATTAAAATAATAGACAGTGAATAATTAACGATATACATATTTATTGGTGCATTTTAGTGCCTGTAATGGACCGAAAGAGGAGAGATAATGGCGGTTGGATTTCTCAATAAGCCACGGCAGGATCTGGAAACGCCGATTGAGGTGCGCGGATTTTGCACAGATTGGTTTTCTGGCCTTTTCAGCATATTGTTAGCATTTTTTGATTTGAGATTTGTAGCCGCGCCGCGTTTTCCTGCATGGTTTGGAATGCCCGATTTGGAAATATTGCCGCCGGGATATCTTGCTCAGCTTAATTATCCGTTTCTCTGTAAACCGGACTAATCAATGGGACGTCGTTCGGATCATAGCAGGGCAGAATTGCGTGATATGATTATCACAGCAGGCCACCGGCAACTTTCCGAGGTTGGCTTTGCCCGTTTTTCCGCGCGCGAAGTCGCCAAACGCATCGGCTATTCAATCGGCACCATCTACAATGTTTTCGGCACGCATGATGCGTTGATGCTCGGACTTAATGGTTACACGCTCGACCAATGGCGCAATTATCTTGAGGTCCGGTTGACAGGTAAGAAGAAAGACCGCCTACGCATCGCAGTAGAGGCTTATTTCGAATTTGCCATTTTGCACCGCAATGCTTGGACGGCAATTTATGACTTTCATCTCCCGGAAAATACCGAAATACCTGCCGATTATGCGGCTCGGGTGATGGCCATTACCCGTATCGTGATCGATGAAATAGCCGCTGTTCTTCCTGACAGTCAAAAGGATGAAGCT
>JANOKA010000222.1:0-2725 GCA_031418995.1 Sphingomonadales bacterium | reverse complement strand
GGATTGCCCGTTTGTTGTGGATTCCGGCGCAGCAATCTTCAGGTATGGACTTCGGGGCAAGCAGATTCCGCATGCGTCGTAGGCAATATCTCGAACGCCTTTCTTCTTGCAGGCATGATAGCAAGTTTTACTGCCGCAGTTCATAGCTCTGCCGCATTAGGAACGGTTCGCCAGCAACGCGCGTCTGCTTTGTAATGCGTATCCGGCTTCCGTCACGAGTGAAGATTTTGCGGGCTATAACCATGCGGCCGTTCTCCTCACTCGTCCCGTCGAGCACCATTGTCAGCGAGGAACCGTCGGCGGACATACGCGCTTCAGCCACTTGCCACTGATCGGGCGGGTAGTTGCCGCTGGTGATGGTCAAGGTCTGACCTGCGGGGTCGAACGCCCATCTTTCACTTGAGCGCACGGTCTTGCCGGGGCCGTCATCGAAGGTCCAAGAAAGCACTATCCCGTCGCTCTGCATGATTGTGGGCAGGGTTACGCGAGTATCGTTGCTGTAATCCCGATAGTCCAGTGTTCCCGTCCATGCCCCTGCCAACGTCTTGGCAACGAGCGCTGCGGTGTCACTGCGGGTAGGAAGCAGACCTTGGGCTACGCTGATCGTTCGATCTCGCCCTGCCTCGAAATCGGCAAGCGTCGGGATAACGAGCTGATCTACCGCCACGCCCTTGCCTAGCGCAAAGCTAGCGATCGCGGTGCGGTTCCACGCTTCGGGGATGCGCACCTTGATCCCGCTTTCGGGGAGTCTCATCAGGAATATGCTGCCCGAAGTTGGGCCCTCCGCGCTGCCAGCACTATCTTCGCCAATCACAACTGCCCCAGCTTTTTCCTTTAGCTGTGCAATCGTGCGCGTTGCGCCCGAGCCGTTGCGCGGACCGCTCAGGATTGTGAGACGTCCGCTGAAACCTAGTGCGCCGATCGGCTTTTGCTCGAAGGTAGTGTCCCCATCGCCTAGCTCCGCCCCGCTCAGCACTGGGATGCGATCAAACCAGCCATCGGCGGTTTGGGTAAATGCGCTCATGGGCGGGTTGAATCGTCCCGCGCGGTCACCCCAGGTCTCGAAATATTTCGGCAGGACGCCTTAACGCACTCCCATGTAGCGGATTGTATTAGACCACGTGAACGCGCGCTCGATGAGATAGCGCCCAAGCGCCACCGAGACATCCTCGGACCCGCCCCCATTCTTGCGTAGGTCAAGGACCAGGTGGTCGGTCCCAGCCTCCTTCATCGCGGCGAAGAACCCACCAAGGAAGGCGGTCGCCTGCACTGGATTGCGATAGTTGACGAAGGTATCGATGCCCAGCCGCGCTGCCTTGCCGCTCATTCGCCAGGTGATTGCGTTGTAAAATTCGCTGCGATACTTCGCGCCCGGCCCAGCCAGCGCGGTCCATTGCGCAAACTTGATCGGCTGGAGGCCTGCTGCGGTGGAGGCTGTACCACCGATGGGCTTCCATTCGATCTGCCAGCTGTCGGGAAAGCCAAATAGTGCGGGGTAATTCTCGTTGAAATCATCGCCCATCAGGTCGCTATCATCAGCCAACTTTGCGGCAATCGCCTGATCCGTCGTTCCGTCATAGGATACCAGCGGGGCCAGCTTCAGCAGCAGTGCAGGCACGGCCATGCCGTTGATGCTGAGAATTTCGCTGCCTATCGGCGGCGTGGTTGCCTGCCCGTCGTTTGATACGACAATCATCCTCCCTTCGATCAGCTGGAACCGCAGCGGCAGGTGGGTAGGATTGTTGGTGCGGTATGCGGTCATCTCCTCGGACATTTCCGCCTTAGTGTGATCGCAGTGGATAGTGGCAAGCATGCGTGCGATATGGCCGTGAAGCGTGAGTTCCGTGATCGGCGCGGAGGCGGATGCCTTCAGCTGGGCGAAGGCTGCGTCAATCTCGGGCTTCGCGGTGTACCGGTAGAGGCCGGGGTGCACCGTTTCGAGCGCGCGGATCAGCAGGTCTACATCGCGGGTGGCTTCGTTGGCGGTAAGCATCCGCGGAGTATAACGTGGCTCGGCGGGTGCAGAGGTGGCGGCCGGTTCAGCAGCGGCAGCGCTCAGGGGAAACGGCAGGGTGAGCAACATAGCAGCGGCAGCAACATAACGGATTCTCATGGGGATCGCTCCAGTGATTGGTAATGCCTCCTCCTCTGATCGATCCGCCGGGCGCGCGCGCCTCAATGGTCAGATTTCACGCAATTTTTGTGATTTGAGCCGCCATTGGCTCGGGCTCATCCCGGCAAGATCGAGGAAAGCGCGGTTGAAACTGGCCTTGGAATTGAACCCGACATCGAACGCGAGCGTTAGCAGATCGCGTTTCTCGCCATAAGTGGCAAGCAACTGCTGCATTTCGGCTACCCGGCGGCGGTTGATAATCGTGTTGAAATTTTCGCCTGCTGCCGCGCGCAGCCCGCGCGAGAGATAAGTGGTGTTAGTACCTAGGATGCGCGCCAGCCCCGCAAGCGTTAAAGCAGGGTCGCGCCAGAGCTGCTCAGCATCGATCCGCGTCAACCATGCGCTACCTTGCGCTGCCCAATCGCGAACGTGTGGGCCCAGTTCAAGCGGTGTGACTTGTGCAGGCGCTGCTGACGCCGGATGACACCGAGCGCCGCCGTCGCTGGCTCAACGCGCGCGCCACGCTGGAGACGCTGCTGCTGCATGGCGCCATCCCGATCATCAACGAGAACGACACCGTCGCCACGCAGGAGTTGCGCTACGGCGACAACG
>JANOKA010000221.1:0-7316 GCA_031418995.1 Sphingomonadales bacterium | reverse complement strand
AGGACCGGCACATTGCTGTACCGGCCCTTTATGCCCCGACGAGATCGGGATATCCTGCTTAGTGATTGAAAGGTTCAGGGACGATCACTTTACAGAAATTTGAATAACTGACTTATCTACAGCGGCTGCTGGCCTTATCCAATGCGCGGCCACCCAGCGCGCCAACGGCTGCGCCGATGATCGTGCCTTCGGTACGGCTGCCCCGGCGTGCAATACGGTCACCAATCAATCCGCCGGCGACTGCACCGATGATCGTACCGCCTGTGCCGTTGCTGCAGCGCGCGTTATAGTTCCGGCGATCGTCGCGGCGATCATAGCGGCGGTCATAATTGTCATAACGGTCACCGCGATCATAATTACTATATCCGCGATTGTCGTAATTGCTTTCATAATATTGCTGCTGATATTGGCGGTGATGCTTGCGGCCATGTGCTTCAGCGGCGGTTGCGGTCATGCCAGTGATGGCGGTTGCGGCCAATGCAAGGCCAGCGAGTGATTTCATAATCTTCATGACATTCTCCATTTTGTACCGCCGGTCTGCGTTATAGCGAACCAGCCTGTGTTGATGCCCCAACGACTCATCTTCTAGTTCATCAAACTTGGACTTTTCCTGAACAGATATGTTATCTGTTGTTCATGCTTGGGTTCCATGCTGCGCCTCGCTATGCAGCGCCGATGCTATTTCGCCTGCGCCGGTCCTTGTTGCTTATTGCCTTGCTTGTGCTCAGCGTGGGCGGGCTGCGTTATGTACAGCATAACAATAGCCAGAATATCGCACTGCAACCCTTGCCGCTTGATCCGCAACGACCAGCGATGAAAACTGTGGGCGGCCTAACGTTCCTGAACGCGTGGCAATTGAACAGCGACAATAGCGACTTTGGCGGTATCTCCGCATTGATGGCTTTGAAGGATGGGCGGTTCATCGGCCTTAGCGATGCTGGCACGCTAATTGGTTTCGGCTTGAAAAATAATAGCATCGCCGATCACCCGTTTATCGCGCCGCTGCCTGGCACAACCGGACCAAATATTGGATTTGAAGACCGCGATTCAGAGGGGATAGCCCATGATCCCGCCACTGGACAGTTCTGGATATCGTATGAAGCCAAACATGCCATCCGCCGTTTCAATCCGTCTTTCAGCCGGATCGATGGCAAGTTTACCGCGCGCGAAATGCTGGGCTGGGCTAGTAATAGCGGCGCGGAAACTATTGTCCGATTGCCCAATGGCCGCTTTGCCGTATTTTCCGAAGGCAATGATATGCGGGACGGCAGTTACATGGCGCTGATGTTTTCGGGCGATCCGGTGGAACCGGGCAGCAGCTATTTCACGTTCGGATATAGGCCGCCAGAAGGATATAAGGCCACCGATGCGGCGGTGCTGCCAAATGAAAAGCTGCTGATTCTCAACCGCCGCATCGCATTTCCGCATGGATTTTCGGCAAAGCTGACGGTGGTGGATCCAGCCGATATCGCCCGTGGGCAAACGGTGCGCGGCAAATTGTTGGCAACGCTGGCATCGCCGTTATTAGTTGACAATATGGAAGGGCTGGCAATTACGCAGGAAAACGGCCGGACGATCATCTGGATGATATCGGACAATAATTTCAATGCATGGCAGCGGACTATATTGATGAAATTTGCGTTGACTCCGCCCAAGGGCTATTCGCCCACGAAAAAACCGGAAGCGATGGTCGCCCCCGGTTTTGATTCGTTATAAATATCGCGTGTTAAACGCGTACGGTCAAAAAATCAGGCGGCGGCCTGTTTCTTGGAAATTGTTTTCTTAACCTTGCGCGCATTCGTGCTCAGTTTGTCATCTGCGGTTTTCAGCAGCCAGTTATCAAGGCCGCCGACATGTTCAACCGAACGCAGGCCGTGGGTTGATACGCGGAATTTGAAGCCTTGCTCCAATTCGTCCGACAACAAGGTTACATTCTGCAAATTTGGCAGAAACGTGCGCTTTGTACGGTTGTTTGCGTGGCTGACATTGTTGCCGACCATACGGCCTTTGCCAGTTAATTCGCAGATGCGCGCCATGGGGAAATCCTATATCTAAAAATTTGCGTGGGAATCAGTATTCCCGGAAAGTCGCTGCCACTAACCCTGAACGGGTGAAACGTCAAGCATCGGATCAAGCATGATATATAGTAAAGCGCGCCAATTCGCGGTAGCACGCGCCCATGCCATTATCCCACGCCCGAAAGTATATGGACGCAGCGTTACTGCTGGCCCGCGATGCGGCGTTGCGCGGCGAGGTTCCGGTGGGCGCGGTTATCGTTCATAACGGCAACATCATCGCACACGGGGCCAATGCGCCGCGCGAAACCCGCGATCCCACTGCGCATGCCGAAATCATCGCGTTGCGCGCCGCCGCCGCCGCGCTGGGCAGTGACCGTTTGCCCGAATGCGACCTGTGGGTGACGCTGGAGCCGTGCGCGATGTGCGCCGGGGCCATTGCGCATGCGCGCATCCGGCGCCTCTATTACGGCGCCAGCGATGCAAAGGGCGGCGCGGTGGAACACGGCCCGATGCTGTTTTCACAACCCACCGTGCATCACAGACCAGAAGTATATTCCGGCATCGCAGCGGACGAATGCGTCGCCTTGCTCACCGCATTTTTTACGGCACGGCGCTAAACCAGCGTAGCACAGATGCGCGCCTGAAACCATTTTCCCGCTAGACGCATCCGCCCAAATCGGCTTTGACGATTGCCATGACCTTATCCGGCCCCACATCGAACAGCTTTATTTCCCAGCGCCTGAAACTGCATTATACCGATTGGGGCAACGATGATAAACCGCCGCTATTGCTGATCCATGGCGGACGCGATCATTGCCGCAGCTGGGACTGGGTGGCGCAGCAATTGCGCCATGACTGGCATGTTATCGCGCCCGATCTGCGCGGTCACGGTGACAGCGCATGGTCCCCAGATGGCAACTATGAAATGGCCCCGTTTGTGTATGATCTGGCGCAGTTGATCCATCAGCTTGATCTGGCCCCCGTTACCATCGTGGCGCATTCGATGGGCGGCAATATCGCGCTTCGTTATACCGGGCTATATCCTGAAAATGTGCGTAAGCTGGTCGCAATCGAGGGGCTGGGGCCATCCCCTGCTATGATCGCTGAACGCGCCGCCACCGGCACAGCGCAGCGGTTCCGCAAATGGGTGGAGGAAAAACGCACCGCCGCCGGACGCATTCCCAAACGTTACCCCACCATGGACGCTGCGTTGGACCGGATGAAAGCGGAAAATACGTATCTGACCGATGAACAGGCGCGCCATTTGACCATCCACGGCATCAGCCGCAACGAAGACGGCAGCTGGACATGGAAATTCGACAATTACCTGAACATATGGTCCGCATTTGATGTGCCGCAATCTGATTTGCACGCGATCTGGGGCGCGATCTCATGCCCTGTGCTGATGCTATACGGCGCGAACAGTTGGGCATCGAACCCGGAAAAAGACGGACGACTGGATCATTTCAGCAACGCGACAGTCATCGAGTTCGAAAACGCCGGACACTGGTTACATCATGACCAGTTCGATAGTTTCATGGCGGAGTTGAAGGCGTTTTTGTGAAGGGAATTTTTAGGTGAGTGACTCTTAATGTAAACGGCTGCGTATCGATAGACGTCTTTGTTGAAAGTAGAAAAGCCCGGGGACTGCCAATCTCCCCTAAAACCCGCAATGGCCAAAACCACCGGTTACGGCAGGCAGGATCACCGCGTCACCAATTCTGACCAGACTATAGCTTTGTCCTTTTTAACAATCAATGAACCTTCGACGGGTGATTTGCCTGCAAAGTGCGCAAGCAACGGATATTGTTTACTCGGCTGTGAGATTATAGAAATGCCGCTCAATTCAGTTTGCGGCAAAACGTGCCGCGTACGCGGTTGAACTACCGCTTCTTTGTCCCGAAAGACGCTTTCGTCCAATGTGATTTGGAATGCCCCATGTTACTTTGCTTTACGTAATGGGGATGACAGTATCGGTCCATCATCTATCCATTATGTACATGTAACATAACTATAATATTAATCCGAAATATCGTTTTCCGGATCACGGGTCGCTGCGTGATTTGCGGGTGCGCGGCTATTTTGCCTATCCCGTTCGGGAGTTTGTTATGAATATCGTACTATTTTGGAATACCGTTTTACTCGAATGTTCGCGCCGTGATTTTACCCGCGGTTATGCCAATAGCCAGCAGCCTGGCCCCATCCGCACATCGCGGGCGATGGCGATTGTCCACCTTGCCATTCATGATGCGGTGGCGTTCAAAAACGGCATTCCTGCCGCCGCCTATCTGAACAAGAAATCCATTGCACACACGGTCGGTGCGCCGCCCGCTGGCAATGTCGACGATATCGTCGCAGGCGCCGCAGTTACTACGTTGAAAGCGATGTATCCGCGCTATGCCGCCTATATCGACGATTCGCATGACGGGACGGATAATGCGCGGTTCAATTACGGCGAAGAAATCGCCAACGCCTTGCTGGCATCGCGGGTCAATGATGGCTCTGATGTTATGATTACCCCGCCGCAAGTAACGTCGCCTGTATACAGTCAGCACCGCGCCGATCCGTTTGCGCCGGGGCAGCCGCGCCTTGGCCTTGCATGGGGCGATGTGAAGCGGTTTACCGGCACAGCGCATAAGCCGCTTGATCCCTATCCCGGCATTGGTCAGGCCAGCCTTTTGTCCGATCCGGGATATAAGGCCGATTATGACGAGGTGATTGCCTATGGCGCCGAAGACCGCCGCAGCCGCAGCGCTGAACAGGAACGTATCGGCGTATATTGGGCCTATGACGGCGTCATGAACCTTGGCGTGCCGCCCCGGCTGTACAATCAGGTTGCCCGAAAGATCGTGGCAGATAAATCACTCAGCGTGGCGCGCACTGCCGAGGTTTTTGCGCAAATAAACGTGGCGATGGCCGATGCCGGGATCGACGCGTGGCATTATAAATATCTGTATGATTTGTAGCGTCCTGTCGTTGGGGTACGCGCCGAGCCGGGTCCTGATGGTGACGCATTCTGGTCGCCGCTGGGCGCGCCGCAAACCAATGTTACGGGGCGGTCGACATTTACCCCGCCCTTTCCCGCTTACCCGTCGGGGCACGCGACATTTGGCGCGGCCTTGTTCCAATCGTTGCGCCTCGCACTGGACACCGCCGCAGCGCCGATGACAACGGCAGAGGTTATGGCGGAGGAACCGGCAGCCGGCCCATCCAACCCGGCGGAAACATTTACATTTGTTTCGGATGAATTGGACGGCGTGGCATTTGATTCCAATGGATCGGTGCGGCAAATGATGCCCGTTACCTTTCCCAACTATGCCCGGCCCGTCTGGGAAAATTCGGTCAGCCGGATTTATCTGGGCGTGCATTGGCGCTTTGATGGCTTGCCGCGCAATGCGGCCGACAATATCGGAGGTGTCCCGCTGGGTCTGGCTATCGGCGAAGAAGTGCACGCCTTTTTTAACGGCGGAACATCGCTGGGCGGAACTGTTTAACCGGGCTGTGGTATAAGATTTTTGCGGCGGCAGGAACATAATTGCCGCCGCAATTTTTTGTCCCCCATATGAAAATTAATGTAAATTCAATGCGCTTACCTGTGGATAACTATTGCGAGTCCCATCACATTCCCGTTACGCTGCGTCATCGGCGAGTCGTGTGGATGGGGAATTGCCGTAACGGGGGGAAGTATGGCAGCAGCAGCGCAAAGGACGAAGCCGGCAAAGACACCGGCGGCGCACAGTAATATAATTGATAAACCGCGGCTTTTTGCACGCCGCGAACTTTCGCCTGATTTGATCGGCAATGACGCGATGGTCATATCCCGCGAACTGAAAAGCCGCCCCCATATTGATGGCCATGTCATCGTGTTTGCCAATGAAAAGGGCGGCGTCGGCAAATCGACCGCCGCATTCCATACCAGCATCGCTTTATGCAATGCAGGCAATACTGTCGCGGCCATTGATCTGGATAGCCGCCAACAATCGCTATCCCGCGCACTTGAAAACCGCGAAGGCACCAGCAGGCGGCTGAAAATAGACCTGCCGCAGCCGCGTTACACCACCGTCAATCAGCCGACACCAGCGATGTTGGCGCAGGAATTGGCGCGGATCGGCGGCGATTCCGATTTTATCGTGATCGATGTTGCCGGACATGATTCGCCGCTGGCGCGCCGTGCAATTGCCATGGCCGATACATTGGTCACACCAATCAACAACAGCTTTGTCGATATCGACTTGCTGGGACGCTATGATGCCATCACCCACAAATTGAAAAGTTTCGGCCCGTTTGCGCGGTTGGTTCAGGATTTGCGCGAGGTGCGCGATCACCAGCGCCAGCCGCCGTTCGACTGGATCGTCATGCCCAACCGCACACGGCAGTTGCAAAGCCATAACCAGTCGCAGATTGCAGAGGCGTTAACCGATCTGGCGCCCAAGGCGGGCTTCCGCATTGCTGCGGGGCTTGGCGAGCGTGTTGCCTACCGCGATTTGTTCCTGATGGGCCTTACCCTGCTCGACCTGAAATATATCCCCGAATTTGCCAAAGCCGCGCCAGTTGCAAAGGCGGAAATCGTGCACATGATTGCCGAGTTAAGGTTGCCGATATTTGTTTGAGCGATGGGGCATTCAAAAGGGGATGATTAGTGTCAGCCCTATGTGAAGTTGAAATTCAAAGTGTGAGTTGTTAAAAATCAAACACTTCGTCATTCCCGCGTAGGCGGGAATCCATCACCTAACGCCAAAGTTTATAAAATCACCTTGCTGAAACCAAATGCTCAGGTGATGGATTCCCGCCTTCGCGGGAATGACCATTTTCTTTTTTTGATGTATTTGGCTTTTGAATATCAACACATTAGTAAAATATGCCAACTTCGCTGTTAGTCTTGAGACTGTCGAATGACGAACGGATATGTAAGTGTAATTCCCGACCCTATTTCCCATCCTTCAATTTCTGCAGCAAATACACATGCTGCAACGCCAGCCGCTTCGCCGTTTCCTTCAAATTGGCTGCCGCGCTGTGGCCGCCGTCGATATTTTCGTAATACAGAAAATCATGCCCCTGATCCTGCATGCGCTTGGCCATTTTACGCGCATGGGCGGGATGGACGCGGTCGTCTTTGGTGGACGTGACAAAGAATACTTCTGGATATTTCACGTCCGCTTTCACGTTATGATAGGGCGAGATGCTTTTCAGGAACGCGCCTTCCACCGGGTCAGCGGGGCTGCCATATTCGCCGACCCAGCTCGCGCCTGCCAGCATTTTGTCATAGCGCAGCATGTCGAGCAGCGGCACTTGGCAGAT
>JANOKA010000220.1:0-5856 GCA_031418995.1 Sphingomonadales bacterium | reverse complement strand
ACAATATGCAATCACCCCTCGCTGCCGTGCAGATGTTATTGATTAGTGTCAGTCCTCAATGCCAATAGTTTAGCAGACCAATGCCGAAAAGGCGTCGGGACTCGCCCCTCATACCGCGTAAATTCGGATAACGGCTGACATTGACATTCGATCAATGTTCCTGTATTGTTCCAAAGTTCTTTGACAGCCGTTTGCGGTACTCAATATTCCCCCTCTCGTTCAGGGCATCCTCAGCCTTGGTTTTTGTAGGAAATTTTATTGCGCGGGCAGTATCGCCGGAAGCGTTTAAGGTGAGTCCTTAGTGTGACTTTTGACGCAGTTCTGCTGGTTTCAGCGATTTTCAATACCGAGGGCATCTATACGCGACATGCTAGGATCAGCAACAAAGCTATACCTTGCCCGATCACGCAATCAACTCTTCGCCCTCAATCGTGGCGGATGGCCATACCAGTTGCTGCGCCATCCACGGATATTCCGCGATCAACGGCGGAAAGGTTTTTTCCTGCAAAACCTGTTGGCATAACGCGGCGGTCAGGCTGGGGATGTCACCCAGCTCATCGATGCGCGCAACGACCTGAATGGCGCGCGAAAAACGTCCACGGGTCATCGGCTCGGCGCGTAATCGGGGTAATAATTCTGGGCAAGCCGCCAAGCATACCGGCGTGGTGATCGTCCAGCCAATCCCGGCGGCAACCAACGCCAATTGCTGATGCGAGGATTCGACCTCGACCATTTGCGGAAGCTTTAATTTCATCCGCACAATCTGGCGTTCAATCTGTTGCCCCGTTCCTGTCAGCCGCGAAAAGCGGATGAAGGGTAGCGAAGATGGCACGCCGACAAGGTCCAATGGCTCGCGGAAATCTTTGGGGAAAACCAGAATAAAGCTTTCCTCAAACACCGGGTGCAGTTCAACCGTATCGCGGTGTTCAAGGTTAAAACTGCCCGTCACCAGCATATCGATATCGCGCGCCAGAAACTCGCCCTGATGCTCCATCGATATTCCGGACCGGATATTCCACCGGCCTGCCCGCGCACCTAGGTTGCGCAAAATCGGTGCTGTCAATTGATTGGCAAGGCTGAACGACATCGCGACCGTGACGCTCGATATCGGCAGATTTGCGCCTTCGCGGACTTCATCATAGGTTAGCCTTGCATGGGCAATCAGCTTTTGCCCGCGCGCAAACAGCGACTTTCCGCTGGCGGTCAGCCCCAATGGCCGCATCGTGCGGTCAAATAACGACGCGCCGATGCCATTTTCCAGCTTTGCGATGGTTTGGGAAACCGCCGATTGGGTGACTTGCAAATGCGCGGCACATTGCGACATGCCGCCCAATTCGACGGTCATGACGAACACTTCCAGCGCGTGCAGATCGAATTCCTGTGGCAGTTTCATGCAGCGGCCCTCCCAAGCATGTTGGCCAATCCAATGGCCATTATTACCTTCTCTAATGGCTATTCGACACTGCTGGTAATAGTGCCATGCATTTTCGATATGGCCAGATTATGTAAAGTGACGTTGCAAGCTTGCATCACTTTGTCTGCATATCGGCAGGCATACGGACACGCCAATATGTCAGCGCGTTTATAGCGTGCCGTCCTGATTACGGTGCAGAGCCAGCAATCCTTTAAGCGTGCCAAAACACATAAGGAGCAATATGATAGTCAACGGCAGTCCGGTGGCAATTGCGCCCGCTTGAAGTGACGTCAAACCGCCGCTTAGCAAAAGAACAACGCCGATCCCGCCAACGGCTAGTAGCCAAATGGTTTTTTGTCTGAGCGGCGTATCTGTACGTCCGCCCGCTGTCATTGTGTCTATAACCAACGTGCCGGAATCCCAGCCGGTTACAAAAAAGATCAGGATCAATCCAATGGCCACAAAGGAAGTGAACTGCGCCCAAGGCAAGCTGCCTAGCAGGACAAATAGCTGTGTATCCAGCGATGCTTTGCTGAGCTCTATTCCATTACCTGCGACAATCTGAGCGATACTGGCGTCGCCAAAAATGGTCAGCCATAATATGCCGAGCAGGCTAGGCGCGATCATCGCGCCTGCAACGAATTCACGAACCGTCCGGCCAAGGGAAATACGTGCCATGAACATACCGACAAACGGTGCCCAGCTGATCCACCACGCCCAATAATATACCGACCAATCGTTGTAGAAACCAGTATCGGTGCGGCCAACAGGATTGGAGAGCGCGGGAAGAAGTTTGAGATAATTGAATATATTGCTTAAAAGGTCGGCAAGCAGTTGCGCCGTTGATCCGGTACTCAACACAAATACCAGCAACGCAAAAGCAATCCACATATTAACCTCGCTCAAAATGCGGATGCCGCGATCAATGCCCCCACGGATTGAAAGAAATGTGATGGCTGCCATCATCGCAATTAGAACCAATATCGTCACAGACGAACTTGGCACACCATAAAGAAAACTGATTCCTGCCATCGCCTGCTGCGCGCCGAGGCCAAGTGACGTGGCTAGCCCGAAAATCGTGGCGAGTACGGCAAGAACTTCGATGACGTCGCCGGTGCGGCCCCATACCATCTTGCCTAACAAAGGGTAGAAAGCCGAGCGCATCGAAAGGGGCATGTTATAATCATAGGTAAACACGGCAAACGCGAGGCCAGTAACCGCAAAAATTGCCCAAGGGTGTAGCGCCCAATCGAATATCGTGGCCGCCATAGCAAGGCTTCTTGCGGCATTAGCATCACCAGCCGCCCCGCCCAAGGGTGCTGCAGGACCGCCAGCCATGGATGATGTAAAATGCGTTACGGGTTCACCCACGCCATAGAAAACCAGTCCGATGCCCATGCCCGCGCCAAACAGCATAGCGAACCATGAAAGCCGCGAATAATCAGGCTTTGCCCCTTTACCGCCCAGCCTGATTTTACCGAGGGGGGATACCGCAACCGCAACGCAAAACAATAGCAGCAGATTTCCTGCGGCCATGAAAAACCAGCTAAATTGCAACACCGCCCCGCTGCGCAAGGCCGCAAACAAATCGGCAGATGTAGCGGGAGCCATCAGACTGAAAATGATTACTGCGAGCGAGATTAACGCGGTTGGAAAAAACACCGCAGGATTTACCAACATACCCGCCCAGACGCGGTTGGACTTTCCATAAGCCTCCAGATCAATATCTTTTTCCCAATCGGTCATCTTGCCTCCCAGGTAAATGTCAATGCCTCGCCGCCGCTATAAGTGCTGCCCATAGCCAAGCGGCAAAGCTGCGCCAGACCTCGACATGAAACCGTTCTTCGGAATCGCGGATAAGGATGATTTCAACCGTTTCATAAATCGTCCGCGTGGCCCGGCCGACAGCAAAACTGGCGATATCAAGCGGACATCCAGACATCAGTATTTCGGCTGCGCGTGGCCCCTCGACAACGAGGCATACGGACCGGTCGCTAATGTCGGTGATGGCAACGGCCAAGCCTGCGCCCACCAGAATTGTTGCTCCTTCGGGTGCACGCAACAACCATTCATCGGGGCCAAGGCAAGCAATGCCTCCCGCGGTCGCGCCAATCTTTTTGGGCAGTTTCACTTTGAGCACGGTCTCTAGGGCTTGTGCTTGACGCGCACGAAGTGAGAAGCGCGCCATTGGCGGGGCAAGGCTAATCGTGACGCCGTCTGCCGCGAAGGGCGCTGTTGGAACCGGTTCAGCGCGAGCAAGAATATCAGACATGAAGCTGCGTTCCTTCAGGATCGTAGAATACTAGGTTGCTGACCTTCGCCTTGATGATTTTGCCCGGCATTGGAATGTAGACCGTTTCTCCCATCATCGTGTGCCCGCCAGCAACCAAAGCCATCGCAATCGAACCGTCCAGTGTCTCACTCCTATAAGACGAGGTCACATGGCCAATCATCGTCATCGGGAAGGGTTGATTGGGGTCGGCCACAATCTGCGCGCCTTCCTCCAGAACCACATTCGGATCGTCCGTTAACAAACCCACCAACTGCTTGCGACCGGGTGCGACAATGTCGGGCCTGGCAAGAGACCGTTTGCCGACAAAATCCAGTTTTTTCTTACCCACCGCCCAATCCAGCCCCGCGTCAAAAGGCGTCACTGTGCCATCGGTATCCTGACCAACAATGATGAACCCTTTTTCGGCACGGAGAACATGCATCGCTTCGGTTCCGTAAGGCGTGATGCCATATTGCGCGCCCTCGGCCACCAATCGTTCCCAAAGCGCACGGCCATAAGCAGTCGGCACATTAATTTCGAAGCCGAGCTCGCCCGTAAAGCTGACTCGAAACAGACGTGTCGGAATGCCGCAGATCGTCCCTTCGCGGATCGCCATGTGCGGGAAAGCCTCGGCGGACAGTTCAATGCCCTCCACCAACGGCTCCAGCACTTTACGCGCATTCGGCCCTTGCAGCGCGATCACGGCATATTGCTCGGTCGTGCTGGTTAGCCAGACATTCAGGTCGGGCCATTCGGTCTGGAGATAATCCTCCATCATGTTCAGCACCCGCGCCGCGCCGCCGGTTGTGGTGGTCAGGTGGAACCGATCTGGGGCCAGCCTTGCCGAAACGCCGTCATCAGTGATGAAGCCGTCTTCCTTTAGCAAAAGTCCATAGCGGCACCGCCCCGGCTCCAGCGCTTTCCAAGGGTTCGTGTACATGCGGTTGAGAAATTCGGCGGCATCGGGGCCTACAATTTCGATCTTGCCCAAAGTCGAGGCATCGAAAATGCCGAGAGACGAACGCACGGCAACACATTCGCGGTTAACCGCCGCATGCATATCCTCGCCGTTCCGAGGGAAGTACCGCGCGCGCCGCCACTGCGCGACCAGTTCAAAGACGGCTCCGTTTTCCTGCGCCCAGCCATCGATATTGGTCGTTCGTGTAGGCTGGAACAAAGCCCCTTTGGCATAGCCCGCAAGCGCACCAAAGGTTTGCGGCGTATAGGGCGGACGAAAACTTGTCAGGCCGATATCGGGAACCGGTTTTCCCAGCGCTGACGATGCTATCTGCAGGCCATTCAGGTTCGATGTCTTACCCTGATCGGTTGCCATACCGTTGGTGGTGTAGCGCTTGATATGTTCGATAGAACGAAAGCCCTCGCGCACCGCAAGCTGGATGTCCTTTGCCGTCACATCATTTTGAAAATCGACAAAGGCCTTGATGCGGCTTTGGTCCTTGGGTGTCGGTAACGCATCAATGATCGCGCCTTTGCCAAAATCCCAATTGCCAGAACACGCCCCGACACAGCGGACATTTTCGTTTGGTTGATCGGGGACATAAGCGCCCAGATCATCGTGCCAATTCAAGCTGCCTTTGCTGTGCGACCATAAATGCACACTCGGCGTCCAGCCGCCCGCCATGAGGAGAGTGTCGCAAGGAATACGACCTCCCAGATAATCGTCATTGTTACATATTTGGATGGATGTGACTCGGTGTCTGCCGTTCACGCCAATGACGCTGTGGTTGAGGTGGACGGCGATGCCCAGCCGTTCCGCCTCATCCAACAGCACCGTATCGAGGTTGCTCCGCGTGTCGATAATCGCCGCAATCCCGACCCCCGCCTTGGCTAGCGCAAACACATCAAGCCAGCCGCTGTCATGTGCCGCCATCAACGCTACGGATTTACCGACGGCTACGCCGTAGCGATTGGCGAAAACTTTCGCGGCTGACGACAGCATAACACCGGGCGTGTCGTTGCCGTCAAATACAAGCGGCCTTTCAATCGCCCCTTGAGCGAGCACCACTTCGCCAGCGCGTATCCGCCAAAGTTTTTCGCGCGGGGCTTCACCGCCGTCGGCCAGGTGATCGGTCAGCCGCTGAACCGCGCCAAGGAAATTATCGTGGTAATATCCAAACGCCGTCGTACGCCTCAGGACCGTCACATTTGG
>JANOKA010000219.1:0-3957 GCA_031418995.1 Sphingomonadales bacterium | reverse complement strand
GCGGTCAGCGCTGCAATGGTAACGCCCAGCCCCGTCAGCGCAGGGATGGCAAGCGCAAGGCCCAAAAGCAATGCCGGCAGCTTGTCCTCTGGCAATCCGATCAGCGCCGAACCCAAGATCGTCGCAAGTAACAGCGGCAAGCCGAATGCAACCAGCTGCCCCGCAATCTTGGCGGCGGCAATGGTTTCATCGGGCCATCCGCGAATGGCCAGTTGATCCAAAATACCTGCCTCACGGTCCGGCAGGATCAGGCGTTCAATGGGTAACAGGCAGGAGAGCAATGCCGCCACCCACAATATGCCGCCGCCTGTGCGTGCCAATAGTGCTTTGTCTGGGCCAGTAACGAACGGGAATAACGTGGCCACCGCCAAATAAAAGACAACGGGCAACCACATGCCGCCGCCAGTAAGCGATTGCCGCACTTCGCGGCGCACAAGGCTTAAAAAGCGGGTCATGCGCTGGCCGCAATCTTACGCGCATCAAGTGCGATGCTGTTTGCGACATTGATTGTCGGCGGCTGGTGCGCCGCAACCAGCGCGATACCGCCATTGGCAGCATGGCCCAGCAATACAGTATCAAGCCGCGCGCAATTGGCGCTGTCCAGTCCATTATAAGGTTCATCAAGCAACCAGATTTCCGCGCCGCTGGCCATAACCCGTGCGATGCTGGCCCGCTGTCTTTGCCCTGATGATAAATAGCGCACGGGAACATCAGCCAAATTTTGCAAATCCATCGCCGTCATTGCTTTGTGTAATGTGTCAGGCGAAGCGCCGTCCATTTTCGACCAAAACCCGAGCGCTGTTTCCAGTGAAGCATTCGCATCAAGCCCCAGATTTTCGTCGGACAATGCCATGCCGCCGGCCGATTGCAATGATCCAGAAATGCTGGGCAGCAATCCGGCAATCAGCCGCAGCAAGGTAGATTTACCGCATCCATTTGCGCCGCGTATCCACACAATATCACCTGCGCGCGCTGACATAGTCAGCCGCTGGATAACCAGACGGTTACCGCGAACGACCGCGACATCATCCAGTTTGACCATTGGCGTTGATGCTTGACCTTGCCCCATGCAGCGTCATAGGCACAGTTGGCATGTAAAGCCAAGCAAGGAGAGTATGATGACTGTGCAATTACTGGACGAAAATGCACGAGACGCAGCATTGTCTGCATTGCCATCGTGGTCATATGATTCAGACGCAAAAGGCATAAGGCGTACATTCAAATTTGCCGATTTTGCCGAAGCGATAGGATTTATGGTGCGGGTTGGCGTGCACGCAGAAAAAGCCGATCATCACCCGGAATGGTTCAACGTATATAACCGCGTCGATATCTTACTGACCACGCATGACGCGGGCGGAATGTCGCAAAGAGATGTTGATTTGGCCAGAGTGATTGACGCAATGCAATCGTAAACCAGCTTCAACGCTGCCCTGAAAGCGCATCAGCCAGATTGGCCGTCAATCCGACCGCTTGCTTGCGCAATCTGCCCGGCATCCAACGCGCAAAAAATGCGAGCTGTTTGGCCATCTTGTTTACAGGCGTATGGACTTTCTTACTATGCACGGCGTCCCATGCAGCAGGACCAATTATCGATACCGGGCTGACCAGAAGGCCAGCGGATTCCAGCATTTCCTTTCCACTACTATTTGATCCTTCAGCGACGCCGGAAATAATGTTGGTATCAATGAAACCGGGCATCAGGCAGCGTGACTTTATTCCGTGTTTTTGAAATTCGATGTCATGCGATTCTGCAAGACCGCGCACGGCAAATTTGGTCGCACTGTAGATGCTGAGATCGGCGACGCCGTAAATCCCGGCGGCAGAGGCCGTATATAAAACGCACGAATCCGGGGTAGCTTTCAGCAATTCAAAACAAGCACGCGTCCCGCTGATGACACCAGTAAAGTTGATCGCAATCATCTGGTCGATGGCTTCGTCGGTCATATCCTGAATTGGTCCGCCCGTACCGATACCTGCATTGTTGAAAAATACCGTCATCTGTCCGCCCGTATGCGCCGCAAAATCAGCGACGGCAGTATTCCAATGGGCGCGGCTCGTTACGTCCAGCATATGCACCGAGCTTTGCCCCAAGGGCAGCATCGCGGCGGTTTCGGCCATGCCCGCCTCGTTGATATCAGCAATGCCGACAAACCATCCCTTGCCAGCAAAATAGCGTGCTACTTCGCGCCCCAGTCCCGATGCGCCGCCCGTAATGAAAATGGATTTTTGCGCTACACTCATGTTCCCGCTCCTGCTGTATCATCGTATCTTATTGACCAAAGTGTAAGCAGAAGGGGGATTTGCGCAAGTGTTATCCGCTAAATTGCTTCAAATCCTGCATTATAAATATGCCAGGTAAATATCGCTGCGGCGCCCCTGTGCGGACGCCAGTTTTCTGCGATGACGCGGATTTCTTTTTCGGACGGCCGCGTCTGCATTCCCATGATCCGGCCCACTGATTCCTGAATGGCCAAATCCCCCGCCGGCCAGATGTCGGCGCGGCCCTCAGCAAATAACAGATATATTTCGGCAGACCAGCGGCCAATGCCCTTAACCTGTGTCAAATATGCAATCGCTTCTTCATCATCGGCGGGCAATGCATCCAACCGCAGCGCGCCGGTCAGGATCAATTCCGCCAACGACCGGGCATAACCCTGTTTCTGCCGGCTCATACCGCATCCGCGCAACGCATCATAATCCTGCGCAATCAATGCATCTGGCGGACAGCCCGTTCCCAGCAATGCCTCCAACTTGTTCCAAACCGATGCCGCCGCCGCGACGCTAACCTGTTGCCCCACTATGGTGCGCAGCAAGGTTGCATATCCCGGCTCCCGAATGCGCGCTTCGGGATAACCCGCAATCGCCATCGCTTTGCCAAATTGCGGCTCAGTCGCGGCAAGCCAGTCCATCGATGTTTTCAGATCGGACGCCGAAATGCCCATGACTGCCTCCTGTAGTTGTTTATTTGATGCGTGTGACCGCCGCGTAAAGCGCGATGGCAGCGGCGTTTGAAACGTTCAGGCTTTCCATCGCCTCGCTGATTGGCAGTCTTGCAATCTGGTCACAATGTTCCATCACATTATGCCTGATCCCGTCGCCTTCTGCGCCCATGACCAGCGCGTTGCGGCCTTTGACCAAAGCATTTTCCAGATTAACCTCAGCCGTTCCGTCCAGCGCGATGCGCCAATATCCGAATTCGGCGACTTCTTCAAGCGCGCGGGCAAGGTTGACGACGCGAATCCATGGTACAAGTTCAAGCGCCCCTGATGCCGCCTTTGCAAGCGACCCGGTTTCCGCCGGGGCATGACGGTCCTGCGTTATAACGGCAACTGCATCAAACGCCGCTGCCGACCGAAAGATGGCACCGACATTATGCGGATCGGTTACTTGATCGAGGATCAGCAAAGGCCGCGTGTCACTTGCATCATGGTTCAGCACATCGCCCAGCCATAAATCTTCAAGTGGCGCAACCTCGCAAACTATACCTTGATGCGGAACATCTTTTGGCACGAAACGCGCAAGATCGGCGACCTCCGCAAATTGAATCGGCAAACCTTCTGGCAAATCCATTTCTTTCAGCGCGTCACGTGTCGCCCAAATTTTGTGGATAACGCGGTCGGGATTATCAATCGCAGCCAATACGGCATGGCGGCCCCAAAACTTGGGATTTCCGCTGACTTGCGCTTTGCCGCGGCGGCGTTCGCTCTTATGTGATGGCATGGGGGTTTCTGTACTCTTCGTAAATAAAGGGAATGAATGCTCCCCTTTCTCACCTCAAGCATTGACAGGCAAGCGCCGTTTCGCCATTGAGCCGCTTCCTTGCAGTGGCAGTGCCTAACCAGCACATTAAATTCTACGCAAAGAATGTGGACAGGTGGCCGAGTGGTTAAAGGCAGCAGACTGTAAATCTGCCCGGGTTACCGTACGCTGGTTCGAATCCAGCCCTGTCCACCAATT
>JANOKA010000218.1:0-2463 GCA_031418995.1 Sphingomonadales bacterium | reverse complement strand
GTCAACAAATTACGCGTGGCGGGTCGTTACCAGACACCCATAAAAAGCCCCGCGCCCGGTCGGGACGTAGCGCAGCCTGGTAGCGCATCACACTGGGGGTGTGGGGGTCGCAGGTTCGAATCCTGTCGTCCCGACCAATTTATTCCGATATTTACATACAAATTGAAGCAGACAAGCAGCATTATCAAATACACACCATATCGCAATTTAGCGAAAAATGGTGCCCGAGGGCGGATTTGAACCACCGACACGCGGATTTTCAATCCGCTGCTCTACCCCTGAGCTACTCGGGCCCTGGAACGAAGTCACAAAAAGTGATTTTTTCAGGAAATGGTTCGCATCAGCAAAGCTGCCAGACCATTGGGAAAGCCGCCTATAGAGAGGCAAAGCCGTATTTGGCAAGCCCAAAATGCGACTTATTCACTGTCCATTACACAGCCCGGCAATTCCGCGGTTTAATCAGTCTTCATCCATGTGGACGCTGTCCTGATGATCCGCCGCTGGCCCGGGTAAACGTATCCATCGCCCAGCCATTGCAAAAGATCGCGGTCTTTGCAGCCTTGGCTACAAAATGGGGCCATTTCGGTGCTGGCCGATTTGCGGCACACGGGGCATTTTTGTTTCACTCTATTCGGCATAATAGCTGCCGATAGCCATTTTGGGATCGGCTCGCAAGGAGACCGCCCTACCCGTACGCCGCGTTAGTTCGGCAGTCCTATCGGGGTGCGCAGACAGCGTTTTGATAATGGCCGGGTGCGCCGCCAACGCCATTGGTCCAGTGCGACTGTCACGTTCCGCCATGCGCAAGGCCGATGCTGCGATGCGTGACACGCGCCCGTGCTGCATCATTTCCAGCAGCGACGGTCCAGTGCGGCGCTTTACCAATTGCAGGAACCCGAAACCGTTGATGGCGGTACTCTCATAAGGTCCCGACATGGCCGCATCCAGCGCCTTTGCAACCATCAACCGTTCGGATTTATCGGCGACCCCGGGAAAATCGATCCCGATCATCCCCTGAATATCCAATCGCCGGATAGCTAACGCAGCGGCGACGGCGGCGGCCAATGCCAACGCGAGCGGCGGTAATTCGCCGTCCACGTCGATCAAGGTCATCGCTGGCGTTAGACATATCAACAACGATCCGCCGGGGAATGCGACAACGCCGCTGCTCGCTTCCTCGATGATTTCATGCCAGCCATATTCGGCAAACCTGTCCGGTGCATGCGCATGGCAAAGGCTTGCATCGCCAATGATTTGTTGCAGACGCGGTGAAGCCTGCGGTGTTTTGTCCTGCGCAGACCTGGCAAGCGGCAGTTTGAACCGAGACACCTCGTCAATCGCGGCGCGGGTAACCTCTACCATCAATGTTTCGCCCTCGGTCACGCCAGCGGGTATCGGGGACAACAAAACCTCTGCTCCGCCTTCAAACCTTGCTATACCGCGTTTGCGAGGGATTATCTGCTTCACAAGCTGCGCCGGTGCGATCAATCCCGCCTTTATGCCGTCATGCGGCAATATACGTGCTTCGATAATGCGGCCTTGCTCAATCAAAATGGCACGTTCTTCACCGATGCCATCTTCATATAGCCATTCAGCCAACGGGATATCCCGATGCGATTAACAGCGCGCGGGTTTCGTATAATGGCAGGCCAATTACACCTGAATGGCTGCCCGCCATCCAGTCAATTAATGATTCCGCGCGCCCCTGAATGGCGTAACCGCCGGCTTTGCCCAATCCTTCGCCGCTGCTGATATAGGATTCGATTTCATCGTCGCTCAATTGTTTGAAGCGCACAATGCTGTCACTTAGCCGGCTGCGTATTTTGCCATTTGCGTCCACCACGCATACAGCCGACAGGACATGATGACGCCGACCGCTGAGCAGTTTCAGGAAACCACGTTGTTCGTCCGCATCGCTCGCTTGCTGTAATATCCGGCGACCGACAGCCACCGTTGTATCACCTGACAAGATGATCTGGCCTTCGCCGCGCGGCACGGCAGCTGCTTTTTCCATTGCCAAACGCAGGGCATAAACACGCGGCAATTCGGCGCGTTTTGGGCTTTCATCAATATCAGGCGCGCTTATCTGATCTGGTACCACACCCATACGCGCCAGCAAATCGCGTCGGCGCGGGCTGGACGATGCCAATATCAGTTGCGGATTTTGCGGCATGTACGGAGTAAGGCGACGGCCTTTATTTAAATCGATATGTGATCCGGCCCTTGGTCAGATCATATGGGGTCAATTCGCACAATACTTCGTCCCCAACCAAAACGCGAATCCGGTTCTTGCGCATTTTCCCGGCGGTATGGCCCAAAACTTCGTGGCCATTTTCCAGCTCGACCCGGAACATTGCATTGGGCAACAGTTCACGGATTGTGCCGCGCATTTCGAGAAGTTCTTCTTTTGCCATTCGGCCCCTGTTTTCTACTTTGGAGTTTGTATGCCGCGCCTTTAACGGC
>JANOKA010000217.1:0-25427 GCA_031418995.1 Sphingomonadales bacterium | reverse complement strand
GTGGAATCGGTATAACCGACGACCAGCATCAGCGCATTATCGACATTTTCAGCATCGGCGGCGGTGCTGCACAGGTCTTGTTTGGCGCTGGCGGACAGCGCGGCTTTGCCTGTATCAAAATTCACATTCGTCGTTTTTTTGATATCATATTTGTCGATATCACCCATGCGTCCGCGCAGCGCCTGTGTCGCGGCGGTTTGTTCGCCAAATTGCTGGGCCGTACCCGTTTGGATCATATTCGCGGTTTTGAAATCATTGTTGCGGAATATGATCTGGCTCGCCACCAGGCTATCGCCCGATTGCAGGGTTTTGACGGTCACAGGCAAACCGTTGAGCAACGCGTTTGCGGCAAGATTGGAGGGTCCGCTACCAAAAATACCTTTGCTGTTTTTTATCCGCGTCGCATCAGTAATGGCAACAATCGTGCTGGCCCCATCTGCAGTGGTCACTTGCATCCTGTCCCCGCTGCGCGCAGAAATAATGCCTTTTATCTCTGGTCCTTTGGTCATGACTGCTGGTTCTGGCGCGGGCACTTCGGGCAAAGGCGCGCCTTGTACGATGATCGGATCCGCCGACTCTTGTTGCTGGGCAATCAAGATGGCTGGTGTGGATACTGCGAAAATGGGAATCAGGACGAGAAAGTTGGTCCTATTGAAAATGGATTGCATCGCGCTACTCCGTTAAAGCGCCCCCGCGTCATTTCCCTGTTCAAAATTACCTTGCTGGCAGATGAACGTTGCCGCACGTACCCATCAAAGTGCGGACAATAAGAGCAAATATTGCGGCAAACCGATATCATACGGCCTATATCTGGTTCTAAGCTGCCGATTTTTTTAGGTCTTAACCGAATCCAATCCTGCCAAAGCCTCGACTAGCGCCTTGACCTTTTTCTGCCGCCATTGGGGCAAGGGCGCAACGAGCCAATAAGCGATCTCGCTGTCCCTGGCATTGTCCGCAGCCCGCACACGTCCAGCGTCAATGTCTGCCTGCGCCAGCAACAATGGAACATTCGCCTGTCCCAGTCCGATTGCGGCAGCATCAATGGCAAGCCCCGCATCACCAAGCCGCAGCGCCGCCACGCCGTCTGCCACAGGACATTTGGGCCAGCCTATAGGCAAGTCGCTGCCCCCGTCCGGCGCCGTGACCGTCACAAATGCCCCTGCGGCCAAACGCACACCTTCGTGTTCACCGGGACCACTGGTGAACCGGATGGCAATGTCCAGATTGGCCTCGGTAAAATCAATATCGTCATCCGCAGAAATCAGCGTGAACCGTATATCTGGATTGGCCTTGCCATATTGCGCCAGCCGCGCCGCCAGCCATTTGGCGGTGAAGTCACGCGGCGCAGCAATGGTCAGCGAATTGGACGATTGTCCCGCCTGCATCGCGCGTACCGCTTCTTCAAATTGTAAAAAACCACTGCGTAGCGCGTCCAGCCCCGCCTCGCATTCGCCCGTCAGCTCCAGCCCCTTTGGCGTCCGGCGGAATAGGACGACGCCCAATAAATCCTCAAGCGCGCGCACCTGTTGCCCCACAGCTGCAGGGGTGACCGCCAATTCATCAGCCGCCTTGGTAAAGCTTAAATGCCGCGCTGCTGCGTCCAATACGCGCAATCCATTAAGCGGAAGGTGGGTCCGTTTCATAGCCTGTGTTATCGCGCCGTTGCCGGAGCGATGAGCGCAAATTTCGGAATCTCGGCCAGGAACGTGCTGCTATCGGCGCGGATCAAACGGAAATGCCCTTCCATATGGCCGCTGGGCGTTGGTAACGGACAACCTGACACATAATCATGCGCACCGCCCGGTTCGAGCACGGGTTGTTCACCAACCACACCGTCGCCATCAACATGGCTTATATTGCCGCGACCGTCGGTGATTTTCCAATGCCGGGTCAGCAATTGTACGGCTTCGCTGGAGTTATTTTCAATACGGATATGATAGGACCAGAACCAGCGCCCCGATTGCGGCTGTGATTGTTCGTCTAGGAAATTTGGGGCAACGCGTACCGTGATGCCGTCGGTTGTCGCGGTTTCCCGGAACAGGCTGTCCAAAATACGCATCATAATCCAACGGCCTTTAGTGCACGGTCCAAATCCTCAATCAAATCCAGCGGGTCTTCAAGGCCGACATTGATACGGATCAAACCCTCACCCACTCCCATGGCCGCGCGGCCTTCTTCGCCCATGCCATGATGGGTGCTGGATGCGGGATGGCACATAAGGCTGCGTGCATCGCCAATGTTATTCGAAATATCGATCAACGCCAGCGCATTTAACAATCCATGAGCCTGCGCACGCCCACCCTCCAATTCAAAGGCAAATATTGGCCCACACGCTTTCATCTGCGCCATGGCCAAATTATGCTGCGGATGACTGGGTAATCCAGGATGCAGGATACGCGGCACGCGCTCTTCCAAAAACCGCCCTACGGCCAGCGCATTCTCCGACTGCCGCATGGCGCGCAGGTCAAGAGTCTCCAGCCCCTTATGTACCACCCACGCGTTGAACGGCGACAGATTAGGCCCGGTATTACGCTGAAACGGCAGCAGTTTTTCATTGATAAATTCATCGCTGCCGCACACCGCGCCCGCCAAAACGCGGCCTTGCCCGTCCATCAATTTTGTCGCGCTATAGGCGACAACATCGGCGCCAAAATCCATCGGGCGTTGCAGCACGCTGGTGGCAAATGCGTTGTCGACGACGGTGGTGATGCCATGCGATTTCGCAAGGCCGCAGACATAGGCCATGTCGACAATATCCATTGTCGGGTTGGCAGGGGTTTCGAAAAAGAAAACCTTTGTATTGGGCTGTATCGCCGCTTCCCAATCCTCAATATTGCGGCTGTCGATTGTGGTGGTGCTGATCCCCCATTTGGGTAGCAAAGTATCGGTCAGCCAGCGGCATGATCCAAATGCCGCGCGCGCCGCAACCACATGGTCGCCCTGTTCCAGCTGGCACAATAAGGCCGTTGTCATCGCCGCCATGCCCGTTGCCTGTGCGCGGCACGCCTGCGCCCCTTCCATCAACGCGATACGTTCCTCCAGCATTTGCACGGTGGGGTTTTGCAACCGCGAATATGTCATGCCCGCATCCTCACCAGCAAACCGCGCGGCAACGGTTTCAGCATCGTCATAGGTAAAGCCTGATGACAGGAATAACGCCTCTGACGTTTCGCCATGCTCGCTGCGCCACGTCCCGCCACGCACAGCCTGCGTTGCGGGGCGCCATTTGCTGGTGATCGAACGGTCTTGGCCAGTGGTTTTCTTCATGTTCGTCTTTTCGGAGAGTTAGGGGTTCAGGTCAAGGCAGCAAGTACGGCATCACCCATTTGCGCCGTCGTCATTGCCCCGCCCAGATCTGGCGAACGCGCACCGCCCGCAAGCGCCGCCGCGACCGCCGCTTCAATCCGGTCTGCCGCAGCCGGCATATCCAGCGAATATCGCAGCAGCATCGCCGCGGACAATATCGTTGCCAGCGGATTGGCCTTACCCTGCCCTGCAATATCGGGCGCGCTGCCGTGGATAGGTTCATATAGTCCCTTGCCTGCGCTATCGAGCGAAGCGCTGGGCAACATGCCGATGGACCCTGCACACATGCTGGCTTGATCGGACAATATGTCGCCGAACAAATTGCCCGTGACGATCACATCAAATTGTCCAGGATTGCGCACCAGCTGCATCGCGCAATTATCGACATACATATGCGACAGCGCGACATCGGGATAATCCGCCGAAACCTCGATCATCACATCACGCCACAGTTGCGACGTTTCCAGCACATTGGCCTTGTCCACCGAACATAGTTTCCGGCCTCTCGCCATTGCGGTTTGGAACCCGACATGCGCAATGCGCGCCACTTCATCCTCGTTATAGGACATGATGTCATATCCCTCGCGCCGTCCTTCTGCGTTGGCGCGAATGCCCTTCTCGCCAAAATATACATCGCCGTTCAATTCGCGCACAATCACCATATCAATCTGCGCCGCAATTTCAGGACGTAGCGCCGATTCCGCTGCCAGTTCCTTATATAATGTCGCGGGGCGCAAATTGGCGAACAACGTCAATTCCTTGCGCAGTCCCAATATCGCCTGTTCAGGCCGCAAATGACGTTCCAGCGCGTCGCAATCGGGATCGCCCACTGCGCCAAACAAGATCGCGTCTGCGCGGCGTGCAAGGCTCAATGTTTCGGGCGGCAGCGGATGGCCATGCACCTTATAAGCTGCGCCGCCGACCAGCGCCGTTTCGTATGACAGCTCTGATAAATCCAGCGCATCCAGCACACGCTTTGCCTGCGTGACAACTTCAGGACCGATACCGTCTCCGGGTAATAACGCGATTAGCATATGCGCTCTCTTATACTCTGACATCACCCTGAACTTGTTTCAGGGTCCATACTGAAGTGCAAACTGAACTTCGACAAAAAATGGATGCTGAAACAGGTTCAGCATGACGGTGTGACTGAACTTAAGCGTCTTTGCCCAGCCGCTAACAATTATGCAACCGCCCTTTTCAGCCTTTCGACAAGCCGCTCACGCGCCGCCATTACATCGGCGCGGCGCTCGCCCAGCACATGTTCGACCAATCGCCCCCGGTTTTTTGCCATGAGCGCAGCGGGGGCCTCATTTGCGGGTCCGCCACCAACCTCCTCAGCATAGCCCAGCTCGGACAGCAATATCGCCTCATATTGCGCCACCGCCCCTGCCCAGCGCCGGGCCGCAGGAGCCAGCTCTACTGCTGCAAGCACCCCGTCCAGCGCGCTGTGAATTTGCGGATAGGACTGCCCCTCCGGCAATGTCGCAGCAGTCAGCGCGGTTACCCAGTCTATCGCCGCCACCGCCAGCGGTTCGCTCAGTAAATGCGCCCGGCTGTGGTCCAACTCAGCGGTCATCGAGGGCAATTGCCCCAATATGCGCGCCCGCCATTCGGCTTTAATGATGTTGCCAGGTATTAAAACGGGCCGCAAATACCGTCCGCGTGCACCCTGAACATAGCCGCCAAGCAGGCCATGTTCTGCGGTCATCGCGCGCACAATTGCGCCAACCTCGCCATGCGGACGAACGGCACAGACAACAGCGGCGGCGGTAATTAGCATCGCTGTTTACCATGCCCGAAAAATGGCTTGGTGCGAAGGGTTTTAAGAAGCCATGCGAAACAATCGCCGGAAAAATCCGACCTTTTTCTCTTCCTCTGGTTCGGCGCGGATCATTTGGCGCACGCTTTTCACTGCGGCATCCGGCTGCGCCTCTTCGATATGCCGTTTGATGTTGATCGCCAGCTTGGGCGCTTTGGCAAATTCGATAATTTTCGCGGTTTTGGGAATGTAAACCGAACTGATATCCAGCCGCATATTATACATTTCGGCCAGCACCGGAATATCCTTGTACAAACCATATTCGTCGAGCAGCGTCTTGATCGCCTGATGAAAGCGAACCGCGCGTAGCATCGCGGCGAGACGGTATTCTACATAAGCTAGCGGTACTATATCTGCCGCCAACCCTTCGGCAGCGTCAAGCACATGGACGCTGTCGCGGAAATAATATTGCCGCTTATGCCGCAGCAAAGCTGTATTCAGCGCGCCAAGACCTTCGATTTCCAAATACACTTCGATATCTTCTGTCTGGCCATACCATTCGGGTTCGTCGCGCTGGCATTCTGCCAATAACTGAACGCGGGTGAGCGCTGAAAATGCCAGATATTCATCGGTGTAAAATGCAACCTGTAATATCGGATCGTGCCGTGCCGACTTGTCATCGAACACCAGATCCGCTTCGTTGGACATTACAATATGTACCGCCGTAATGGGATCCCCTTCATACAGGGCGATGGAATCGCCGATTTCTTCCCAGCCAGAAATCTCGACATTTTCTTCGTGCAGATTCCGGCACATTTCCATAATAGGGGTGTCGATACTCTCCATATCCTGTACAAGACGGTCGGACGCGACATCCAGATCGCCGGCATGCACCCACGCCTCAATCTGGCGCAAATAATCCGCTTCTATATCGGCATTAAACCAATCTGTTTGCAATGGATGCGTCATCAATACTTGTCCCCGAACCATTAATCAAAGCGTAGGGTAATTGTAAAAGATTGTTATTTGGTGAATAGTGAAGTGCTGTTTAGCCGAACCTTAGCATCGGGCAATTCTACACCCATAATAAGGGCGAGTGCAGGAGCTATCATGCGCATATCAATCTCGCCAAGGTTGCGGCCTTTTGCAATACCTGGTCCCATTACCATGAATGTTGACCGCATATTGGCCGCATCGGGGAAATAGCCGTGCGTGCCTTTCGATTTGGCTAGTCCAACCACCGCCGCATCAATTCCCTTAAATCCGCCCGCCAATGCGCCGGGTGCCATATTGAGATAGAAGCTGGCTTGCGGGTTTGCGCCGAATTCTGCGATCTGTGCGCGGTCTGCAATTCGCTCTATCATGTTCCCCGGATCTTCCTTCAACGCATTTAAGCGTGCAGCCACAAGCGCCGTCAACGCCGCATCATCGGGCCGCGCAAGGATAACGGCGATTGATCCGCCAGCAGGCCATGGCATCGCATCCCAAATCTTAACCTTACCGTCATTGCTAAGCGTAATTAGCCCGGCGTCGATAAATGCGCGAAACAAATTGATCTCGGTATGGGTTGCAGCAAAGCCATGATCGCTGGCAACCGCGATGACGCTATCTGGATGCGCGGTCATCTGCGCAGCCATCAATTTGCCAACGATTTTGTCGATACGCTGCAAAACCAGATGCGCCGCTTTGGTATCGGACCCCTCGCCATGTTGTTCATGGTCCAGCGCGGTCAAATACACGGTGGCGAAATCGGGCTTATGCTGTTCAATTAACTGAACGGCAAAACGGCCGCGATTTTCATCACCTTCGATACTTTCGTCAATACCATCGGCATAGCGGCCCAGGTCGGTTTCCAGCGCTTCGATCAATCCAGGTGTTGCCAGCGACTTTACCAGTTTGGCATCGTCGGGATGGCCGGTTCGCCATATTTGCGGGATATTCAAGCTGATTGATGCTGCGCCGACGCTAACTGGCCAATGAACATTTGCCACCTTTAGCCCGGCTTTTTGTGCGGCATCCCATAATGTCGGAACTTTAATGTCACTGGCATACCAGTACCATCCGCCTTGATTTATTTGCATCGGATCAAATGTCGTATTGCCGACAATGCCATGCTTGTCCGGGCTTACTCCGGTAAGTAAAGTGGCGTGGCTTGGATATGTAACCGAAGGCAAAACTCCTTTCACGCCGCTGGCATAGCTTCCTTGCGCTATGAAACGCGAAAGGTTTGGAATGTTTATCCCGCGTTGTTCAGCCTCAATGACATCGGCAGGTTGCAATCCATCAATGGAAATAAGCAACACCGGCTCGGCCAGTACAGCAACAGGCAGCGCGGCCAATATGACCGCGCTGCCCATGGATAAAATTCGTCGCATTAAAATCCGACCTTCACCGTTGCAAAAAACTGCTGCGGTGAACCGGCAAGCAAGGTTTGGTTGTCACCGCTATTGCCGAAACCGTTCGAGCCAATGGTTGCCACATATTTTTTATCCAGCAAATTGGTCGCATTCAATTGGATTTCAACAGGTGCGCGCGCGCCTACGTCGAAACGGTATCCAATTGTTGCGTCAACCAAAACCCGGCTGGGGACTGATTGATCGTTCAGATATGTGAAGAACCGCTTGCTCATGTAATTCGCGCCGATACGTCCAAAAAAACTATCGCTATCATAGGATAGTTCGCCGCGCAAAAGATGCTTTGGCGTGTCAACAACAGTTTTTCCATCCGTTGCGATAACAGTCGCTGTTCCGCCAACGGTAGTCGGCGAAATTATAACATTATCTTGATATGTAGCGTCAGTATAGCTGTAGGATGCGAACAATCCTATTCCGCCGCCCAGCTTTACGTCTCCCGCTGCCTCAAATCCGATGGACCGGACTGCACCGACATTTTGCAAAATCGCAGGATTTCCGACGATACCCTGTCCAGTAGGAATTCCCAGCAAGCGGTTACGGAAATTGACGTAATACACGCCTATTACGCCATTAAAGACGGCGTCATTGTAACGCGCGCCCAGCTCGTACGTGTCCGATTCCTCCGGCTTCAAACCGCGTGCACGCAATGCGTCAAAACCGACTTGTGTGGTGGAAAAAGGTCCACTGGTAACCGAAGATACAAATGCCCGTGTTACTTGGGTAAAACCGCCAAATATCTCGGCTTTGTCGGTAAATTTATACGCGACCCCTGCGTGCGGCTGAAACCAGTCTTTTGATTCAATCTCGCCCTCTGCTCGTCCGTCTTTTACGAGAGCATCAGACTCGTTCTTTACCTGAAATCCCTTCCAACCCACATTGATTGTCAAATCGCCCAGGCTGATTTTATCCTGCACATAATATTGTAAGGTTGTAGTGTTGAAATCAAATAGCCACTGCGTTGCAAACGGATTGCGCTGAAATTCCAAGTGGTCACGGCCAGGATTTGTAAGGCTGTCATAGGCATAGAAACGCCTTGCCTGTGTGAAATCGTTATTTTCATACCATGCACCTACAGTTAGTTCCTGAACACCAATTTCGGCGCGCAATGAACCAAATACCCCGCTGCGTTTGATATCGTATTCGGTGGTGCGCACGGACAAAGGGACCCCGTTCGGGCTTGGAACATACGGCGTTCCCCAAGTGCCCTGTCCTTTATTATCGTGATAATATCCCTTTAACTTGAATGTTAAAGCCTCACCAATCGGCGTGCTTAAACCCAATGATCCCAATGCATCTTTGCGAAGGCCTGATGCATCATAATAGGAATCGTCGCGGTTGTTGATGGGCGCAACAAACAAATTGCCAGCCGCCGCAACAGCGGCAGCATAATTTGGAAAGAAATTATCATGGTCATATCCAAGGCGCCGGATCATCTCTAGCGAAAGATCCTGATAATCTTGTTCAGCGCGGTCGGAATAGCTGAAATAGGCGTCGATCACGGCTTCACCAATGGGAACAACGCCTTTGGCATTTATCATCCAATTGCGCTGGTAGCCGCCACCTTTCCACTTTTCTGCATTATGATATGTGCCCGACACGAAACCGCGCGCACCGCCGGGTTCGCCAAAATTGATCCTTGCAAAACCGCGAATGGTATTTTCTGAACCATAAGTTGCATTGGCATCAATGCCAAATTCGCCGGACGGGTTCATCGACATAAACTCTAATGTCCCGCCCAGATTGTTGGTTGCCTGTGTTCCAAGCGATCCTGAACCTTGCGAAACGCGGGTGACGCCGATATTTTCAGACGTGATTGCACGGCCGATATGCAACCCATTGTTGTTGCCATAACTGGAATCGCCCAATGGAATACCATCCAGCGTATAGCCAAGCTGGTTCTGGTTAAATCCGCGTATCGAAACCCTGCTGGACCATTCATATGTACCGAAAGGATCGGCAGATTGAAAATTGACGCTCGGCAATTTTTCAATGGCTTTCAACGGGCTGGTTCCCGGCGCCAATATGCTTAATTCTTTGCTAGCCAATTCTTGGACCTGCCGTGTCTCACCGCGACCGAACACGACGATATCCTCGCCTTCTGTAACGTCTTCATTGGCAGGAGCCGTTTGTTCCGACTTGCGCCATTGCTGGCGCCGCGATCAAAGCCGCGTTTGCAAGTAAGAATGTAGTGATGCGTAACATGGTAATCCCCTATTGGTCTGTTTGATTCGAGACCGGAATTAGGGACACAAAATGACAGCATTCTTGCCAGAACACGTCGGTTCGATGACGATATGATTATTACAATGTAATATAAAGAACACGCTCACTGCACAATTATGCACCGCGGTGAGCGATCAATCGGGATAAAGAATGTATATCAGCCTTCTTCGGGCGGCTCGCACTGCAATTGTACGTAATTTTGCAGCCCCATTTTCTCGATCAAACCAATCTGCGTTTCCAGAATATCGACATGCTGCTCTTCATTGTCCAATATATGCGCAAAAAGATCGCGGCTGACATAATCACGGACTTTCTCGCAATGTTCAATGGCATCACGCAGCGGCGGCAGCGCCTCTTCCTCAAGCTCAAGGTCGCATTTCAAAAGTTCCTCCACATTTTCGCCAATGCGAAGTGCACCCAATGTTTGAAAATTGGGCAGCCCGTCCAGAAACAGTATCCGTTCTGCCAATTTGTCGGCATGCTTCATTTCATCAATAGACTCGCCGTATTCAAATTTGGCCAGCTTGCTCATGCCCCAATTGTCGAGCATCCGGTAATGCAGGAAATACTGGTTGATCGCGGTCAGTTCATTTTTCAACGCGATGTTCAGAAATTCAATGACTTTTTTATCGCCTTTCATGGCTGCGATCCTTTACTGATACGATTTGTTATGAACGCAAGTTAACAGCGGCATAGCCGATCTGTAAAGCGGAAAAATGGCTGATTTAAGCGGGTTTTAGCTATTGCGATTAGCAAGCAATTGCATGCTCACTAATGATAATGCGCTTTGCTAGCGGCAGGCATTGACCGCATTGAAACTTACACCCCAATTTACGATACGCCTTTGCCGGACTGCGCGCGCCCGCCCGAACAGCGCCGCGCACTTCACCTTCATTCAGGGCATTGCAAAGACAAACGATCACGGCGAATCAAACTCCTATTGCGATGCATTCTCGATAAAGAATATGAGACTAGTTCGCAATAGCGATTTTTACGTATGGGATATCTCACCCGCCCCCATGATAAAAATCATAAACCGTCTGCGCCACTGCTGCCGATACGCCCGGCGTACGCGCCAAATCTTCCAGACTGGCATCGCGTACCGCCCGCGCCGTACCAAAATGCATCAGCAGCGCTTTTTTGCGTGCGGGACCGACGCCGGGCACCTCGTCCAGCGGGCTGGTGGTAATCGCTTTGCTTCGCTTGGCACGGTGTGCGCCGATTGCGAACCTGTGCACCTCATCGCGCAGACGTTGCAGATAAAAAAGCACTGGAGCGTTCACGGGCAGGTCAAATTCGCGGCCATCGGGAAAGTGGAATATCTCGCGACCTTCGCGGCCATGATCCGGCCCCTTAGCAATGCCGATAAAGGGAATGTCTTCAATGCCAATCTCTTCCAATGCCGCTTTTACAGCACTTACCTGGCCCTTGCCGCCATCAATCAGCACCAAATCGGGCCAATCGCCTTTGCTACGTTCAGGGTCTTCCTCCTGCGCACGCCCGAACCGGCGCTGCATCACTTCGCGCATCATCGCAAAATCATCGCCGGGCGCGGTATCAGGATTCTTGATGTTGAACTTGCGGTATTGGCCTTTCATAAATCCATCTGGCCCAGCAACGATCATTCCGCCCAGCGCATTAGTTCCTTGTATATGGCTATTATCATATACTTCGATACGCTTTGGCGGTTCGGGCAGTTCGAACAGGTCGGCAACCTCTCGCAGCAATTTGCCCTGCGTAGTCGATTCCGCTTGCCGCCGTTCCAGCGCCTCCACCGAATTGCGGGACGCTTGCTGGATCAGGCGCACGCGGTCACCACGTTGCGGAACGGTAATGGTCACCTTTCCGCCAGCGCGTTCTGCCAACGCATCGGCCAGCAAGCTATCCTCCGCAGGCATACGGTCGACCAATATCGTGCGCGGCGGTGGCACATCCTCGTAAAACTGGATCATAAAACTAGCGAGCACCTCGTCCTCGGGCACTTCCGCCGTATGCACCGGAAAGAAACTACGATGCCCCCAATTCTGACCACCTCGAATGAAAAACGCCTGAATGCACATCACGCCATTTTTTGACGCTAGTGCAAATATATCAGCATCCCCCACACCTTCGGCATTTATTGCCTGCGATCCCTGAATAAAGGTCAGCGCCTTTAATCGGTCACGCATGATTGCGGCGCTTTCGAAATCTAACGCTTCGGCGGCGGCCTCCATCTGCCCCGATAGCTTTGCCTGTACGGCCGTAGATTTGCCCGACAGGAACGCCTTGGCATCATCCACCAGTTCTTCGTAATTTTCCTTGCTGATCCGGTCCACACAGGGCGCGGAGCAACGTTTAATCTGGTACAATAGGCATGGGCGGTCGCGGTTGTTGAAAAAACTGTCGCGGCAATTACGCAACAGGAACAGTTTCTGCAGCGCGTTAATGGTTTGATTGACCGAACCAGCGGATGCAAACGGCCCGTAATAACTGCCCTTTGCACGCCGTGCGCCGCGATGCTTTTGAATGCGCGGAAAATCATGATCGGCGCGCAGCAATATGAACGGAAAACTTTTATCATCGCGCAGCAGAACGTTATACGCCGGGCGATACCGTTTAATCAGCTGCGCCTCCAACAACAACGCCTCTGCCTCGCTGCCCGTTGTCACTATCGTCATGCTGCGCGTTTGCGCCACCATCCGCCGCAACCTGTTGGGCAGACGGTCAACTTGCGTATAATTGCTGACCCGGTTTTTAAGCGCCCGGGCCTTACCCACATACAACACATCACCGCGCACGTCGTGCATCCGGTACACGCCGGGTTTGATGGGCAGCGTTTGCCAAACGTTGCGTATGGCCGCAATCCCGGCGTCCAGATCGGGCGTCCCTGCGCCGCGTACGGTATAAGTCGCCTTTTCCTCGTTAAAGCGGGACGCTGCATTTGGCGTTTCGGGGCGGTCGGCGATGGACATCAGCGATGCTTAGTCAAATACGTATGTTTAGTCAGCAACGCTTTTTAACTTAGCGCCTTTACCATTGTAGCCAGTGGCACAGGAACAGAGCCGTTTTCATCAAACCATTCGGATTCAATTACATAACCGCATTTCAAGTAAAACGGTTTTCCCGCCATCGTTGCCGCCATTTCCAGTACCTTAAAACCTTCGGCACGGGCCGCCGCCTCGCCGGCCTCTATTACCATCCGGCCAATGCCTTTACCGACGTGATCTGGATGGGTGTACATGGCGCGAATACGGGCGCGGTCGCGTGCTGGGTCCAGCAAGCTGATGTCCCGGCCCGCGCTATGATTGCCGCCATACAGAGTCGCGCGCCGTGACCATCCGCCGCATCCCGCGAGCCCATCATCGCACCAAACAGTAAAATAGGTTCTATCCTCAATCAATTGGGTGTCCAGACCCATCGAAGCCGCAGACGCCGCAACTTGTTCAGGCGTCAGATAGCCTTGCTGCAGTTGGTGGATGGATAAGTTCATCAGCGCGCGGATCGCTTCGCTGTCTTCTGGCACGGCGATACGGAGGTGGTAGGTGCATTGTGCTAGTATCATGATGCGTGGAATAGCTTCGGTGCATACGCGAAACAAGGTAGTTTGGTCACAATGAATAAACACAAATGCAACGTCATTGCGAGAAGCGAAGCGACGAAGCAATCCAGAGGTAGTATATCTAACACTGGATTGCCGCGCTTCGCTCGCAATGACGGATTGAAAAATTGACGGAAATTATGGCCCAACAGTCAATCGCTGAATCAATTTTCCAACGCATAGCGCACAGTAATATTTATCTGGCTGGCAACTTCGCCCGGTTCAATCGGGGTGCTCGCGCCGCCGCTGCTATCGTTCATAACCTTCATCTGGACCATCGGCATAGGCCCCGCCATTTCCTGAACTTCGGAAATCGACAAAAGCCGCGCCTTCGCAAACCCGGCGCTGTTGGCATAGAATTCAGACAGTTTCGCGGCCTGTTGCATCGCATCAAGGCGTGCGGCCTGTGCCAACGCGCTATCGTCTTCTACCATGAAACTGGGGCCGGAGACGTTGGTTGCGCCTGCATTGACCAGCGTATCGAGAACCGTACCGATCTTGCCAATATCCTTCATCCGCACCGAGACGCTGTTATTGGCGACATAGCCTTTGAAAATTTGGCCCTTTTCGCCATATTCATAATCCTGCGTCAACGAAACGCTGGAGGTTTGGATATCTTTATCGGCAACACCTTTGCCCTTGAGCGCCGCCAATACCGCCTGCATTTGCCGCGCATTTTGCGCCATCGCATCCGCCGCACTGACGGCTTTGGTCTGGACGCCCGCGTTCAACATGGCGCGATCAGGTTTAGCGCGCGCAATTCCCGTCACTGACAGGGTAACCACCGGCGCGTCGGATTTGTGATGTTGGTTCATGTGATCCATGCTCATAGGTGTTTGAGCAAATGCCGATGGTGACATTGCCGATAACGCTATAGCGCCAAGCAGAGCGAATTTACGCATAAAATATCCTTATCCATGTTGCGACGAAATACCGCCTGAGGGCGACATGGTACATCTAAATTGCATATTAGCTGAACGAAATCGGGTTTTAACCTAATTGTTACTATGCATACCACCTACAAATACCCGGGAAGGCAAGGGACGCAATGATTGCAAATCTACAACGAGGCATAAACTCAACGCAAATGTGCCGAGGTCCGTCGAATATCCGAAAACACATATGCGATTTCAAAGTCGCCCCAGCGTTGGCCCATGAAATATAAAGGGATGTAGACGTTGCGCACGGCGAAATTGCCATCTTTGTTGTCATTTTCGTCCGAAGTATCCAAGCGGTAAACCGCCATCATATAGTCTTGCTCACTCGCTTTTGCGATCTGATCGATAGTACTGTCATAGATGCGGCCATTTTGGCAGTTTCTGTTGTCAAAAGCCGGGTCTCCAATAGGCACACCGGATGAAATGGTCATGTGCGTCGGCAAAAAGCCGCTTTTGGCGCTACAAACGACGCTCTTTATTTCTGGCCGCAATCCCTGAATACGATCAAGCTCCGGACGCCAGTATTGATCTGCCCAGTCGGTTAACCCGTTGCGGAACCTAGAAGGATTGCTTTTGGCAATTTCCACCAAATTTTTGTCAAAAAGTGCATCTACGGTCAAACTGCCGCACGCCAAAGCGTCTTCGGTAAGCCGGGTCAAGAATATTGCCTCATGCCTTGCGATCTCGACGATTGCACTATCATCAAACGACATTCCACTATGAACAAGCTTGTCGAACATGGTGCTGGCGCGAATTTCGAGATTGGTGATTTCACGATGCGAAAGATTAAGTTGATTCTGCATCCGCGCATTTGCGCTTTTCACGGATGTGCGCGCCTGTCGGGATTCGAACAGGCCATGGTTGATTATTTCCGTGTTCGCCGCAATATCCGAGGTCCGCGCATCGACTTCGCTAACAATGCTTTGCAACTGTTCGAACAGCTGTTCCATTTCCGAAAACCGGGCCTGCGCATCGTCACTGCGCTCGATCCCTCTGGCAATATTCCCAGTCAATTTCTCGGCTTTACTGGAAAGCGAATTTACTGTGTTAGTGATCTCCTCGGCTGCGATTTTTGTATCAAGAGATAACTTTTTTACTTCCGCTGCGACAATTGCAAAAGTTCGCCCCGCCTCACCTGCATGTTCCGCCTCTATAGACGCGTTAAGTGCTAGCATGTTAGTCGTTTTGGCAATGCTGTTAATAACATATGAAACGCGTTTGACTTGATCCATTGCAGATGCAAACCCTACGATGTGGGTACCGAGTTGATCGACCAATTGGATCAGCTCCACACTGCTCGACATTGACGATGCAATTGTAGCATTTCCTGATTGAAGTTTGGCGCGCGCTTTATCCGACAGCGCTTGTGCAGCGATTGTCGCCTGCGCCACAGCCTCTATCTCCGTCGAAAGCTGTTCAGCAATCGTTTCCAGCCGTTCGTTTTCCGTTGATAATTCTAAAGCCAGATCGCACGATTTTTGCAAAGTTCCAGCGGTTTGGGAACAACCGACTGCCACCTCACCGCAAATTTGCGCAGTCTCGTCAATATATCTATTGGTCTTAGAATCATTGAATTTCATTGAGAAACTACTTTCGAACTAATTTGCAGCAAAGACTAACAAAAGTGCCGAGATACCGATTGGTGTGTAGGCAAATGAATGCGAATATAGGATGCGATTAAACAAGGTATTTAGCCACAATCGCATTGAGGCAGAACCGAAGTTCTTTACGCATTTGAGCTGAAAACTGTGGGTTTTGCGAAACGGAGTTGGACAGCACGCTATGGATCATCAGGATCATAATCGTCGCGTTGGCTTTTGCCTGTACCTTGCAAAGTTCAGGCGCAAATACGGCTTGCGCTTCGACCATTAGATTGCCGACATCGTCATCATGCTGTGCATCAAGCGTTCGCAAATCGGGCATGATAGTGAGTGCGTTATAGAATTTCGCAATGATTGGCTCACTATCATACAAGGCTTCGTTATGCTGAACAATTAATTCTATCCATTCAAACGGCGTGGCTTGCGCTGCAGCAGCTTGCAAAGCCGCATCATATCCTTCGCGTAATCCACCCAGCCAGTCTTCAACCATCGCAAACAAAATTGCTTCTTTGTTGGGGAAAAAATTGTAGATCGCGCCGGTTGACACATCTGCTGCAGCCGCAATCCGGTTGGTGTTCAGTGCGTCCAGACCGCCGTTATCCAACAGGCGCTTCGTCGCTTCAAAGACCCGTTCGATACTTTTCTTTGCACGTCCTTGCGCTGGCGTTCGTCGTAATTCGAGATTTTTTGTGGCGGTTGCAGACACAGGCAATGGCGCTTTCCAATTCCAATAGGACAGTCATGAATGAATTTATGATTCTATATATTCTCACGCGAATTTGCAAACCCCAAGTTGCAACTCATTATGCTTAAACCGCGTTATTACGCGCATTATACTTTTTGCATCATCTACTAAATAAAATAAAATAATAAAAACAGCGCAATAAAAGTATCAATCGGGAAGAATATTATGGAATGTGACAAAAACTGATTGACAGCTCTGTTTGTGCATGACATCAAAACATCATAAATGCTCGGTTTCTAGAAAAATTATGGTTTAATGAGGGGATGATTTTTATGTCGAAGAAATATATCAAATTTGCATTTGCGGCATCGGTTTCGAGCATTGCGCTTATGGTTCATAACGCCGCCATTGCTCAGGAAACTCAAGCGCAGGAGGTTGCAGCATCAGCTGAGCAAGATGGCGGAGTGAACGAGATACTCGTTACGGCACAGCGCAAAAGCGAAAGCGCGCAAGATGTTCCTGTCGCCATTTCAGCGTATAGTGGTGATGATTTGCAGGATTTAGGTGTAACTCAACCAATCGACATTGCTGCCCAAACACCAGGTTTGTATATCAAAAACGGCATCGGTTCGGCCAACCCCTATATATCAATTCGCAATGTCGGGCAGTCGCTTTTCGTTGGGAATGCAAGCCAGCCGGTTGGCATGTATGTCAATGACGTAAATCTCTCCTATACAAGTGTAATGTCGCAGCCCCTGTTCGATATAGAGCGCGTTGAGGTATTGAAAGGGCCGCAAGGCACGCTGTTCGGTCGCAATAGCACTGGCGGAGCACTTAGCTACTTCACTGTACAGCCGACCAATACCACCGAAGGCAGCATTATTGCCCAAGTCGGAAACAATGCTTTGGTAGATGTCGAAGGTTTCATCAATATTCCTTTGTCGGCAGACGTTGCTACGCGCGCCGCAATAAAGGTTCGCCGACAGGACGGTTTTCATACCAATACTTTGACCGGGAATGATCTGGGTGCGACTGACTATTGGGCGGGTCGCCTGACAACCAAATGGAACGCGGGCGATAATTTTACGGCTGTTCTGACTTTGGATGGAAGTTTTGACAGAAGCGGCAACGTGCCGTGGGTCAGCTTTGGCTTTGCCGATCCAAGCGTTCCTGTAACTAATGCCGACCTTATTGCTGCGGGCCGGGCACAAGGCAACGGCGTCAATTTTGCTACTGGTAACGCGTTTGGTCGCAACGAAGTCTATGGATCGGGTTCGTTTGTTGCCGCCGGGCTTGGTGCCAACAATTGCAGCGAGCAAAACACCCGCGCCGAGTTAATTGCCCGAAACGAGGCAGGGCTTTGCGCTACACATACGGGGCATTCCGGGGATCGCGATCTGTATAGCGGCGAGTATAGCCTCGAACCCGAGATCAACCATGATCTTTATAGCGCGGTGCTCAATCTTCAATATGATTTCGGAGCCGTAACGGCGACATCGATCACAGGATATGTGAACTCAGATCGCTCTTTGGAAGAAGAGTTTGATGGAACAGCAGCCATTAGCGCCGATAATACTTATCGCGGAAAAACCGAACTCTTCTCGCAGGAATTGCGATTTGCCGGAGACTCGCAGCTTCTCGACTGGGTTGGCGGTGCGTATTACAGCTACGACAAGATCGATGAAACGGATACATATGAATATGATAATATATGGTTTTTCACCCATCTCGTAGATTTCAAGCAGACAACAAAAAATCTTGGCTTGTTTGCGCACACAAAGTGGAATGTCACAGACAAACTGGGAGTAATCCTTGCGGGTCGTTACACGCAAGAACAGATATCGTTCGATGGTGGAACGGATGTGATAAATGTCATTGACCCCGATCTGGACGTGTTCGGGTACGGACTGCCGCTTATCGCGCAGCAGCGTACTCGCCCTCCAGTCGGTTTCGGTTCAACTAAGACAAAGAAATTCACTTGGAAAGCTGGACTTGAGTATAAGCCGAATGACGATATTTTGTTATACGGCTTTGCCACGAAAGGCGTTAAGAGTGGGGGTTATAACGGAACTTGGACTGTAACAAATGATGAGTTGCGCCCATATCGTCCCGAGACGCTGATAGATTATGAGGTTGGGTTTAAAACTAATCTCATGGACCGCGACCTACAGTTCAACGGAAGCGCTTTTTATTACGATTACCGCAACCTCCAGGCATTTGTTTTGAACTCAGGCTTTCTGTTTGTTGTCGACAATATTCCAAAAACAGGGGTTAAAGGCGGTGAACTTGACATTCAATATGCCCCTAACAGAGCGGTGGATCTGCGGTTGGGTGTCTCCTACACCGATGCAGAAATAAAAAGCGTCACGGCTGACCAGATCAACAACGGCATTCTGGCCGGAAATACGACTGCAAACTCCGCAAAATGGACATTTAACGGTTTGGCTAAATACACTTTGCCGGTTTCAGACAGTATCGACGTATCGCTGCAAGGGGATTTCAATTACCAAGGCAAAACGTATTTCACGGTACAGAATACACCTGCCTCTAGCCAGAACGCCTATTGGTTGTTCAACGCACGGCTGACCATTGAGCCGAATGACGGTCCTTGGTCATTTGCTCTGTGGGCGAAAAACCTAGCCAACAAAGTGTATGTGACTGAAGCGTTTCCTGATCCGGGCGAAGGATTGATCGCTTACAACCTAGGGACGCGCCGTACGGTTGGAGCATCCTTATCCTACAGGTTCTAATACTAACAAAAAATGCTATTTATCCGGGAGCGGTTGCGGCGCAAAATTTAGCCGCAACCGCAACTAACAAAAAAGTTATGATCGGCTCCATACGAAAGAGCCAATGGCCGGACGTGAGGAAACTAATGACCAAAATTGCGTTTGTTCAATGCGAAGTAAGTGATGCCGATATCAAGCGGAATTTTGCCGCTCTAGAAACTGTTCTAGCGACAATCCACGATGATACGGACATTGTTGTATTTCCTGAACTCTTCTTGCAAGGTTTTCTGACAAGTGATGAGGTCGGAGAATTGGCTCTCGCGCCGGATTCTGATATATTCCGGATAATCGTCGCCATGTCCCGTTTACAAGGCATTACCATTGCTATCGGCTTTGCCGAGCGCGTGGACAACGCGTATTACAATGCTCTTGCTTGGATTTCCCCCGATGGACACGTCGAGATTTACCGCAAAAACTATCTTTGGATTTGCGACAAGGACATTTATTCGCCGGGCAACAATATTAAGGTCGTGCAGCATGAAGATCTTAAAATAGGTCTCGCGATTTGCTTTGACATCGAATTTCCTGAAGCAGGCAGGGCACTCGCCCAGGAAGGTGCTGAGGTGCTCATCGTATCCAATGGCAATATGGCTCCTTATGGTGCGGTGCACCGAATAGCGGCGCAGGCAAGGGCAATAGAGAATCATTGCTATGTCGTGATGTGCAATCGCACGGGAAGCTCGCGTGGGCGAACATTTGTAGGCGACAGTCTTGTCGTTGCCCCTGATGGCAGCATTGTTTGCGAGCTAGGGACCGAAAAAGGTATTGGCTATTTCGAAATCGATAAAAATGTGATTGCGGACAGCAAGGCTGCCTATAATTATCTTGATTGTCTGAACGGTCTGGCGATGCCCTCCCCTCTTTTAGAAAATGACGGCAGCATTTCATCTTTAAATAGAGACTTTGCGGAGAATAAAAGATGAGCACTGAGCCAACTTTGAAACGCAGCATTGGGCTGGGCGGGCTGATTTTGTTTGGCCTGTCATATATGACACCTATGATTGTTTACGGAACTTTTGGGATCCTCTCAACAACCACAAACGCTGCAGTGCCCTCAGCCTATGTTGTTGCTCTAGGTGCCATGATTTTTACGGCATTAAGCTACGGTCAGATGGCCAAGCGATATCCCGTCTCTGGCTCCGCATATACCTACGCCGTCAAATCATTCGGCCCTGCGCTTGGATTTTTTGTCGGCTGGACAGTGTTGCTAGATTATCTGTTTTTGCCAATGGTGATTTGGCTGATCGGCGCCGCATATCTATCTGACGCGTTTCCGGCTATCCCATCGTGGCTATGGCTAATAGGTTTCATCGGAATCAGTACGGCAATTAATATCGTAGGACTGAAAGTGGCCAACCGCGTGAACCTGCTTGTGATGGCAGTTCAAATATTTGTTATAATTTTGTTTTCAGTATTGTTGCTGCTCTATATCGGCGAAACGGTCGAACCCGGCACACGCAGCGTTGCTGGACCATTTGCCGGAATAGATTTTTCTTACAGTGCGATTGTTGCAGGTGCAGCCATTGCAGCCTATTCTTTTCTGGGATTCGATGCCGTATCGACACTCGCCGAAGAATCTAAGGACGCCCAAAAAAATATACCCCGGGCAATATTAGCAGTAACGCTGATCGGCGGTATTATTTTCGTTTCAAGCTCGTTCATTGCCCAGTTGGCTTTTCCAACGAACAATTTCGTTAATCCGGACGCAGCGGCATCGGAAATGGCGCTTGCTGCGGGCGGGATATTATTCAAAGGCGTCTTTTTAGCGACACTGATCTTTGCCCAGTTGGCGTCGGGCATTGCCGCGCAAGCAAGCGGTTCACGTTTGATGTACGTGATGGCGCGTGACGGTGTACTTCCCAAAACACTTCTCGGCAGATTACATCAGGTGTATTGCACGCCTCATGTCGCGATCCTTATCACTGGTGCAGTAGGGCTTTTGGCGCTCGGCATGGACGTAACAACGTCCACGTCATTTATAAACTTTGGCGCCATGACAGCCTTTTTTGTGGTGAACCTTTCGGTTATCGCACATTATGGACGCGGCGCAGGGGCGCGCTCGGGTTCCGCAATCATGCAGCAAATCGTGTTTCCCGCGATCGGAGGAGCAACCAACGTATTCCTTCTCGTCAATCTTCAAGTCGAGGCCATTACCTTAGGACTGGTTTGGCTAGCATTTGGTGCCGTTCATCTCGCAATATTGACAAGATTCTTCTCGCGTCCGATCCCCACTATGAGTTCAGGCAACCCGTAGACAACACAACGTAGTTAGATAGCGATCTGCGATGAAGTTAGAAAACGTAAAAAAGCCAAAATATGTGACGTAAAGAGCAATCGCTATATCGAATTTGTGACAGGTATATTCGTGGTCAATCAGTCACGCCATGCGCGTTTATGCGTGAATTCATAACCGTCACCACGTTGCTGGCTTTCGTCATAAACCAAAGCATCCGGTTTTGATTTCCAGATAATCGTCGAGGGCGTAAAGCGATCCTTCACGCCCGAGCCCGGATTGTTTGATGCCCCCAAACGGTGCAACTTCAGACGATATCACGCCTGTGTTGATGCCAACCATTCCCGATTCAAGTGCCTCGAACACCCGCCAAATCCGCTTAATGTCATTGGCAAAGAAATAGGCTGCGAGTCCAAATTCGGAATCATTGGCCATGCGGATCGCGTCCTCTTCGTTCGAGAAACGGATCAGGGCAGCTAATGGTCCAAATGTTTCTTCTGTTGCAACCAGCGCACTATTAGGCACCTCAGTCAAAACAGTTGGTTCGAAGAACAGGCCACCGCTTATTTGCCGTTTACCGCCCGTCAGCAGCTTTGCACCAAGCTTAATCGCATTAGCAACATGACGTTCGACCTTGTTACAGGCCGCTTCATCGATCAGAGGGCCTTGCGTGACGCCTGTCTCCATACCGTGACCCAGCACCAGCTTGCGAACCTCCTCACAAAGCCTAGCTGCGAAAGCGTCGTAGACGCCGTCTTGAATATACACGCGGTTTGCGCACACACAGGTTTGGCCCGAGGCCCGGAATTTTGACGCAATCAGTCCTGCAACGGCCTGGTCGATATCTGCGTCGTCGAAAACGATGAAGGGCGCATTTCCCCCCAGCTCTAAACTGAGCTTTTTGATGGTGTCGGCTGACTGGCGATACAATATACGGCCAACTTGCGTTGAACCGGTAAAAGTAAGTTTTCGAACACGGCTATCCGCACACAATATTTGACCAATGCCTGGTGCATCGGTACCCGGCACGATATTGATGACACCGTCCGGTACGCCCGCACGCCGACCGCATTCTGCAAATGCCAACGCGGAAAGCGGCGTTTCCTGAGCAGGCTTAACAATCACCGTGCAACCCGCAGCGAGAGCCGGTGCAACTTTTCGCGCAATCATTGCGCTAGGAAAATTCCAAGGCGTGATCGCGGCGACAATGCCAATCCCTTGCTTAATTGAAATGAGCCTTTTGTCGCTAGCCGGAGCTGGAATTACCGCGCCGTAGGCGCGCACCGCTTCACCTGCGAACCATTTGAGAAATGATGCACTATAGGCAATTTCGCCCATTGCTTCGGTTAGCGGCTTGCCCATTTCCATTGTGAGGATTTTTGCCAAATCGGCTTGGTTAGCCATTAACTCATCATAAAAGCGCAGCAGGATATCGCTGCGCTCTTTCGCAGTCTGTCCCTGCCATGACGGAAGGGCAGTTTCCGCCGCATCGATAGCAGTCCTCGTTTCATCAATGCCATAGTCAGAAACATCGGCCAGATGCTCACCGTTCGCCGGATCATTTACGGCAAATGTGGCACCGTACTTTTCGGGCAGCCATACGCCGTTGATATAACCCATATGGGTTAGCAGCGTCGGATCAGCGAGTTGTGATTGCAGCAAGCTACGCATCAATTTGCCCTTGCTGGCTTAAAGTCAGCAGACAACGAACGCTCAAGAGCAGCAAGGCCTTCTTCCAGAATAGCATCCGAGGCCGTTAATGGTACGAGTATTCGAATAGTTTGCCCGAATTGTCCGCAGCCCAACAAAAGTAGACCATTGTGCAATGCGTTCGCACATACCTGTTTGGCACGCGCACCATCAGGGTTCCCATCATCGTCCAGCAAATCGAATGCAATCATCGCACCTGGCCCGCGTAAGTTCGCAATCCGAACGAGGTCGTTCCGCCTCTCAAATGAACTGATGCGCGCTTTGATCGCCCCGCCAATTGCATTCGCTTTTTCCAGAAGCTGTTCGGTTTCGATTACATCAAGTACCGCTAAAGCTGCTGCACAGCCGATTGGCGATCCGCCATATGTTCCGCCCAATCCGCCCGGCTCAATAACGTCCATGATGTCCGCCCGCCCAGACACAGCAGACAGCGGAAAGCCGCCTGCAAGTGACTTTGCCATCGTGATTAAATCGGGTTTAACAGATACATGCTCGATTCCAAACATTTTGCCCGTCCTCCCGAAACCTGATTGCACTTCGTCTGCAATGAGCAGGATACCGTGGCGCTGACGCAATTCATCGAGCGCGAGATAGAGTTCATCAGGTGCAGCGTGAAAACCGCCCTCGCCTTGAACGGGCTCGATAATGAATGCAGCAATCCGCTCGGGTTCGATGTCAGCGGTGAACAAAAATTCCAGAGCGCGCAGCGTTTCGGTCACCGATATGCCCGTACTCGCCGAGGGATAAGGCAGATGATAAATGTCCGATGGAAAGGGGCCTAGACCCTTTTTATACGGGACGACCTTACCTGTCATTGCCGATGACAACAACGTCCTGCCATGAAATCCGCCTACAAACGAAATAATTCCCGGACGACCGGTTGCCGCGCGCGCAATTTTTACCGCATTCTCGGTTGCTTCAGCACCTGTCGTAAAAAAAATGGTCTTGGCATCCCCATCCACAGGTACGATCACATTCAATCGCTCGGCCAGCTCGATATAGGGCGCATAAGGCATGACCTGAAAGGCCGTATGTGTATATTGATCGATCTGGCGCTGCACGGCTGCGATGACTTTCGGGTGACGGTGCCCTACATTGAGAACGGCTATGCCGCCTGCAAAATCAACAAAGCGATTACCGTCTTCATCCCAAATTTCGGCATTTTCAGCGCGTACCGCAAAGCAAGCTGTCGCTGACGCCACGCCCCGCGGAACGGCCCGGATGCGGCGGGCGGTCAATTCTGCATTACTCATAGGTGATCCTTTCGAAAATGACATTTCAATAGGCTTTATGACACTCAGACGCTTGGCAGGCAGATGACTTCGGCATCTTTTGTGGTGACTTGGGGTTACCAGCATGGCATATGCTGCCACTGCCATGTCCCGGAATCTTCCTCCATTTGCCGCCTTGAGAGCCTTTGACGCTGTGGGCCGTCTATCGGGAATTCGCCGCGCTGCCGAAGCATTGGGGATTAGCCATGCAATCGTCAGCAGACATTTACGTTCCCTGGAACAAGACCTTGGATTATCGCTGTTCGACCGAGATTTGGGGCAACTTACTGCGGCAGGCCAAGCGTATTATTTGCGCGTGTCCGTTGCGATCTCTGAACTTGGAGCAGCAACTGCAGCCGCAAGATCAAAGCGTAAAGAATCTTTGGTCGTATGGTGTGCGCCAGGCCTTGCTAACCAATGGCTGACTGCACATCTTGCCCAATATATCGATCAGCACAGATTTTCAGTTCTTGATCTAAGAGCGTCTGACACGCCGCCCAATTTTATGAACAACTAAGCTGATGGAGATATCCGGTATATCAGCGATATCGATAATTCGTCAGACCGAAGGATAAAGCATGTGGAACTTGCGCGGCCAGAGGTTGTGCCTGTTGCCTCGCCAGAGTGGGCAAAGAAATTTGCAGGACTACTAAGAGAGCCAGCTGATTTTTTGAAATTGTCGCTAATCCATGAAGGCGATGACGATCAATGGCGACGGTGGTTCGCCTGCCAAGCCATCGACGTTGCTTCAATTCCCCGCATAGCACAATATGGTCACGCACATCTCGCTCTTGTTGCAGCTAAGTCCGGGCAAGGCGTCGCGCTTGGCAACAGCTATCTGTGTGCAGAAGATATTGCAGAAGGCCGCTTAGTTGCTCTCACACCTTCAGAATTGCCACTTAAGCCTGCGTTGCTAGG
>JANOKA010000216.1:0-16677 GCA_031418995.1 Sphingomonadales bacterium | reverse complement strand
TCCGTGCGCAGCGAAGCCACCGATACATTGCGTATCGAGGTTGAGGGCGGCGAAACCTATTATAATGAATGTTCCATCGGCATGGGCATCATGGCTGGCCGTCCTAATCTTGCGCCTGTCGACGAAGCACGCTGGAACGAGAAAAAGGCCAAGCTGAAACTGATGAAAAAAGAAGAGCCAAAGGCCGAAAAGAAATAAGATAGGTAGTTATCATAACGACCCTAATGGTTCGAAAATTGAGGAACGTCATTCCCGCGAAGGCGGGAATCCATCACCGGAGCGTCCAGTTTACTAAGCCGCGTAGTATAAACTTAAGCTTCAGGAGATGGATTCCCGCCTTCGCGGGAATGACGAAGGGTTTGATTTTAAATGATTAACAAATTAAATGTCATCATGCTCAAAATCTTAGGCTAAAACCTATCCGCCTAACCCAAACACCCCGATCAGCAACGGATCATTGGTTTTTTGCGGGTTGGCGCGGATTGATGCTTCTTCGGCGCCGATGGCGGACCAGATCGCATTTTCGGCCTTTTGGTTGATGTCTGATGCAAGGCTGCCGACATCAAATCCGGTGACAGACTGCACCGCTTTGCTGATTGTAGCATCATCGAATAAGCGCAGCCCGTCGGAGATACCGGGCAGCATCGCGTCTACCAAGGCCGAACCCATATTACCGCGCAGGAACCCGGTAGCCGCCTGCGGACCGCCGCGAATAATGGCGGCGGCATCGGCAATACTGACATTGCGCACGGCATCCGCGACCAAAGGTGCAGCACGTTCAGCGCCTTTTTCGGCGGCACGGTTCAATTGGCGTTGCAGCTTGTCCCGAAAGCTACGGCTTTGCAGCACGGCGGACAATATCCCGCCGCCATTGCTGCCGCCAAAACGATCAGGCAGCGAAATCCGCGCCACGTTGCTATCGTAAAAACCATTGGGTTGCAGCAACAGTGCAAAGGCATTTTGCGAAGATAACGTCAATATCCGCCGGATTGCGTCGGTCAGGCTAAATCCCGGCAAGCTGGCACAGCCCGGCAACGTCAAGGCCGCGCCCGCAAGTCCCGCGATCAACAATTTACGGCGGTCCATTTGCATATCCATGACATTCTCCTTGTTTATGCACCAGACGCTATCATAAATATGCCGGAATGGAAGCGATTGGTGACGGCGCGGCGATCCGTGCCTATACCGCAATATTATGAACCGCGTCCGTGTCATTTTGCTGAATCAAGCCGTTGGTCCTTTTGACTATAAGCTGCCCGATGGTGTGGACGCGCCGCCGGGCAGCATTGTTGTTGTGCCGCTGGGTCCGCGCCGGATGCTGGGCGCCGTGTGGGATGAACATGTGTTTCCCGCAGACCCTATCGAAGCCAAACGGCTGCGCGCAATTTACGAGGTGGTCGATACGCCGCCATTGAAAGCCGAACTGCGGCAATTGGTGGATTGGGTCGCCGATTATTATTTGAGCAATCATGCGTCGGTGTTGCGGATGGTATTGTCGTCGTCCGCGGCTATTCTGTCCACCGCAGGCACGGTGACCGAATACCGTGCCACGGGACATATCCCAGCGCGGATGACGCCGTTGCGCGCAGCGGCGCTCGACCAACTGGACGGCGCACAAGGATTGGCGCGTGAGCTGGCGAATGAGGCCGGGGTTAGCGATGCAGTGATACGCGGGTTGATAAAGGCGGGGGCGTTCGAACCCGTCATCACGCGCAGTGATAAGCCCCTGCCCGTTCCCGATGCGGATTTTGCGCTGCCAAAACTGAACCCGGCGCAGGTCGTTGCGGCAAAGGCGATGGTGGATGCGGTAAATGCAAAGGGTTTTGACACTTTCGTTTTGGACGGCGTAACCGGATCAGGCAAAACCGAAACCTATTTTGAGGCGGTCGCCGCCGCGATCCGGCTGGACAAACAGGTTCTGGTACTCCTGCCGGAAATTGCGCTGACACAGCCATTTCTGGCGCGGTTTGAGGCACGGTTCGGGGTGGAACCTGCCGCATGGCATTCCGGTATGCGCAGCGCAGAACGCCGCAGAGTTTGGCGCGCCGCCGCCGCAGGAAGTGCGCAAGTGGTCGTCGGTGCACGCTCTGCGTTATTCCTGCCCGTTGCCAATTTGGGCCTTATCATTGTGGACGAGGCGCACGAGGTGAGTTTCAAACAGGAAGACGGCGTGCGGTACCACGCCCGCGACGTGGCCGTAATGCGCGGCCGGTTCGAAGGATTTCCAGTGGTGCTCGCGTCCGCCACCCCCGCGCTGGAAAGCCGCCATATGGTGGCGCTGGGCAAATATAAGGGGCTGGAAATCCCGTCACGGTTTGGCGCAGCGAAAATGCCCGATATCAAAGCGATTGACCTGACGCATGATGCCCCCGACCGTCAGCACTGGATCGCGCCGACATTAGTGAAAGCGCTGGCGCTACGGATTGAACGCGGCGAACAAAGCCTTTTATTCCTGAACCGCCGGGGGTTTGCGCCGCTCACGCTTTGCCGGACATGCGGCCACCGCTTTCAATGCCCCAATTGCACCAGCTGGATGGTCGAACACCGATTGGTCCGCCGTCTGGCTTGTCACCATTGCGGCCATGTGATGCCGCCGCCCGGTGAATGCCCGCAATGTCATGAGGCCGACACTTTGGTAGCTTGCGGTCCCGGGGTTGAACGGATCAGCGACGAGGTGAACCGCCTGTTTCCAGAGGCCCGAACGTTTATCGCGACTTCGGACACATTATGGTCCCCCGCCAAAGCTGCCGAATTTGTGGCGCAGGTGGAGGCGAATGCGGTGGATATCATCATCGGAACGCAGCTGGTGACAAAGGGGTATCATTTTCCCAATCTGACTTTGGTGGGTGTAATCGATGCCGATCTGGGACTGGAGGGCGGTGATTTGCGCGCCGCCGAACGCACCTTTCAGCAAATCGCACAGGCCGCTGGCCGTGCGGGCCGCGCCGATAAACCCGGTGAAGTTTTCATCCAGACGCGCAATCCTAGCCATGCGGTGATCGAGGCGTTGGTGGCGGGTGACCGCGATGCGTTTTACGATGCCGAAACCGAAATGCGAAAATCGGCGGGCGCGCCGCCCTTTGGCCGCTTTGCCGCGATTATTGTGTCTTCGGAGGATGAACGTGAAGCCATCGAGACCGCCCGCGCCATTGGCGGCGCTGCACCGCACGTGGACGGCATGCATGTCTATGGCCCCGCCCCTGCCCCGCTCGCCATGCTGCGCGGACGATACCGGCAGCGGCTGCTGGTCCACGCATCGCGCCAGACGGAGCTGCAGAATATCATGCGCGATTGGCTGGGCGCGCTGGAATGGCCCAAGGCGGTTCGTGTTGGCGTGGATGTCGATCCATATAGCTTTTTGTGACGGGGCGGGTGTAGGCTGATAGGTATGACAACCGTTTGTCATTGCGAGCGAAGCGCGGCAATCCAGAGCGTGCGTAAACCAACAATGGATTGCTTTGCTACGATGGCAATGACGCGCTAGTTTGAATAGTTGGAGTAAAATAATGCGCAACCTGTGGCTCATAATGATAGCGCTAATGATGGCTCTATCCCCCGGGCTCGCCCACGCCGAAACCGCTGATATCAACGCCGCCAGCCGCAGCGTGGTGCGCGTCGCGGTGTTCAGTGAGGTTGAGGGCGAGCGCAAATTGGTCGGGCATGGATCGGGCGTGGTGATTGCGCCGGACAAGATTATCACCAACGCGCATGTGGTCGAAGAATCGCTCTATAATGAAACGATGACGTTCCAGATTATCCCGTCACAAGGCCGTGAAAACTATATGGCGACGGTTATCAAATGGTCGCCGGAAAATGACTTGGCGTTGCTGCAACTGGAACCGGGCGCGCGGTTAAACCCGGCCAGCCTGTATATTGGCGCGGTGGAGGACGGCGCGGATACGTTTGCCATTGGTTATCCCGCCAATGTCGACATCGCCATGCAATATAGCGACGACGATATGATGAAACCACAGGCTCCGGTTAGAACACGCGGGACAATTTCGGCGGGTCGTTCGGCCAAATCTTTCGACACTTTGCTGCACACCGCGCCCATTGGTCCAGGCAATAGCGGCGGGCCCATTTTGGACGCATGCGGACGCGTTATCGGGATTAACAGTTTTGGATCGACATCGGAAAATGGCGGTTCGGATTTTTATTTTGCCATATCGATAAAAGAAACGGCAGCATTCCTGCGCGCGCAAAAAGTCAGCTTTAACGCCGTTACTGGCCCTTGCCGTTCGGTCGCCGAGTTAAGCCGCGAAGAGGCAGAGCGTGACGCAGCGGCGCGCACAAAAATCGACGCGGAAAAACGCATCGCCGATGAACTGCGATCCAGCAGCGCAGGCAAAGCGCGGCGCGATATTGAACTGTCGATTATAACCGAACGCGATGACCGGATGGCCTTTGCCGGATTGATGCTGGCACTGGCGCTTGGGTTTGCGGGCGCCGCTTATGTCTTGTTTGATAAAGGGCAGCGCACGCCTGCTAAAATTGTGGCCGCTGGGGTTGCGGCATTTTTACTGCTGGCAATTTATGCGTTTTCCGGGCGGCCCGATTTTTCCGAAGTGGATGGTCGCATGAAATCAATGCTGGCAGGTACAGACGACGCCGCAAAAGCCCCCCTTTCTACCACTGCAACAACGGGCAAAAAAACCTGCGTCATACTACCAGATCGCAGCCGCGTTACCGTGTCCAATACTGCCGATGTCCGCTTTACTTGGACCGCATCGGGATGCATCAATGGCCGTACCCAATATGCAGGTTCGGACGGGACATGGATGCGCAGTTTCGTGCCGAATGAAGACGCGCAAGTCTCCGTCGTTAGTTATAAGCCCGATAGCAATATGTACCGTATCGAACGCTATTTGCTTGGTTTTGATGCGATGAATACCGCGCGAGAGGCGCGCAACCGGTATCAGGTAAACAAATGCTCATCCGATCCTGCGGCCATGCAAAAGGTCAGCGATATGAACGCCGCACTACGCAATGTGTTGCCCACTCAACCAAATGAAGTGTTGGTGTTTGCGTGCGGGGATGCAGCGAAGGGGTGAGCTGTCTGAGACTGAGCTTAGACTAATCCCCTATCCGTTCGTCCTGAGCTTGTCGAAGGACGTGGCAAGCAACCTGTACTTCGACAGGCTCAGTACGAACGGTTCATTATGCGGTCTGTTGTCATCACGCATTATACAAAATCAGCGCGGCCTGTTTCCCTTGGCTTTGTGCTTTACGCCGTGCTTCGATGGCGGGCCGTCTTTGCCGCGAAACGGGCGTTTGCCGTCACCTGATGGTTTGCCGCCAAAGGGCGAATCGCCGCGTGGTTTATCTTTGCGATCACCGCCGAAATTGGCGCCTAACGTTGGCCGTGCGCCGCCTTCTGCGGTCTTGCTGCGGTCTTTATTGCCCCATTCTTTCGGTGCGCGGTCACGGCCTTCAGGTTTGCGGCCCTCTGGTTTATAGCTGCCTTCCTTTGGCGCGCGGTCGCGATAGCCGCCTTCTTTGCGGTCACCGCCGGAACGCTCCCGGCCTTCACGGTCACCGCCTGCGCGTCCGCGATGTTCGCCGCCGCCGGATCCGCCCCGGCCTTGATAACCGGATTTGCCCTGCCGCCGGTTTTCCCGCGCTGCTTCGCGCGGTGGGCCTTCGGCTTGGACGATTTCAACATCAGCATCTTCATCGCGTCCGGGTTTTGATGCGGCCTTGGCAAAGCTTTTTGCCGCGCCTGCCGCGATACCGACAAAGGTCTCGTCGGCGGTGATACGGATCGCGCCAATATCATTTTTGTTAACTCCGCCGCGGCGGCACAATAATGGCAATATCCATTTGGGATCGGCGTTGTTTTTGCGGCCCACATTGACGCGGAACCAGACGGCATCTTCAAATCCGTCACGATGCGATTCTTGGCTACGCTCACCCCGGTCGCCATTATCCAGCAAATCTTCGGCCACCGGCATCTTGGCGCGGTGTGTGCGTACCAAGGCTGCCGCAATATCCTCTGCGCTTAATGTTTCGAGCAGTTTTGCGCCCAGTGCGCGGTCTTCCTCGTCCACTTCCACGGGCGTGAGCAATTTTTCCAAAAGCCGCTCATGATCCATGATCCTAATGTCGTCGGCGGTGGGAACCTTTACCCAATCGGCATTGATCTTTGCCCCGCGCAGCATCGATTCGACGCGTTTGCGGCGTTGATACGGTACCACCAAAACCGCCGTACCCTTTTTACCCGCGCGGCCCGTGCGGCCCGAACGGTGTTGCAATGCTTCGGCATCGCGGGGAATTTCGACATGGACAACGAGCGATACCGACGGCAAATCAATGCCGCGCGCAGCCACATCGGTCGCAACGCAGACACGCGCACGGCGATCACGCAGGGCTTGCAACGCATGGTTGCGTTCTTGCTGGCTATGTTCACCCGACAGCGCAACGACACTAAATCCGCGATTGGTTAGCTTGGCATGCAAGTGCCGCACGCTTTCCCGCGTGGCGCAAAACAGGATCGCGGTTTCGGGTTCGTGCAAGCGCAGCAGATTGACGACCGCGTTTTCGATGTCGGGCGGCGCTACCGTGACAACTTGATAGCTGATGTCACCATGTCCGCGATCTTCACCCACAGTCGAAATGCGCAAAGCGTCGCGTTGATAACGTTTGGCCAGCGACACGATCTGTTTGGGCATGGTCGCCGAGAACATCAAAGTACGGCGTTCGTTTGGCGATGCGTTCAGAATATCTTCCAACTCGTCACGGAAACCCATGTCGAGCATTTCATCGGCCTCATCCAGGATCGCAACTTTCAGTTCGGACAAGTCCAGCGCGCCGCGTTCCAAATGGTCGCGCAGACGGCCCGGCGTTCCGACAACAATTTGCGCGCCATCGCGCAAATTGCGGCGTTCCTTGCTGGCATCCATTCCGCCGACACAGGCCGCAATACGCACACCGGAACTGGCATAAAGCCACATCAGTTCGCGGCTAACCTGCAACGCCAATTCGCGCGTTGGCGCAATAATCAAGGCTGCAGGCGATTTGGCCAGACTAATCATTCCGCCGTCCAGAATTTGCGGGGACATTGCCAGACCAAACGCAACGGTCTTGCCAGAGCCTGTTTGCGCCGAAACAATCAGGTCGCGGCCATCGGCTTCTGCCGTAATGACGGCGGATTGAACGGGAGTGAATGCGGTATAGCCGCGTGCTGTGAGCGCCTCGCTTAACAATGCGGGGATATTATCGAATGACATAGGGATTCCTTGGGATATTTTTGCCCCATGCGCCCAATTGGCGGCAATGTCCATGCTGCGCTGCAAAATAGGTTGGAAACGCGGCTGCGTGGGGCTGCGTAAATACATATTGCTTCATAATTTTTCTGTTTTCAGCTTATACCTTGGATCATGTCTGATTCTTTCCAAGCGCCGCCGTTTTTAACTCCCGAGCAGTTGCAGACGCAGCTTAAGGCCCTTACCGATAAAATGACGCCTGAGGGTGCAGACCCCTTGACTGCCTATAAGCACGCAATGGATGCGTGGGGTGAGGTGTTGGCGCCATTGGCAAAGGCGGGCCGCGATAAAGTGAACGCTAAAGACCGCCGTTTCAATGCGCCCGAATGGGAACATCCCGTCTTTGATTTGATGCGGCAGGGTTATCAGGTCATGTCCGATTATATCGTCGGCGCCGCCGATGAAATGGACAGCATTGACGGCAAACAAAAAGCAAAGCTGGGGTTTGCGGTCCGGCAACTGGTCGACGCGATGAGCCCCGCCAATTCGCCGTTCACAAACCCGGTCGCCTTGCAAAAGGCGGTCGAGACAAAGGGCGCAAGCCTGATGAAGGGGATGCAGCATTTGACCGCCGATATGCAAAAGGGGCAATTGACGCATACTGATCCGAACGCATTCCGGCTGGGCGAAAATATTGCGGCCAGTCCGGGCAAAGTGATCCATGAAACGCCGTTATATCAATTGGTGCAATATGCCCCGACAACAGGCACCGTTTTCAAAACGCCGCTGATAATTTTTCCGCCCTGGATCAACCGGTTTTACATCCTTGATTTGACCGCCGAAAAAAGCTTCATCAAATATTGCACGGATGAAGGCATTACAGTGTTCATCGTATCGTGGAAATCCGCCGATGCATCGATGAAGGACATAGTCTGGGACGATTATATCGGTGCGCAGGTCGATGCCATTGATACGGTATGCGATTTGTTGGATGTCAAATCGGTTCATGCCATCGGATATTGCGTGGCAGGAACAACACTGGCCGCAACACTGGCCATGCTGACGGCCAAAGGCGAAGCGGACAAGATAAAAAGCGCGACATTTTTTACCGCGCAGGTTGATTTCAGCGAAGCGGGTGAACTGCTGAGTTTCATTGATGATAACCAGATGAAGATGATCGAAGCTTTGTCTGGCGAAGGATTTCTGGATGGCCGCTTTCTGGCGCTGACGTTTAACCTGCTGCGCGGTAACGACCTGATCTGGTCAACGGTGGTGAAAAATTATCTGCTGGGTGAGGATTATCCCGCATTTGATTTGTTGCACTGGAACGGCGATGTTACCAATCTGCCTGCCAAATGGCATGGCGAGTATCTGCGTGATTTGTACCGCGGCAATTTGCTGGTTCAGCCCGGCGCATTGTCAGCGCACGGCGTGCCGCTTGATCTCACTTGCGTAAAAACGCCCAGCTATATTCAGGCAGGCCGCGAGGATCATATTGCGCCTGCGGCCAGCGTTTGGAAAATCCGCGAGCATTTTGCGGGCCCCCTGAAATTCGTTCTGGCAGGCAGCGGTCATATTGCGGGCGTAGTCAATCCGCCCTCGATGCAAAAATACCAATATTGGCTGAACGATGATGACAGCGCCAAAAACCTGGAGCAATTCATCGCTGGAGCCACCGAAACCAAGGGCAGCTGGTGGCCCGATTGGCTCGCCTGGATTGGTCAGCAAAGCGCCAAAAAAATGCCAGCGGATGGCGCGCGCATTCCGGGCGAAGGCAAACGGAAGGCGATAGAGGATGCGCCCGGCCGATATGTCAAATCGCGTTGAAACGCATTTAAGTTTGGGCAGATAGAAGGAATACTGTCTGGAAGTGCCGGGTCAAATATCCAATACAAAATCAGAATAAAAGTGGTTGCGGGAATCCTAATGCATTGAGGAAACAGCAAAATGACTGAAACGCTTTTGATTTTTATCATTGTCGGATTTTTGGCGCAATTGGTTGATGGCGCGCTCGGCATGGCATTTGGTGTAATTTCTACCACCATTTTGATAAGCCTTGGTGTACCGCCTGCGGCGGCATCGGCCAGTGTCCACATCGTTGAGAGTTTTACGACAGGCGCATCGGGATTAAGCCATTTGTACCACAAAAATATTGATTGGGCGTTGTTCAAACGGCTCGCACTGCCGGGAATTGCTGGCGGCGTTGCGGGGGCATATGTGCTCAGCAATATCGACGCCAGTTTTGCCAAGCCATTTATTCTGGCCTATCTTACAATCATCGGATTGCTTTTAATTTATCGCGGATTTCGCTGGCCCCCCGTTCCGAAAAACCCCCGAATCGTCGCGCCGCTTGGGCTGGCTGGCGGGTTTCTGGATGCGGCAGGCGGCGGCGGATGGGGACCGGTTGTAACCTCCAATCTGCTGATCCAGGGATCATCGCCGCGCACCACGATCGGAACAGTAAACGCGACTGAATTTTTTCTTACAGTGGCAGTTTCGGTCACATTCCTGTTCTCGCTCGGCTTTGAAATGTTGACGCAAGCAACCATCGGATTGCTGATCGGCGGTGTCGCGGCTGCGCCCTTTGGCGCGATTATGGCAAAAAGAATTCCGACCAAGCCATTGTTGGTTCTGGTGGGGGTCATCCTGACGGCAACCAGCATTTATGGCGTTGTTAAAGCAATATCATAAACCCCTAATCTTGCCCTTTACGTAAACGTCAACTTAAGCTAGATAATCAGGTATAGTCTTAAAGGAGAGTCGTTATGGATATGGAATTTAGCGCAAGTGACCTTGCTTTCCAACAAGAGGTCCGCACCTTCATCACCGAAAATTACCCTGAATCGCTGCGCGCTGTGCAGGCCGAGGGTGAAGAAATGTCTAAGGAAGACTTTCTGGTCTGGCACAAAATTCTGGCCAAAAAGGGCTGGGCTGCGCCAGCATGGCCCGTTGAATATGGCGGCACAGGCTGGACCCCGACACAGCGGTTTATCTGGTCAGAGGAAACCGCTGCCGCCGATTGTGTCCGGTTAATGCCATTTGGCCTGTCGATGGTTGGTCCTGTTATTTACACATTTGGCACGCCTGAACAAAAAGCCAAATATTTGCCGCGTATTATTTCGGGCGAGGATTGGTGGTGTCAGGGATATTCCGAACCCGGCGCCGGCAGCGATCTTGCCTCATTGCGCACAGCGGCGGTTCGTGACGGCGATGACTATATCGTCAACGGCCAGAAAACATGGACCACCATGGCGCAGCATGCCGATTGGGGTTTCTTTCTGGTCCGCACCGACAAGGATTCCAAGCCGCAAGAGGGCATCAGCTTTTTGTTGATCGACATGAAAACGCCCGGTGTCACCGTCCGTCCCATCATCACGCTGGGCGGCGAGCATGAAGTCAACGAAGTATGGCTGGAAAATGTCCGCGTCCCTGCGGAAAATCTGGTCTATCAAGAAAACAAGGGTTGGACCTGTGCCAAGTTCCTTTTGGCACATGAACGCACCGGCATTGCCGGCGTTGCATCGTCCAAGCGCGGCATTGAAAAGGTCAAAGAAATCGCGCGCACCGAAATGGACGGTGATAAACCGCTGCTGGCCAATGCTTTTTTCAAACGCAAAGTGGCCGAGTTGGAAACCGATTTGACGGCGCTCGAATTTACCGAGTTGCGCAGTCTGGCTGGGCCCAATGCCGACAAGGGTCCGGGCGCGGAATCAAGCTTGCTCAAGATCAAGGGATCAGAAATCCAGCAGCGCTTGACCGAACTTACTCTAGAAGCGGTCGGCCATTATGGTGCGCCCTATTTCCGCGGGTTTGGAGCGGGTGATAACGAGCATCCCATCGGCCCCGATTATGCCCACCGCGCTGCGCCTGTATATTTCAACGCGCGCAAGACCACCATCTATGGCGGGTCAAACGAGATACAGCGTAACATCATCGCAAAGATGGTTTTGGGAATTTAATCTTAGCACACCGAAATCAGCGGGCGGTCCTTTATCGGACTGTCGCTGCGCATGCCGCAATTAAGAGGGAAGAGACAAATGGATTTCACCTACACCGAAACGCAGGACATGGTCCGTGAAACATTGGCGCGCTTTTTGGCCGATACTTATACATTCGACAGCCGCCAGAAAATGATCGCCAGCGATGCAGGCCGTGATCCTGCGATCTGGCAAGCATTGGCGCAGGAATTGGGCATGCTCGGCGCGCCGTTTGCCGAAGACCATGGCGGCCTTGGCGGCGGTCATCTGGAAAACGCAATTGTCATGGAAGAAATGGGCAAGGTCATGGCGATTGAGCCTTACCTGCAAACCGTGGTTATCGGCGGCGGCGCATTGAAAGCTGTGGGCGGCGCGCAGGCCGATAGCGTCATTCCAGAAATTATCGCAGGCAATGTCATTATTGCGTTTGCCTATGCCGAGCCACAAGGACGTTATGACCTTTCCAGTGTGCGCACGTCCGCCAAAAAAGACGGCGCGGGTTATGTCCTGAACGGCCATAAAGGCGTTGTTTATGCTGCGCCGTGGGCTACGCATTTGCTCGTCACCGCGCGCACTGGCGGATCGCACCGTGAACGGGACGGCCTGTCGCTTTTCCTAATCGACGCCAATTTGCCCGGCATCGTCCGCCGCGATTATCCCACCGTTGATGGGTTCCGCGCATCGGAAGTCTATTTCGAAAATGTCAGTATTCCCGCAGACGCGCTGCTGGGCGGCGAAGGCGCTGGACTGCCTATTATCGAACAAATTGTAGACCAAGCCACGGTTGCAGTATGTGCCGAAGCCTGCGGTGTGACCGAAAAATTGCATTTGGGTACATTGGAATATAGCCAGCAGCGCCAGCAATTCGGCATGCCGATCAGCCGCTTTCAAGTGTTACAACACCGTATGGTCGATATGTTCATGGAGGTGGAGCAATCCCGTTCGATGACCATCATGGGGATATTGAAACTCGATCTTCCTGCCGAAGAACGTATGGCGGCCATATCCATGTGCAAAGCAAAGGTTAGCCGTGCATGCCGGTTTGTCGGGCAGAATGCCGTTCAAACGCATGGCGGCATTGGCATCACGCAAGAGCTGGCCATTGGGCATTATTTCAAACGCGCCACCATGATCGAAAGCCAGTTTGGTACATCGGATTATCATTATGGCCGCTATGAGCAACTGGCTTTGGCGGATTAAACCATTCTAATAAAGTCATAAAAAATATTTATGTTGCGGTGCACAAAAAACTATTGACGCTGCAGTGCAACATATATATATTGCACTGTAACAACAACAGATGGTGCAAAATATGACCGACGTAAAATCAAAAGCAAAAAAGACTGTTAAGCCTGCCGCCGTAAAGGACGTCATGCAGCCTTCCGCTATTGCTGCGGAATTGGTTACAGAAACCGTTGCCCCTGCCATGCCGCAGGAAAAACTGGTTACGAACATCGTTGCCGTCACACCAACACCTATCAAAACCGGAGTTCAAATCATGACTAATACTGCAGAAAAAACCGCTGAAACTGTAACTGCAAAAGCAAAAGACATTTTTGCCGATATGCAAGTGCGCGCTGGTGAAGCCGCTGAAAAAGGTAAGAAACTGGCTGCCGATGCCTATGAATTCAACAAAGCCAACATGGCCGCGATGATCGAAGCTGGCAAAATCGCTGCCAAGGGCGCGCAAGAAATGGGCACAGCCAATGTAGCCTTTGCAAAATCGAATTTTGCTGAAATGCAAGTGGCTTTCAAGGAAATCACAGCTGTTCGCACACCAACCGATTTCATCAAGGTGCAAACCGAGTTGGCGAAAAAGGGCTTTGACACCGCAATTGCTCAAGGTTCGAAAAACACAGAATCAATGGTCAAATTGGTAAGCGAAATGTTCCAACCAATTTCTAACCGCATCGCGGTTACGACCGATCTTTTCAAAAAAGCTGCATAAGCTTTTTTTGATAACGCTGACCGGGCTGTTTGCTAGCACCCGTCGTCCTCTCTCTCCTCCCTCAGGCGGCGGATAGCAGTGGCACCCCGGTTACGCTAAATGAAGCCGTCCTTTCCATTTGCGAAAGGGCGGCTTCTTTTTATGCACATTCTTTTTAAGTCCGCTTGCGTGATGAACACTTGCGGGTGCGATGCGCTTATCCTATTTTGGCATCATGATAGTGAAGATGAGCCCCGACAAAGACGACGACCGCAACAATGATGACCGAAAAGGCGGCGGTCCCGGTGTCGGATTAGCCACCCGTACACGGCCCAAAACCAAAAAGCCCAGCCTGTATAAAGTCCTGCTGCTGAATGATGACTATACGCCGATGGAATTCGTCGTCCATGTCCTGAAAGCGTTTTTCCAGATGGACACCGACGCTGCGACCCGCGTGATGTTACACGTTCATCAAAAAGGTGTCGGCGTATGCGGGATATTCAGTTACGAAGTCGCCGAAACCAAAGTCACGCAAGTGATGGACTTCGCCAAAAAGGCGGGCCATCCATTGCAATGCACGTTGGAGAAGGATTGAAGGATTAGATTAAGCCGCCCCTCAATTGGGCGACGGCAATTCCTCGGTAATCACATCGCCGCTGTCTTGGGACAGTATATTATTGCCCTGTTCTTGCAGCTTTGCTGCGGCAGCGGCGCGTTCTTCGTCCAGGACGCGTTCCTCGACAAGTTCGGACTCGGCATCAATTCCCGATAATCTTTTGTTGCGTTCCGCCGCAATCAGACGGCCGAATGCCAGTCCTATGTCCTGCGATTTTTCGGCATAGGCGCTATCAATGTCTTTCAATCCGCACCCCGTGAACCCGCCTGCCCCGATCGCGGAACAGCTCATCGTACCCGATGCGGCGACATGTTCATACGCCAGCACACGGTTGGTCCATGCTTCTTTCACGGGTTTGTTTTCAACGTCACGCAATGTTTTGGGAATACGAAACCGCTCCCCTTCGGCAAGCCGTGCACACACGACAATTTCATCATCATTGCTTTGCGGGCAGGGATCTTCGCCGTAGATAATCAGTTGGTTTATTTTTTCATCGCCCGCTTGCGGCCCCGATGGGCTTTGCGCGAAGGCAGGCGCAGACGATGCGATCAAAATCGCTGATAAAGCCGCCAAGGTAATTTTGCGCACAGGCATTCTCCATTAATTTGGTTCACCGTATCGCGGCCGCTTGCTGAACCCAAGCTGAAAGCGATCTAAATCCGTTTCGTGACCGCAATTGCGGCGCGGCATCCGGCCCGAATGACAAGGCTCATTAACGGATAGGCGGGCGCGCGTTCGGCGCCATGTTCCAGCGCGGTGGCTTTATGCTCCAGTTCTTCCGCTTGAAAATCAGCGATTCTTGCGGACAGTTCAGGGTCGGTATTGCCTAGTTCCTCCAGCTGGTGCGCATAATGACGGTCAATTTCGGTTTCCACCGCCACCGTACATGCCATCGCCGCCTCGGGCCCGATTGCCGCCGTAACCGCGCCCAGCGCAAATCCGGCCACGTTCCAAAACGGCTGCAACATCGTCGGCCGTACGCTGCGCTGCGATATCATCGCGTCAAATTCGGCCAAATGCCGCGCCTCTTGTTCGGCCATATGCGCGATGCTGCGCGCGGCGGGACTGCTATTGCCCATAACGGCCAGTTGCCCGGCATAAATACGTTTTGCGCCAAATTCTCCGGCGTGGTTGACGCGGATCATACTGGCGATAGCTGCCGCATTGCTTTGCAGAGGTGTTGCATTTTTCATGGCGTAGTACGGCTCCAAATCGACGACAAAATGAGTATGCTCCCCAGTCCCGACAAGATAAAGTTAAATCCCGCAATCGATATTCCGAAAAGCGTCCACGGAGCAGCGTCGCAGCGTGTCAACGGCGCATTCAGGATCGATTTCAAATAATCTTCGCTGCTTGTGCCGGCGCCTACGGTGCTGCTGCAACTCGTCAACCCTTCCCACCAACCATATTCGACGCCGGCATGATACCCGCCAATAAGGCCGCTGGTCAAAATCGCCAAAGCCGCAAGCGCAGTCAGTACGCGCTGAATTCCCGAATTTTTGTTCAGGTACGCCAATGCCGCAACGGGAATGGCGGCAAAATGCGGGTAGCGTTGCCACCAGCACATTTCGCACGGATAGAGCCCTTGCACATATTGAAAATAATAAGCCCCGGCGAGCATGCCAGCAGGGATCAGCAATCCTAGCAACCGCGCAATTTTGAAATCAACCATAGGCAGAATACTTAGTTACGCGCCGTGCCTTTGTCAGCCTTTTTCGCAAGTTTCATGGTATTACCGCCCAAGCGTTGCAACGTTTCCATGGCATAATGCAGTTGGAAATCCTCAATGCCCTTGGCTTTCAATTGCGCAACGCTTTGCGAGAAACGCGGATCCTTGGCTGTGTCCAGTTCCAGTTCCTTGTCGGTGGCCTGCAATTCGTTGACCAGATGACGGCGCAAATCGGATTCGCGCATCGAAACACGCTTTTCATAATCGGGATCGGAAATTTGCGGGACTTGAATATCGGGCTTTATTCCGCCTTCTTGCACCGAACGGCCCGATGGCAAGTGATAGCGCGCAATCGTCAGGCGAAGCCCCGTGCCGCGTGACAATGGCAGCACATTTTGCACCGATCCCTTGCCAAAGCTCTGTTCGCCCATCACCAGCGCGCGGTGATGGTCCTGCAACGCGCCCGCCACAATTTCAGAAGCAGACGCCGAACCGGCATCGACCAGAACGATGACGGGAGCGCCCTTTGCGGCGTCCCCTGGAACGCGGCTTTCGGCAAACCAGCGTTGCACGTCGCCCTTGTCACGGCCGCGTTCAGACACGATTTCGCCGCTGTCCAAAAATGCGTCCGATACAGCGACCGCTTCATCGAGCAGTCCGCCGGGGTTGCTGCGCAGATCTATGATGAAACCCAGCGGCTTACCGCCCAGCTCGCGTTCAACGCCCTGAATGGCTTGCACAACATCAGCGCCGGTATCGGTGGAGAAACCCGATATGGTGATGAGCCCTATTTTGTCCTGCACTTTCCATTTTACTGGCTTCAAATCGATAATCGCCCGCGTCAGGCTGAGATCGAACGGTTCCTCACGGCCAATACGCACAATGGTTAGCTTGATTGCAGTACCCGGCGCACCGCGCATCGCCTCTACCGCTTCATCCAGCGTACCGCCGACGATTAACTTGCCGTCCAGATGCGTAATATAATCGCCGCTTTTGATCCCGGCTTTATCGGCGGGGGTATCTGCGGTGGGCGCAATAACCTTTACCGCGCCCTGCTCCAGCGTCACCGACAGGCCTAGTCCGCCATATTCGCCGTCAATCTGTGTTTGCAGATTTTCAAAATCGCTGCGGTCCAGGAACGAACTGTGCGGATCAAGGCTTGCCAGCATGCCTTGGATAGCGCCCTCCATCAATTGCTTGTCATCCACCTTGTCCACGTACCGCGCCTTGACCTTTTGATAGACCGCAAGGAATTCTTCCATTTCACGGTACTGGTCCTTTTGCGC
>JANOKA010000215.1:0-61159 GCA_031418995.1 Sphingomonadales bacterium | reverse complement strand
TGGATCGTCGATTTTCCGATGTTCGAATATGACGAAGAAAGCAAAAAAGTGGATTTCAGCCATAACCCGTTTTCTATGCCGCAAGGCGAGATGGAGGCTTTGGAAACGCAGGACCCGCTCGATATTTTGGCATACCAATATGACATTGTGTGCAACGGCGTTGAGCTGTCCTCTGGTGCAATCCGCAATCACCGCCCTGAAATCATGTACAAGGCGTTTGAAATTGCGGGATATACCCAAGCGGATGTCGATGAAAACTTCTCCGGTATGATTAACGCTTTCAAATTTGGCGCACCGCCCCATGGCGGCAGTGCGCCGGGCATTGACCGTATCGTCATGCTGCTGGCCAATGAGCCCAATATCCGCGAGGTGATTGTGTTCCCGATGAACCAAAAGGCCGAGGATTTGATGATGAGCGCGCCAGGACCTGTTTCTGCCAAGCAATTGCGCGAGTTGAATATCCGGATTGTCGAGCAAGCACCAAAAGGATGATCGTCCCTTTTGGGAACATTTCAAATCGGCAGCTTGTTTGCATGTGCGTTTGATGCTCAAACGTGCATATGAATATTGACCTTTCAGATTACGAATCCGGTGCAAAATACGGCGGCGATTATGCCGAGGATTTAAGCGTTTTACAAAAGCAATTGGCCGAACAGCAATCGCTGCATATCCTGCATAAATGCCGTACGCTGATAATTTTTGAAGGGTGGGACGCCGCTGGCAAAGGCGGCGCTATAAAGCGCTTAACGGCCAGCATGGATCCACGTTATTTCGAAGTGTATCCGATCAGTGCGCCAACAGCAGAGGAAAAAGATAAACATTTCCTATGGCGGTTCTGGAATAAATTACCGCGTAGCGAGGAAATCCATATTCTTGATCGCAGCCATTATGGCCGTGTGTTGGTCGAACGTGTTGAGGGTTTCTGCAGTGAAACGGATTGGCGACGCGGCTATGACGAGATTAACGAGTTCGAATCGCAACAGGTGGAAATCGGTACGAAACTCATCAAGATTTTCTTACACGTAACACAAGATGCGCAGGACGAGATTTTGAAAGAGCGTTTAGATGACCCGTCGAAACGCTGGAAAGTGACCGCAGAGGATTTCCGCAATCGCGGCAAGCGCGATGATTATCTGGCTGCATTCGCCGAAATGTTTGCGCAAACCGACACGCGCTGGGCGCCGTGGACTGTGATTAACGGAAACAACCAGAAAGCCGCGCGCATCGCGGTTTTAAGGCATATATTGGAAGAGCTGAAATCGCATGTGCCGCAAGAGTTTCCCGAAGTTACAGGTGAGATTGCGGCGTTGGCAAAGAAAGCCCTTGGGTAGTTTTATCTTCGTTCAGGGTAAGTAATATCCATTACTTCCCATTCTTTCGGTCCCGAAGGTAGCGTAACTATTCTCAAATCTCCCACGGCTGCTTTGCGTAAAGCCATAGCAAGCGGTGCATTCCATCCGATTAATCCGGCGCCAGCATCCGCTTCATCATCACCAACGATGGAAATAACGCGCTGATTATCGTCCTCATCTGCCAGTGTAATAGTTGCGCCAAAATACACATGCCCGCGGTCCGGTTGCTGCGATGGATCAATGATATTTGCTGCTTTCATGCGTTTTGAAATATGCCGCACTTCACGGTCAATTTCACGCAGGCGCTTTTTGCCGTAAATATAGTCGCCATTTTCACTGCGATCACCATTGCCCGCGGCCCAGCTAACTGTTTCCACCAGCTTTGGCCGTTCCACCTCGAATAACTCGACATATCTTGCGCGCAAAGCGTCATAACCCGCCGCGCTCATAGGATTGCTGCGTTCTTCCAATTGCCGTTCGGGGCGCATACGAATCATGACCGGGTCATCCCGGCGTGGACTTGCCCAAATATGCACTTAATGGAAATTGCGATTTAATATGCGCTTTGTCAGGATTTTGCAGGTCGTAAACGACCGCATTTTCCAATACGCGCTGAACATAATTGCGTGTTTCATAAATCGGGATTCTCTCGATCCAATCCAGCATTGCAATCGATCCTGTCCGCGGATCACCATTGGCACGCAACCATTTGTTCACGTTGCCGGGGCCTGCATTATACGCAGCGACAGCGAGAGGATAGCTGCCATTAAAATACGTCATCATACGCTGAATATAAGTGGAGCCGAGCTTTACATTATATTCCGGGTCACTGGTTAACGCGTCGCGGCTATATCCTAAGGAGATTTTGCCAGCGGTTTCTTGCGCTGTACCGGGCATCAGTTGCATCAAACCGCGCGCGCCTGCGTGACTTAACGCTTCACGGTCAAACTGACTTTCTTGACGCGTTATTGCATGAATCATCGTCCAGTTATGGTGGTGGCCGTCTGGAACATTAACAGTCGGAAAGCCATAAGGGATGAGGCTACTATGGCCATCTATCCGGGCATTTCGCCCTGCCATGACCGAAAGATCGGGCCGACCAATCGATTTTGAAAGGCTGATCGCATCAGCATATTGCTGTTCAGACTGGATAGAATTGGCAATGGCGCGCAGAAACAGTGTCTGTTCTTTATGGTCACCATAGCGCGCGGCCAGCCTTGCGGCCTGAAATACCGGCGATGTATCTACTGTGGGTACGGATGGAATAGATGCTACAGGCGCATTGGCGGCAACGCGGCGGCCCAATGCTTCAGTTGCAAGTTGGCCATAAAACTGGTCGTAATATTCTGCCGCAGCTTCAAAACGGCTATTCGCGGTTGCAAGGTCGCCGCTGCGTTTTGCGGCTACACCTGCCCAATAGGCCCCTTTAGTTCGTGTTTGCGGAGATTTGGCAGCTTGGCTGTAACGGTCAAACATCAAAATGGCGTCTTTTGGACGATTGAGTTTGTCCAACGCCAAAGTGCCTGCCAGCCAAGTCAAACTTGTATAATCATCGCGTACGCCAATTGACATATCACGCACGGCTGTACCGGATGCAATGCCATCATCTACCCTCGATGCAATCCGGTACGCCAAATCACTTTGTCCATCTGCTGCCGCTTCGCGGGCAAATGACAGCAATACTTCATACCACTCTTCTGTATCAGCAGGTGCGCGGACGAGTGTGTCCCGGTTTGCAAGCAGTTCACGCGCTGCCGACCCATTGCCTTGCGTACGCAATGCCAAAGCGCGATCTGCTAGGACACCGGCATCGGAATTTGCTTGCCGACCCATCGAATTCAAATAGCCATCTGCATCACTCAAACCGTTTTTAAGGGATATGCGCGCAGAAAATCCAGCACGGCGATCTGCGGAGGTATAGGGCCGAACACGTTCTGCTGCGCGCGTTGCCTTTACCCACAAAAGCTTGTCAGCGCGGGTATCATGGTCCTCTGAGGTTAGCTTTGACGACATCATGCTTAATATTCGTGCTTCATCATCATCGGTGAGCGGACCTTCCCGCCATGCACGACGTGCCCAGTTGTCGGCTCGCACATTGTCACCTGTTGCGGCGAGGGCAATAGCGTATTTTGCCCGCCCTGTGTTGCTAACAGGCTCCAAACGATCAAAATAAGCGACGGCTTGCGATGGTGAATAGCTAAGCAGATTAATTGCTTGTTCGGCATTTTGACGCATGGCTTTGTCGCCTGGCCAGCCCGGATAAGTCATCAAAAACGATGCGTATTCGTCAAAGCTGTAATTGCCTGACTGGCTTAACATACGCCACCTTTGCAATGCGGCGGGTATATTGCCTTGGCTGCGATCAATCTGCGTAGATGGCACAGCTATTGGACCATTACCTACACCAGAGCGCCATTCGGTAGGTTGCGCGTTTGCGGTGGCCGCCATAATAATTGCAGGAAGAATGAGGGCGGTTGTCGAAATCAGATGCTTTACCATGCTGGACATATTAAGGGATGCTTCCTTATCAGACGCTGAACGAATTACGTGACTGGTATATAGCTACGCATTGAATCTATGTAAGGAACAAAATCCATGTTTTCCGGCTCAATTCCGGCTCTAGTGACTCCTTTTCGGGACGGAGCGTTTAGCGAGAAGCATTTTCGCAATCTCGTGGATTGGCAAATTGAGCTAGGATCGAGCGCGCTTGTGCCATGCGGGACCACTGGCGAAAGTTCGACTTTGTCAAATGCAGAGCATCACCGCGTGATTGAAGTGTGCATAGAACAAGCGGCAGGCCGCGTTCCGATTATCGCAGGGTGCGGTTCAAACGATACGACCAACGCTATGCTACACCTTAACTTTTCGAAAAAATGTGGGGCCGCCGCAGGATTGGTTGTCGCGCCATATTACAATCGCCCAAACCAAGAGGGAATCTATGCGCATTTTTCTGCGTTAACCGAAAAGAATGATCTGCCTTTGATTTTGTATAATGTACCAGCGCGTACTGTGACCGACATTAAACCGGAAACGGTTGCCGCGCTGTCATTGCTACCAAATGTTGCGGGTATTAAGGATGCTAGCGGAGATTTGTCCCGCGTTACAGAGCATCGTCTGGATTGCCGCAAGAATTTCTGCCTGTTATCAGGCGTCGATGAATTGTCACTGGCATTCAACGCCAGCGGGGGCGTTGGATGTATCTCGGTCACAGCCAATGTCGCTCCGAAACTGTGTGCCGATTTTCAGGCAGCATGCGCGGCGGGCAATTATGATCTTGCGCTGGAGCTTAATGATAAGCTTTATCCACTGCATAAAGCTTTATTTTCAGATGCATCGCCGGGTCCCATAAAATATGCGCTTTCGCGCGTGATAGAAGGGTTCCCTACAGAATTGCGTTTGCCAATGACGCCGCCTAGCGTGGACAGTTGCAGGTTGGTCGATGCCGCGTTGGAGAATGCAGGACTTATTTGATGGTACGCCCCAAACCAGAAGCATTCGTAAAAGTAAAAACCGTCGCTGAAAACAGGCGCGCCCGTTATGATTTTTTTCTTACCGATAAATTTGAAGCCGGCATCGCGCTAACAGGTACCGAGGTAAAATCACTGCGATTTGGTGAGGGTAATATCGCCGATAGCTATGCCGAGGTAAAGGATGGCAATGTCTGGCTAGTGAATGCTAATATTCCAGAATTCAGTCACGGTAACCGATATAATCACGAACCCAAAAGACCACGTAAACTGTTACTTAACGGGCGGGAGATAAACAAACTTTACGCTGCGGTTATGCGTCAGGGCATGACGGTTGTTCCGTTGTCGATTTATTTCAATGACCGTGGCCGAGCAAAAGTAGAAATAGCGCTGGCAAAAGGCAAAAAAGCTCCTGACAAACGTGCTACAGAAAAAGAACGCGACTGGAAGCGCGAACAAGGGCGAGTGATGAGAGAAAAAGGATGAGCCGCTTCGGCAAGTGGATCATGCGCCAAGCGCCAACACGCGATAGTTTTGAACGCAGCGCAGTACTACGTCCTTTTGCAAAGCGGGTTTTTCATCCCGCGTTGTGGCGTTTTACACGGCGTTCGGTCCCGCGCGGGGTTGCGCTGGGATTATTGGTTGGAATTTTTTTGCTTATACCTGGCGTGCAAATCGCTGGCGTTGCTTTGCTGGCATTACCGTTTCGTGCCAATATTCCAATCGGTGCGGCCATGACGTTTTTAAGTATGCCGGCAACGACGCCTTTTATTCTCGCCGCGTCGGTCTATGTCGGCAATTCGTTGCTGCAGTTGGGTGCAGGATCAAGCCGCTTTCTCGTGCTTATTGAAAGCGGTGCGCCTTTGTCAGCATGGACCGATTGGATAATGTCGGAAGCGCCAACAGCGATTGTTGAGGGGGTTGCCGGGCTTGCAATAATCTCGTTTGTTGCAGCCATTATAGGTTACGTCATCGCCGCATTATTCTGGCGCTGGTGGATTAGCGCAAAATGGCGTCGCCGGTCGAAATCGGTCGCGGCGCGCAGCTAAGCAAAATCATTTTCAAAAACTTGACAAATTGGCAGATGCGTTCCAGCCAAAACTACCTTTGATACTTACTTTGTATGCCGTTAGTGCGTGCAAAGTGACCAAATAAACAAGGATTGCAATTGACCGGCCTGTCTTCACCCACGTCTTTACGGTTATTTGGTGGAGAAGGATCCGAGCAAGGCGTACAAAACCGTAAACTTTTTGCGATGTTGTGCGCAGCGACATTATTATCTTTGGCGCTCATTTGGTTTGCGACGCATAACATTGTGGTAGTGAGTAGTTTTGCAGCGGCACAAATTGCGGTGTGGGCGCTGATTGAATATGCCCGAAAAACAGATGCGCCTTCTGCAGAAACGGTTTCAATGCCGCCCGATTGGTCGGTTACTCGCGCTGCAGCATCGTTATCTGGCGCTGCCGTTGCAATCAGCGACCGCGCAGGACGTTTGGTTTGTGCCAACGGAATGTTTACCCAGTGGTTTGAGGGTTTGAGTGCGCCGCCAGATATAAATGTCGATGCTGCTGGACGCGAGATGCTTATCGAACTTGCTAGAGCAGCATGGCGTGACGGGCAGTCCGCTGCTGATGGAATGCGGCACAATGATACGGAATATACCATAAAGGCCATTCGCTCTGGCGCAGGTGACGAGTATTTGCTTTGGTGGTTTGCTCCGCTTGAAAAAAGAGATATCGAATCGCGTGCAGCTGACTTGATTTCCGGGCGTATCGGTTATGCTATGGCGGGTTCAGGCATCATGGCAGCTTCGATTAGCGCAGACGGAAGAATCCGCTCGGCCAATGCCGCATTTGCTTTGCGTTCCACGGGTACAGAAAACAGCAACATCGTGGGCCGCGAATTTGCATCATTCATGCGCATGGATGAAAAAGGGCGGATTTTTTTTGAACGGGAGGGACGCAAAGGCCTTCCTATTAGATTAATGCATGTGCCGCTGGGCGGGGCAGGACAGCAGGGCGCGTCCATGTTACTGGCCGTTGATGATGACGGCGCAACCATTGACCGCGCATCAGCACTTAGCCATGTAGAACAACTTCTTGCCACCTTGCCTTTGGGATTGGCGCTGGTTGACCGCGACGGACGCTTCTTGTTTGCCAACGATGCTTTTGCCCGCGTCATTGACACGACAGTCGACAAATTACCGCCTTATCCAGGTGATCTGGTTATCAATGATGATAAAGCCGCAGTGTCGGAAAGCATCCGCCGGTATGCACGCGGCCAATCCATGTCGGGCGACATTGCCGTAAGATTAAAAGATCAACCCGACGAGGTGATAGCGCTTTCGATTGCGGGTGTGCGAGGGCTTGGCGAGGCATCAGTGTTGATCGGCTTGAAGGACAACAGCGAAGAAACCAAATTGAAACGACAAGTGGCGCAGGCAACTAAGATGGAGTCGGTGGGGCAACTGGCCGGCGGCGTTGCGCATGATTTTAACAATATCTTGACCGCGATTATCGGATATTGTGATTTGATGATGTTGCGCCATCAGCCCGGTGATAGCGATTATGATGATATTCAACAGATCAAGAATAATTCAAACCGTGCCGCCAGCCTGACACGGCAATTGCTCGCTTTTTCGCGGCAGCAAACCTTGCGGCCGCAAATACTGCAATTGCCCGATGTCGTGGCAGAGGTGTCCAACCTATTGAAACGCCTGCTTGGAGAAAAAGTGCGGCTGGAGGTGCACCACGGACGTGGTACAGGTACGGTTCGCGCAGATCCCGGACAATTGGAGCAGGTTATCGTCAATCTGGGGGTCAATGCCCGCGATGCGATGCCCAATGGCGGCGTTTTGAGTATTTCCACAAAACCGCTCTCGCAAGCCGATGTTCGCGCAATGGGCAGCGAGATTTTGCCTATCGGCGATTATGTGCAGCTTTCGGTTGTGGATAGAGGCTCAGGTATTTCGAAAGAGAATCTAAGCAAAATATTTGAGCCCTTTTTTACCACCAAAGAAGTTGGCAAGGGGACTGGCCTAGGTCTTTCAACCGTTTACGGCATCGTTAAGCAATCGGGTGGTTTCATTTTCGCTGACTCGGAATTGGGTAAAGGCACGCGGTTTGATATTTATTTACCTGTGCATGTTGGGCTTCCGCCTGTTCCTGCGCCATCATTGAAGCCAGCGGAAAAGCCGCGCGATTTATGGGGTACGGGCCGCGTGTTGATTGTTGAGGATGAAGATATGGTCCGCGCCGTTGCTGAGCGTGCTTTGGCCCGGCAAGGCTATATCATCGAGACTGCGCGCGACGGAGAGGAGGGCGTACAGATGTTTGCCGACGGAAAGCGGTATGATTTGATTGTGTCCGACGTGGTTATGCCAAACATGGATGGCCCCGCGATGGCCCGTAAATTGCGGGAAAAATATGGTGATGTGAAAATCCTATTCATGTCTGGTTATGCAGAGGAGCAATTGCGAGAATCGATAAATCTGGACAATGTGTATTTTTTACCAAAGCCTTTTTCGGTTCAACAGATATCAGAAGCTGTCCGTGATGCGCTTTTGGCAGTAAATATCTGATTAAAAAGGATTAAATAATTTCGTTCCACTCTTGTTCTTTGAGAACAAATAGCATACAAACTGTTGCAGACGATCCGGGTGGGTCTTCACTGTACTTAGCTTAAGGAGTGGTAAAATGGCTGCAAGTCTCAAAGTGATAGAATCAGGAAATCAATCGAAAATGAAAGATAGCGAACGCGAAAAAGCCCTCGAGGCGGCACTGGCACAAATTGACCGTGCCTTTGGTAAGGGCTCGGCAATGAAATTGGGCAGTAAAGAGGCGATGAATATCGAAGCGATCTCAACAGGCTCGCTGGGGCTTGATATCGCTCTTGGCATTGGCGGTCTGCCAAAGGGACGCGTAGTTGAGATTTATGGTCCGGAAAGCTCCGGCAAAACAACATTGACGCTGCATGTGATTGCCGAATGTCAAAAAGCCGGCGGTACTGCTGCGTTTATTGATGCGGAGCATGCACTGGATCCCTCCTATGCGAAAAAATTGGGCGTCGATATTGATAACCTTATCGTATCGCAGCCGGACACGGGCGAACAGGCGCTGGAGATTGCCGATACATTGGTGCGTTCCAATGCGGTTGACATACTCGTGATCGATTCGGTGGCGGCTTTGGTACCGCGCGCTGAAATCGAGGGCGAAATGGGGGATACCCATGTTGGCCTGCAAGCGCGCTTAATGAGCCAGGCACTGCGCAAGATTACGGGTTCGATCAGCCGTTCGAACTGCATGGTTATTTTCATCAACCAGATCCGCATGAAAATCGGCGTGATGTATGGTTCGCCGGAAACCACAACGGGCGGCAATGCATTGAAATTTTATGCTTCGGTGCGTTTGGATATCCGCCGTATTGGCCAGATTAAAGACCGTGAGGATATTGTGGGTAACGCAACTCGCGTGAAGGTGGTTAAGAACAAAGTTGCGCCGCCGTTCAAGCAGGTCGAATTCGATATCATGTATGGTCAGGGCATTTCCAAAACAGGTGAGTTGCTGGATTTGGGCGTTAAGGCCGGTGTGGTTGAGAAATCGGGCAGCTGGTTCAGCTATGATTCGGTGCGGATCGGGCAGGGACGTGAAAATTCCAAAACCTTCCTCGTGGAAAACCCGGAAATGGCGGCAAAGTTGGAAGCTGCTATCCGTGGGAAAATGGATGAAGTGGCCGAAGAAATGCTGGTGGGTCCCGATGCAGAGGATAGCACGGATACCGAAACTGAAGCATAACTTTACTATGATTTTGAGTTTACTCTTCCTCCCATCCCCCTGTGGAGTGAAGTTTGCGGTCTTTCGATAGAATGACTGCACTCCGGCCCGCCTCGACCCACCCCGAGGCGGGCCAACTTGTCAGTACGGCATCGATATAGGCAGCAGTTACAAGCAGCGAATATTTTTGCATTTTGCCATCATCTTGCGCAGCATACAGCCATTTTCAAACTTGGATTGACTAAGCACGTGCCAAAATGTCATGTAAATACATGCCTCCTTTAATTCATCTCATCGGCTTGCCAACTGATTGTAACAGTTCGTTCGAACGCGGCGCGGCGGGCGGACCGGATGCCATTCGTGCGGCTCTATTCAGTGATCGGGGCAACTTGTCTTGCGAGAACGGGATGGAAATAGGAACCGACATTCCATTGGCCGACAAAGGGAATCTGGACTTAAGCGATGTAGATGTTGCCGCCGACGACGAAATAATCAGATCGTCTGTCTCAAATACTGTAAAAGACGGAGCAATTCCGTTGTTCCTAGGCGGCGACCACGCGGTTACTTTTCCAGTAATTCAGGCTTTGGCAGCACATTACGGGCGCATAAATATATTACATTTTGATGCGCACCCCGATCTCTACGATGATTTTGAAGGCAACCGGCGATCGCATGCTTCGCCATTTGCCCGTATTATGGAGTCAGGCCATGCAGAATCGCTTACGCAGGTTGGTATTCGCACGCTTACCAAGCACTGCCGTGACCAAGCGAACCGTTTCGGGGTCACGATATTCCCCATGACGGGATTTACGGCAGAGACCGTGTCGCAAATTGCCGGGCCTTTATATATTAGCATTGATTTGGACGGCATTGATCCATCTCAAGCGCCAGGTGTCGCCCATCCTGAACCCGGCGGTATCACCGTCCGTGAACTTCTCACCGTATTAAATCGCCAGAATGCGCAAATTGTTGGCGCAGATATTGTCGAACTTAACCCTGCGCGCGACATAAACGATATAACCGCTATTTTGGCTGCGAAACTTGTCCGCGAACTGTCTGCCCTTATTTGCCGAAACGCCGCTTGATCCAATATAATAGGAACCCAAAATGACATTGATCGTACATCATCTGAACAACAGCCGCTCACAACGTATATTATGGTTGCTTGAAGAATTGGGAATTGAATATGAAATTCAACACCATCAACGCGACGTCGTAACCAATCTAGCGCCGCCCAGCTTAACTGCGCTGCACCCACTCGGAAAATCTCCGATGATTGAAGATGCCGGAAAGCTTGTTTTTGAATCCGCAGCAATCACAGAATATTTATGTGAACGCCACGGCGGGGCGCATTTGATTCCTGCACGCGGGACTGACAACCATATCCGCTATCTGGAATGGCTTCATTTTGCTGAAGGATCAGCAATGACACCTGTATTATTGCGGCTTTACACATCACGACTTGGCGATGCTGCGACGCCGCTAAACCCCCGTATCGACCAACAATTGGAAAACCATTTTCAGTTCATGGAGGATAGCATCCAGCCTTCGGGGTATTTTGTTGGGGACAATCTGACGGGTGCCGACATTATGATGATCTTTCCTGCCGAAATTGCTGTAGCTCAAGGGTTTGGCGTGCGTATGCCGAAACTATCGGCGTTTGTAAAAATGATACATGCTATGCCGACTTATCAGGCAGCTTTGGCCAAGGGCGGGGCATATGCTTATGCATAGGCGATACTGCTGCACTGTAACATTTTCACCGCAGACGCCTCTTGTCTAGGCGTTTGCGGTCGCCTAAGTCGCTGGCATGACCTCTACTAATGATATTCGCCGCGCCTTTCTCGATTTCTTCGGGGGCATCGGACATGATGTTGTGCAATCTGCGCCACTGGTTCCCTATAACGATCCCACATTGATGTTCGTGAATGCCGGCATGGTGCCATTCAAAAACGTCTTTACCGGACTTGAAAGCCGCGAAATTCCGCGTGCCGTTTCTAGCCAGAAATGCGTGCGCGCTGGCGGCAAACATAATGATCTCGATAATGTGGGATATACCGCACGGCATCATACATTCTTTGAAATGCTCGGCAATTTTTCGTTTGGTGATTATTTCAAAGCGGATGCAATTTCGCATGCTTGGACATTGCTGACCAAAACATGGGGCATTGATCCTGCACGGTTGTGGGTCACCGTATATCATACCGATGATGAGGCATTTGGCCTTTGGCAAAAAATTGCAGGATTACCCGAAGACCGCATCGTTCGTATTGCAACCAACGATAATTTTTGGTCGATGGGTGATACCGGGCCCTGCGGACCGTGCAGCGAAATTTTCTACGATCATGGTGACCATATATTTGGCGGCCCTCCCGGTAGCCCTGACGAGGACGGCGACCGATATGTCGAAATCTGGAATCTGGTCTTCATGCAATTCGAACGGCATGAGGACGGCAGTCAGACCAGTTTGCCAAAACCCAGCATCGACACCGGTATGGGCTTGGAACGTGTCGCAGCCGTTTTACAGGGCGTACATGATAATTACGATACCGACACGTTCCTTGCATTAATCGAAGCATCAGAGAAAATGACGGGGACCAAGGCAGAAGGCGAACAAAAAGCCAGCCACCGCGTTATTGCCGACCATCTGCGTTCGACAAGTTTCCTGATCGCTGATGGCGTTTTGCCGTCCAATGAGGGGCGCGGATATGTGCTACGCCGAATTATGCGCAGAGCAATGCGGCACGCCCATATTTTGGGCGCAAAAGAACCGTTAATGCATCGTTTGGTTGGCAGCTTGCTGACAGAAATGGGCGCAGCATATCCTGAGTTATTACGCGCCAGGGCGTTGATTGAAGAAACATTGCGGCAAGAGGAAGCGCGGTTTCGGCAGACGTTGGATAAGGGCATCAAACTTCTTGATGAAGCAACCGCAGGAATGACCCCGGATGAAATTCTTCCCGGCGAAGTCGCATTTAAATTATATGATACCTATGGCTTCCCCTATGATCTGACCGAAGATGCTTTACGTGCGCAAGGTTTTGGTATCGATCAGGCGGGCTTTGATGCTGCGATGGACAACCAGAAATCGATGGCGCGAGCGGCGTGGAAAGGGTCAGGCGCAAAGGCATCAGACGATATCTGGTTCGATATTGCCGAACGCGCGGGCTCCACTGAATTTACTGGATATTCAGCGACCGAAGGTGAGGGGCAAGTGCTTGCACTTGTTAAGGATGGTGTTGAAGTACAAGCTGCAACCACAGACGATGATATAATAATAATTACGAACCAAACACCTTTTTACGGCGAATCTGGTGGCCAAAACGGCGATGCTGGCGTTATCAGCAACGCAAAAGGGTTGCATGCGGCAGTATACGAAACAGGAAAACCGCTTGGAAAATTACATGCACACCATGCCAAAATTGAAGCCGGCGCGTTGGCTGTTGGAGATATAGTCGTACTGGCCATTGATGTTGCACGGCGCGATGCGATGCGCGCCAATCATAGCGCAACGCATTTGTTGCACGCGGCCTTACGCAACAGGTTGGGCGGGCATGTCAGCCAAAAAGGTAGCATGGTAGCTTCGGATCGTTTGCGGTTTGATTTCTCGCACAACAAGGCTGTAGAATCCGCCGATGTTGCCGCGATTGAAGCTGAGGTGAATGCACAAATTCGCGCGAACAATGACGTAACTACGCGGTTGATGACACCCGATGATGCGGTTGCCGCAGGCGCGCTGGCATTGTTTGGCGAGAAATACGGCGATGAAGTGCGCGTCCTTTCGATGGGCAATGCCGACGCCGCTCACTATTCAGTCGAGCTTTGCGGCGGCACACATGTTCGCGCTTTGGGCGATATCGGGCTTTTCACAATTGTTTCGGAAGGTGCCGTTGCCAGCGGCATCCGTCGTATAGAGGCATTGACCGGAGAGGCGGCGCGGCAACATTTGGTAGGCCGGGATGCGCAGCTTAAGAATGTTGCTAGTCTGCTTAAAACGGGTGTTGACGACGTGGCAGCTCGTTTGGAAACCCTGATTGCTGACCGCAAAAGGATGGAGCGCGAACTGTCTGAAGCGAAAACGGCACTGGCGCTTTCTGGCGGTGCAGGTGGCGGGCAAAAAGCCGAGGCAGAGGTTATCAACGGCGTAAACTATCTTGGCCAAGTCATCGCTGGCATAGAACCAAAGGCACTGCGCGGATTGGCTGATGAGCAAATGAAAGAAATCGGATCTGGCATAGTCGCAATAATCGCCGCGAATGAAAACGCCAATACAGTAGTCGTGAGTATTTCGGCGGATTTGATAGGGAGATTCAATGCCTCTGATCTTGTTCGCGCGGCCACTGCTGCAATGGGCGGGCAGGGCGGCGGCGGCAGGCCCGAAATGGCTCAAGGCGGCGGTCCAGCAGGCGGAGATCAAGCGCAAGCGGCAATTAATGCCATTAAGGCAGCACTGTAATATCAGTTTAGGTACAGAACCTAGTTTGTTGACTTTAGTTTTGGAGCGATGTTTAGCCCGCCGGCTTCTTTTATCTGGCGGCGATATTCATCTCGCTTCTCGTGGATCGATGCTATGACCGGGCCCATAGGAACGCCTAGATCAACCAGCATTGCCTCAGATAATTGTAGCGAACTTTCTAGTGTTTCGGGCACAGCATCGCTCGCGCCAGCTTTGTACAATCGCGCGGCATGCTCGGGATCGCGGGCCCGCGCGACGATAGTGAGGTCAGGCAGCCATTGCCGGACGCGTTTAACAATATGCTCCGCCAATACGGGTTGATCCATGGTAAGGATCAATGCCCTTGCGTGGCCTAGGCTCATTTTATCGAGCGTGTCGGGACGCGATATATCGCCAAAGATGACTTTATAACCTTCTCGCCGTCCCTCGGCCACGGCATCAATATTGGACTCAACGGCGATATATCGTTGGCCATGTGTTGTCAGCATGTCGGCCACCAATCGTCCGACGCGGCCAAAACCGATTACAACAGTGCGCGGTTCGGTGGTTTCGTCCTGTTCATCGATTTCATCATCACTTTCGCGCAATTCAATCCGGCGGGACATATCATGCCCGATGCGCGCCAGAATTGGCGTTATGGTCAATCCGATTGCGGTTGCGACCTGCCAAAAATTGACTGTCGCATTATCGATAATTGCCGCGGCCCCGGCGGCACCCAATACGATTAATGTGGTTTCCGACGGGCTGGCCATTAAAACGCCAGTTTCGGTTGCAGTCCCCGTGCGCGCGCCGTTGAGTTTGAGCAATGCTGCGGTGACCAGTGCCTTTACCAAAACAACAGCAGCAACTGCGGAAACAAGGGCAATCCAGTTGTCAGCAACAAAACGCAGATCAATTTGCATCCCGATGCTGATAAGAAATACACCCAGCGCTAATCCCTTAAAGGGGGCAGTCATAACCTCGACCTCGTTATGATAATCGGTTTCAGCAATAAGCAAACCGGCAATCAAAGCGCCTACTATGGGCGATAATCCTGCAGCGCCAGTGGCAAGGCTAGCTACGATTACGACAAGCAAGCTGATGGCAACAAATAATTCCGGGCTTTTTGTGCGAGCCGCTTGTCCAAACAGGCGCGGCAATAGAAAGCGGCCCATTACGAGCATGCCTATAATAACTGCACCGCCTTGCCATAATGTTGTAATGATGGCGTTCCAACCATTTTCAGCATTGGGCGCCAGTGCTCCAAGGATGAAAATAATCGGAACAATCGCAAGATCCTCGAAAAGCAACATAGCAAGAGCAGATTTGCCAACTGCAGATTGCGTGCCGGATATCGGCAACACCAATGCAGTGGAGGATAGTGCAAGCGCTATTCCGATGCCAGCTGCTGCTGTCACGCTGTAGCCAACTAGCAATAATCCCAGCGCAATAATAACGCCTGCTCCCAAAAGCTGAGCTGCACCGACACCAAAAACCAGTTGCCGCATTTTCCATAATCGGCGAAAGGACAACTCTAAACCGATCGAGAAAAGCAACAATATGATGCCATATTCGCCAATTGGTGCAATCGCTTCGGCATCCGAAATTGTGACCCATTCCAGCGCTGGATAGCGCGGTACAAGTGCGCCCAATCCCATGGGACCAACAAGAATGCCGACCAGAATGAACCCGATAATTGGTGTGATACGAAAGCGCGCAAATGCCGGAATGACGATACCTGCTGCGCCTAATAAGACGACCAGATCGCTGATACCTTCGCTTTGTAATTGTCCAGCCATACCGCCTATTACGCATATGCCTGCGGTATTGGAAAGAGGCATGCAAACAAAACGGGCGCGAACATTACTGTCCGCGCCCGTTTGGGTCGTCTTGTAATAGGAATTTTATTGCCAGCTGCCCATTTTCTTTTCCAAATTGGCACGAACACTTTCAAAGAATTGCTCGGTTGTTTCCCAGCCTTGGTCGGGTCCGATAAGTATAGCCAAATCTTTCGTCATATGCCCCGCTTCCACGGTTTCGATGCATACTTGTTCCAGGGTTTCGGCAAACCGGGTGACGTCAGGTGTGTCATCAAATTTGCCGCGGAATTTCAGGCCGCCTGTCCATGCAAATATAGATGCGATTGGATTGGTCGATGTCGCCTTGCCTTGCTGATGCTGCCGGTAATGGCGGGTTACTGTGCCATGCGCCGCCTCTGCTTCAACTGTTTTACCATCTGGAGTCATCAGGATGGATGTCATCAGGCCAAGCGATCCAAACCCTTGCGCGACTTGATCGGATTGCACATCGCCATCGTAATTCTTACAGGCCCAGATAAACTTGCCAGACCATTTGAGTGCAGATGCCACCATGTCGTCGATTAAACGGTGTTCGTAAACGATCCCAATTTCAGCAAACTTCTCTTTGAACTCGGCTTCATAAACTTCTTGAAACAAATCTTTGAAACGACCGTCATAAGCTTTCAATATCGTGTTCTTGGTGGATAGGTATACTGGCCATTGCCTATTGACGCCGTAATTTAGGGAGGCACGGGCAAAATCGCGGATTGAATCGTCAAGATTGTACATGGCAAGCGCAACGCCAGGCGAAGGATAATGGAACACCTCTTCATCAATTTTTGATCCATCATCGCCGTCCCACACTAGGCGCAGTTTACCCGGGCCAGGCACCAGAAAGTCAGTGGCCTTATATTGGTCGCCAAAGGCATGACGGCCAACAACGATTGGATCGGTCCAGCCCGGTATTAAGCGCGGTACATTTTCAATAACGATAGGTTCCCGAAATACGACCCCGCCCAGTATGTTGCGGATAGTACCGTTTGGCGACTTCCACATCTTTTTCAGGCCAAATTCTTCAACGCGCTGTTCGTCGGGAGTGATGGTCGCGCATTTTACGCCAACGCCAAATTCGCGGATAGCATTAGCGGACTCAACGGTGATCCGATCATCGGTTTCATCACGTTTTTCAACACTAAGGTCATAATATTTCAAATCGATATCTAGGTAAGGTAGAATCAGCTTCTCTCTAATCCATTGCCAAATGATCCGTGTCATTTCATCGCCATCGAGTTCGACTACGGGATTTTTGACTTTGATTTTTGTCATTTTTAAGCTGCTTTCCTTGGGGATCGAAATTGAATTGCCGTGGCCATAGCAAAACTGCTGATTTGTTCAACTATACTTAGCGGCATCAGCTAATGGATACCGTTACCCACAGAAATGCCGGATACAGCGGTTGTAAAATTGTCTCAGCACGCCTAGTTACTGTCAATGTCAAAAATCGTATTATCCAATCGCGGCGACGGCGTTGCCAAATGGTCATTCCCCCCCATTCATCCAGAAGGCCGAAAATTCGGGCTGATTGCCGGGGCGGTAACATTGGTTTTCGCGTTCATGGCATGGGAAACCTTGGCTTGGCCGATGGCTGCTATTACCGCATGGACGCTCGCTTTTTTCCGCGATCCTTCGCGAACAACTGCAATCGATGATCGCTTCATTGTTTCTCCTGCAGACGGATTGGTCACTTTGATTGAAAAAGTAACCCCGCCAACGGAATTATCTGGGCCGGACGCTTTGGGGGATGCACCGATGGTGCGCGTGTCCATTTTTATGAGCGTATTTGACGTTCATATAAACCGTACTCCCATTCGCGGAACAATTAAACGGGTGGCCTATATTGCAGGGAAATTCCTTAACGCCGACCTAGATAAGGCCAGCGAAGAAAATGAACGACAGCACTTTCTGGTGGAACGATCTGACGGCGTCCGCATTGGATTTACACAAATAGCCGGTCTTGTTGCGCGGCGTATCGTATCTTTTGTTAAAGTGGGTGACGAAGTGGCCAATGGACAGCGCGTCGGTTTGATCCGCTTTGGCAGCCGCGTTGACGTGTTCTTGCCAGCGGGGACAGCATCACTTGTAATTAAAGGACAGCGCTGTGTTGCTGGTGAAACAATTATAGCTGAAATCGGCGTGGATCAAGAGCTGCTAGGCCACAATCAATAAGGTTTTGCTATGAATGTAAGACCAGTTCCAGGTATATCTTTAAGGGCGTTAGCGCCCAACGCCGTAACAGCAATGGCACTGTGTACTGGCTTGTCCGGTGTGTGGTTTGCCATGCAGGAACGCTGGGACGCGGCAGTTGCAGCAGTTGTAATTGCCGGAATACTGGACGCATTGGACGGCAGGATCGCAAGGCTTTTGAAAGGTGAAAGCCGGTTTGGTGCAGAGCTGGATTCGCTGTCCGATGTGATCGCATTTGGTGTCACGCCCACTTTGATACTGTATAGTTGGGCCTTGCAGCATATGCCGCGTTTTGGCTGGACGATTTGCATATTCTTTGTGTTGTGTGCCGCCTTGCGCCTTGCGCGATTCAATGCGCGGATCGACAATGACGATCAACCCCACAAATCCGCAGGCTTTAATACGGGCGTTCCATCACCTGCTGGTGCTGGCATGGCGTTGCTGCCACTTGTTGTTTGGTTAGAAACGCAGGGACAGAGGAATGGTGAATGGCAGGCTGTGGGTGATTTAGCGCGCGACTACCGCATTGTCGGGCCATGGCTATTGCTATCGGCGCTGCTAATGATTTCCAATGTTGCAACATATAGTTGGTCTTCAATCCGTATCCGCTCCAGTCTTCGTTTTTTTGCGCTTGCTGCATTGGGTTTGATCGTTGCAATAATGATTGCTGCCCCCTGGGTAGGTCTGATCCTGATTACGATAGTCTATCTCGGTGTGCTGCCCTTTAGCGTTATTGGATATGCAAAGGTGAAGCGTTCGCGAAAGATCAGCGAAGCCGCTTGACCATTAAAGTTTAGCGGCTATGTTCATATTTCGTTCTTAGCGAGGTAGTGGGCCAGTGGAGCCGTTGTTAATTGTTATCGTTGCAATTTTGACCTTGTTACTGGGTGGAGTAATCGGCTGGTTTTTGGGCGGTCGTATGGCGCATGCTGCCGCAGAAACTGCGCTACATTTGCGGTCAATGCTCGATGCTGTTGTGGGGGAGCGGGATAGCGCCAAAGACCGACTTGCGCGGCTGGAAACATCGCTAGAAGAACGTGATCGGTCATTTGATGAGCAGATTGCTGTTTTGGCAAAGGCCAAAGATGCGCTGACGGTGCAATTTGGCGAGGTTGGCAAGAAATTGCTGGGTGAGGCGCGTTCCGAATTTTTGCGTGAGGCCAGCGATCAGTTTGGCAAATCCGAGATGAAAAATGAGGAGCGGCTGAAACAGTTGCTGTCCCCTGTCAGTGAGAAGTTAAAGGCGTATGAGGAGCAAGTGGGTAGGGTCGAAAAAGACCGGAATGAGGCATATGGCCAATTAACCGGATTGATCGACCAGATGCGCGCAGGGCAGGAGCGTGTTTCGAGCGAAGCCGCTAAACTCGTAAATTCGTTACGGAATGCGCCTAAAGCGCGGGGACGTTGGGGCGAACAGCAATTGAAAAATGTGCTCGAAAGCTGCGGCCTGTCGATGCATGTCGATTTTGTGACCGAGGTTAGCATTGACACCCCCGACGGACGGATGCGCCCCGATGCCATACTGAAAGTTCCCGGCGGCAGCAGCCTGGTCATCGACGCCAAAGTATCGCTAAATGACTATCAGGATGCGTTTGCCGCCAATGATGATGAATTGCGGTTGGCTTTTATGACGCGGCATTGTGCTTCCATGAAAAACCACATTGATGGTCTTTCGCGCAAGGCATATTGGGACCAGTTTGATGATGCACCCGATTACGTCATCATGTTTGTACCGGGCGAGCATTTTCTTTCCGCTGCGCTGGAGCATGATCCATTATTATGGGATTTTGCGTTTGAAAAGAAAGTATTGCTTGCTACTCCGACAAATCTGGTTGCCATCGCGCGCACAGTGGCGGGGGTATGGCGACAAGAAGGATTGGCACGCGAGGCAAAGCAAATCGGCGCTTTGGGCAAGGAAATGTATGACCGGATCGCGGTCGCGGCGCAGCATTTGAAATCGGTGGGATCAGGACTGAACAGTGCGGTTAATAATTACAATAAATTCGTCGGCAGTTTTGAACGCAACGTCATGTCCACGGGGCGCAAGTTTGCCGAATTAAACATTGAAACCGGCAAACGCGAACTGGAAGATTTGCAGCCCGTTGAGGCTTTGCCTCGATATGGGGATGAGGACTATAGTGAAAGTGGAAATGAAGCGGAGCAAGCGTTGATTCAGCGGCAGGGTTAACCCAGGAGATATTATGATGACTGAGGCACTGGTGATAATTGATGTTCAACGCGGCATGTTTGGATTTCCCGAAATGCAGCCGGACGATGGCACAGCAACAGTGGCCAGGATACATGCTTTACTTTTTCAAGCGCGGTCAAAGCTAACCCCAGTATTTTTTGTGCAGCATGAAGGCGAAACTGGCCACCCTCTCGAATCTGGAACGCCTGGATTTGCAATCCACGAAGCATTGACCCCGCTGACATCGGAATTCGTCACTATCAAACGGCATTGCAATTCATTTCAGGAAACTGGTCTGGAAAATAAGCTACGCGCCGCTGGAATACAGCGTGTGACGGTCACCGGCATGCAGTCGGATTATTGTGTCGATACGTTCATTCGTGCGGCCAAAGAGCGCAATTTTGACATCCGTCTGGTCGCAGACGGGCATACGACATTCGACACTCCGGTCATGACAGCAAGTCAGATCATCGCTCACCACAACCATACGCTTAATGGCAGTTTTGCTGAAGTTGTTTTGGCGAGTGACGCGCACTTCGGTGGTTAACGTTCCATCCGTCCCCGCACTTCATAGGCCATAACTGCGGTTGCAATCGCTGCATTTAAGCTATCAGCTTTGCCGTACATTGGCATTTTGACAAGCGCGTCGCATGTGGTTTCATATTCTTCAGGCAACCCTTGCGCCTCGTTGCCCGTTAAAATGAAACAGGGGGCAGTGTATTTGCAGGCGCGGAAATCGGTATCGGTTTGAAGGCTGGTTCCGACCAGTTGGCCGTCTTCACTGCGAAGCCAAGCGGTAAATTCTTCCCAGCGGCATTGTACGATTTTTTGCGTGAATATGGCACCCATGCTGGCGCGGACGGCCTCAACGCTGAAGGGGTCGGTGCAATCGTCAATCAGGATCAATCCGCCTGCGCCCACCGCATCGCCTGTGCGCAACATTGTGCCCAAATTACCCGGGTCGCGCATTGCTTGAGCGACCAGCCATATTGGTGCGCTGCTGCGGTCGATATCGGATAGAGGCGTGGCGTGATCGCGGTAAACCCCGACGATGGCTTGGGCATTATCCTTGCCAGACAGTTTCGCCATAATGTCGGCACTGGTTTCGATAACGTCACCGCCAGCGGCCAGCACATCAGTTTCCAATATTTCTTCAAGTGGGTGAACATCGCGCCCCGATATACGGAACAACATTTCGGGCAAAAACCCGGATTCACGTGCTTCGGTCATAATTCGTAGCCCCTCAGCTAGGAACATACCGGCACGTTTGCGATGCTTTTTTTCCCGTAATGATCGAACTTCTTTCAAAAGGGGGTTTGAGAAACCGGTGATTTCACGGCGCATGATACAGGTGCCCTGTCAATCTTCGCCAAAACCATCGACAACCAGACCAATCAGTTTTTCGAGTGCCTTTTCCGCGCCATCGCCTTCTACGTGAACTGTGATTTCGCTGCCTTTTGCCGCACCCAGCATCATCAAACCCATGATAGATGAACCCGTTACGCTTTGCCCATCCTTTTCCACTTCGACGAGTAGCCCGTCATCAAGCCGGCAAACGAGTGTTACGAACTTTGCGCTTGCCCTTGCGTGCAGACCGCGATCATTGACGATGGTGACATTGCGGCTAAATCGGCTCATTTCGATGCCTCCAATACTTCTGATGCGACACTGATATATTTGCGCCCTGCATCTTTGGCGGCGGTAACGGCATCGCGCACTCCCATGACTTTACGCGCACTATCAAGCCGGATTAACATGGGCAGATTTATGCCTGCGATCACTTCTACACGCCCCGGCTCAAGTAAGGAAATCGCTAAGTTTGATGGCGTCCCACCAAATAAATCAGTCAAGATTATCGCGCCGCGTCCGCTATCAACGGAATTTATGGCAGTCGCAATCTCGCGCCGCCGCACTTCCATATCGTCATGCGGACCGATGCAGACTTTTTCGATATTTTTTTGAGGGCCTACAACATGCTCCATCGCCACTACAAATTCTTTGGCCAAATCGCCGTGGGTGACCAATATTAGTCCGATCATTACAAAACGCGCCCTGTTTCTAATTCTGATTGTTCATATTTGCTCGCCTGACGGACCTTCCAAGGCGTCGATAGAGCGAGATGTCAAATTACGGTGCATGACAGTGGGCGAAAATCCTGCTTCGCGCAACCATTTGCCGAATTGTTCCGAGACATGCACCGAACGATGCTTTCCGCCGGTACATCCAAAGGCAATATTCACATATGCTTTACCGTGACCATCATAGAGGGGCAAAAGATAAAGTAGCAAATCCCTTATTTTCGCCACTGCAACGTCATAGGCGGGATCCAGTGAAACAAATTGCGCAACTTCCTCGTTCAAACCAGTCAACGGCCGAAGCAGCGGGTCCCAGTGTGGATTGCGTAAAAAGCGCATATCGAAAACCAGATCCGCATTATGCGGGATGCCTCGCGAATATCCAAAACTGCTAATCGCTACGTTCATTCCGGACGCACGATCAGACCGAAATTGCGCACGGATTTCAGCTTGCAAATCACTTGCCGACAGTTTTGTAGTGTCAATAACTGTATCGGACCATCGGCGCAGCGGCTCCATCAACATCCGCTCTTGCGCGATTCCGTCAATCGCCGGGCGATCCTGGGCCAGCGGATGCCGCCGCCGTGTTTCGGCGTATCGGCGTTCAATTTCGTTTCCTGCACAATCCAGAAACAAAGTCATAATTTTTACGTCGCCGCGTTCATCCAACTGCTTAATCTGCTGGATTAATTCTTCGGGCTTGAACCCTCGTGTTCGGCTGTCAAAACCAAGGGCAAGTGGGATTTCATCGCCGCTGCGTCCTTCGGGATTGGGCAGTGCCAGCAATGGTCCTGCTAAACGAATTGGAAAATTATCCACTGCTTCCCAGCCCAAATCTTCCAGTGTTTGGAGCACAGTCGTTTTGCCAGCGCCCGATAGTCCGGTAACCAGCAAAATTGTTTTGTCTTTTGTGCTGCTGTCAATCTGCGTCATCGATATTTTCTGTCGTTAGGGAATAGCAATGCCACTTACGTTCCGGCTTGGTCAACTACCGACTTTAATGCATATTCAACTTTGATTACTGCGCTGCATTCAAATGCCGCCAACGCGATGTGGGGAATTTCAACGCCAGCAATACACTGTGATCTCAGCTTATCCAAATATCGCGGGACATCCGCATTTAGATCAACGACCAATTTCAAAGGGGCCGAAGATATATGGGGAATTTCAACAATGCCAATACCCCGCATCTCAATCATTCCGGCAATATTTTGAGCCGTTCGCAAAATGATTTGGGCGTCGTCACTATCAAAGAGGACACAGTCATCGCTAATCAGCATTGCGCCTCTATCAATTAATCTTAACGCTAGGTCCGATTTGCCGCTTCCAGGCTTTCCGATAATCAGCACCCCATGCGCGCCGATACTGACAGCGGTACCGTGAAAATTTGATGACGATAAAGCCATTATTCCAGCTTTGATTCAGGGGACGGGATTGCGATTTCGAAACAGGCGCCTTGGCCGCCATCTTCACGGTCGCGCACTTCAATACTGCCTTCGTGTCCCTCGATTATAGTCCGCGCAATGGCAAGGCCAAGGCCGCTATGCTTGCCAAAACTCTCGCTTGGCGGCCGTTCAGTATGAAATCGGCGGAATATATCCTGCCTTTCCGAAACGGGAACACCTGGCCCTTGATCGGTAACGCGGATGATGATTTCACTATCTGTGCGGGTGACAGATATTTCAACTATGCCGTTATCGGGAGAGAATGAAACTGCGTTGTCGATCAGATTATTGAACACCCTTTCTAGGCGCATATCCTCACCCAAGATAACAGCTATGCCTTTGCGAGGGCGCGCAAATGCGATCTTTACATCACCGTCTTGTCCGCGATGTTCGCGTGCTTGCAGCAATTGTTCCACCATATCGCCGACATCAATTAATTCGAATTTGGCTTTCGCCAATTGCGAATCTACGCGGCTTGCTTCGGATATATCGCTTATCAGGCGGTCCATTCGCAATACGTCGGCTTTTGCAACATCCATCAATTCACTGCGTAGCGCGGCGTCTTTAATATTATCCATGCCATCCAATGCAGACCGCAAGGAAGCTAGAGGATTTTTTATTTCGTGAGCGACGTCGGCAGCGAATGCTTCGGTCGCATCAATACGCTGCCGCAATGCAGTGCTCATATCGGACAATGCCCTCGCCAGCATACCAATTTCGTCCCTGCGCGAAGGCAGGCGAGGGACCGTTACCTCTTGCGCTCGGCCAAGGCGAACCTTGATCGCCGCATTGGCCAAATGTTGCAATGGACGCACGATTGTTCGTGCCAGAAACAAAGACATCGTTATTCCAATACCTAAAACAAGTGCGAAAAACATAGCAACGCGAAACCGCTCGTCTCTTACATTTGCGCGGATATCACGCGCGCTTGACGTTGATAGTACGGCAAGCTGTCCTTTCTGAGTAAAGGTGGCCGCGCTTACAAAATGGGTAAAGTCTGGAGCCAGACGTGTCATCGACGTCACTTGTCCGGGTTTCGTTTTTACAATTTCCGACCAAGCAGCAGAGTTATCATTTCTGGGTTCGGATATAAAATCTAGCGAAGGAGCGCCAACCAGAAAATCAAAGATTTTGTCCAAAGTTCGCGCGGCCTTTTTTTGCCATGGCTCTGCGGTTGGATCGCGTAGTATATATGTTGGGGGCGCCAGCACAAAACTGTCGATAAGTTTCTTCCCTTTTGAATCATATATTCTGATCCTTGAATTGTTCAGCTCACCCAGATTTATGAGGAAGGCCGGGCGATCGCGCGAAGAAACCATCTCGAAACTTTTGCTGATAAGTACAACATCGCGCGCGACATCTTGTTGGCGCTCTTCAATCAATCGGCCGCGATAGCTATCCAGAAAAAACAAACCGAATCCAAACAGCGCCAATACAAAAATGTTCACAGCCAGAATGCGAGATGTCAAAGACCATCCGCGGCTCCACGATAATGCAAGTGCATCAGTTTCAGTTTTCAGCAAAGCGATACCCAGCTCCATATAATGTATCAATGGCCGAAAATTCCGCATCAATTTCGCGGAATTTACGCCGTAATCTTTTTATATGACTGTCAATGGTGCGGTCATCAACATAGACATCATCTTGATAGGCTGCATCCATCAGTTGATCGCGTGTTCGAACCACACCGGGCCGATTTGCCAAAGCTTCCAAAATTATAAACTCGGTAACTGTTAGGGTTAGCGGTTTGCCATTCCATTTCACATGATGGCGTGCTGGGTCCATTTCCAAACTACCGCGGACCATTGGTTCAGGTTCTGCATCGATAGCATCGCCTTCTGAATTTCTTGCTTTATCGAAAGTTGCTCTACGCAATATGGCCTTTACCCTTGCCACCAAAAGACGCTGCGAAAATGGTTTGGTTATGTAATCATCAGCGCCCATCGCCAGTCCCAGTGCCTCATCCAATTCTTCATCTTTAGAAGTTAGAAAAATGACAGGCATATCTGATTTTTCCCGAAGCCGCCGTAACAGTTCAAGTCCATCCATACGCGGCATTTTAATATCAAAAATTCCTAAGTCGGCGGGGTTTTCTTGTAATGCTTTTAAGGCCGTTTCGGCATCGGAATATATACGCGTCGTATATCCTTCCGCCCGCATCGCTATAGATACAGAGGTCAGGATATTGCGGTCATCATCCACAAGGGCAATCGAAGGTTCCATACCAAAGCTATAGAGGGGCAATTTGCATCGTTCAATCATATGCTTTTGCATGATTTCAATTGACGCAACTGCGGCACACTATTTTGCAACAATATGACAACGATGTCGCTGATGCCATGATACTTCGCCTATTTGACGATGTAAGAATGCTATCCTACGGCGATTAAAGTAATCGTTTGCCAAAACCAGTTGCGGCGTAGTTTGCCAAACTAAATTTTTAGGAGGCACTTATGTCCATCACACCCAAATCAAGTTTGTCTGCGCAGGGCATTTCGACCCAAGCCAAAATCCATTGGAATTTAGGCACACCGTTATTGGTTGAAACCGCTTTGGCCAATAAAGAAGGTATCTTGGCCAAGGACGGTCCGCTTGTGGTCCAGACCGGCGCGCATACCGGGCGATCTGCCAAAGATAAGTATATTGTGCGGGATGCGCAAACAGAAGATGTAATCTGGTGGGGCAAAACCAATGTCGGAATGAATCCTGTGCACTTTGCGGCGTTAAAAGAAGATTTCTATGCGGCGCTTAGCCAGAAGAAAGAACTTTATGTAGCAGATCTGTTTGGCGGAAGTCAGGCCGAGCACCGCGTAACTGTTCGAGTAATTAACGAGCTTGCATGGCATAATTTGTTCATCCGCACATTATTGGTACGTCCAGACATTAGCGAATTGGCGGATTTTGTTGCTGAATATACAATTATCGACCTTCCAAGTTTTCGTGCAGATCCGGCCCGTCACGGGTGCCGTAGCGAAACTGTTGTAGCTGTCAATTTCACCGAGAAATTGATATTAATTGGCGGGACAGCTTATGCTGGCGAAATGAAAAAGTCGGTATTTGGTATATTAAATTATCTGTTGCCGCTGAAGGGCGTAATGCCGATGCATTGTTCAGCCAATATCGGCGCCGAGGGGGATACTGCAATCTTTTTTGGACTGTCGGGTACAGGAAAAACAACTTTATCCGCAGATGCCAGCAGAACTTTGATTGGGGATGACGAGCACGGATGGTCTGACAGCGCTGTTTTCAATTTTGAGGGCGGTTGTTACGCCAAAATGATCCGGTTATCGCAAGAGGCTGAGCCGGAAATTTTTGCCACTACCAAGCGTTTTGGAACGGTGCTGGAAAACGTTGTTATTGACGAAGACTCCAGAGAGCTTGATTTTGACGATGCAAGTCTGGCAGAAAACAGCCGTGGTTCCTATCCCATTGAATTCATACCAAATGCCAGTGCAGATAATTTGGGTCCTGTTCCCAAAAACGTCATCATGTTGACCGCAGATGCATATGGCGTTTTGCCGCCGATAGCAAAGCTGACACCGGAACAGGCAATGTATCACTTCCTTTCCGGTTATACTGCGCGCGTCGCAGGGACTGAAATTGGCGTTACCGAGCCTGAAGCAACGTTTTCAACGTGTTTTGGCGCGCCATTTATGCCGCGCCACCCCAGTGTTTACGGCAATTTGCTGAAAGAACGTATTGCCAAGGGCGGCGTGCAGTGTTGGCTTGTTAACACGGGTTGGACGGGCGGAAAATATGGTGAGGGCAGCCGGATGCCTATCAAAGCCACGCGCGCATTGTTAAATGCTGCTCTGGACGGTAGCCTGAATGATGCCGAATATCGCACCGATCCCAATTTTGGTTTTCAAGTTCCGATTGCAGTTTCAGGCGTAGACAGCAGCATTTTGGACCCACGCTCAACATGGTCAGACAAAGCGGCGTATGATGCCACTGTACGCAAGTTGACGGGGCAGTTTGTGGACAATTTTGCACAATTTGCCGATCATGTGGATGAGGCAGTGCGCAATGCTGCGCCGTTAGCCGCATAAACAGGCCGGAATAAGTCGGCGAATGGGTGCCGAAAAATGTCAGATCATAAACCGCGACTATTTGCCTGCGATGATGAAATAAGATTGATCGGCGAAGGCCTTTTATCCTGCCAATTGCCGCGCATCCAATGGACGCATGAAGCCCATTTGGCAGCATGTTGCTGGATAATAAAAGTGCGTCCAGATTTGATTTCTGAACGCGATATGCCAGGAATTATACGCCTTTATAATCAAGCAGTGGGTACAGTTAATGACAATACCCAAGGTTATCACGAAACAATAACCCAGTCATATATCCTTATAGTAAAACGGCATTTGGAAAATAGTGGTCAGGAAATTGTTTTGGTGGATGCGGTCAATGCATTGCTACTTTCGCCGCAGGGCGACCGGGAATGGCTTCTAAATTTTTACTCAAAGCAAGTGTTGTTTTCTGTAAAGGCGCGGCGGGAATATGTATGCCCTGATTTATGCGGATTTGATTTTGTACAGTGATGGATATGTGTTTTTGATTTTACATCAGGGTGTCATGGAATCATTCTACTCAATGTGTAATTTTGCTACTGAACGCATTCACAATGGAAAAAGGAGCGGTCTCATGGGTATATTGGATGGATTGATGAGTAATGTCGAAGCTATGGCAGAGAAATTAGGTGTATCAACAGATAAGGCAGGCGCGCTAATGTCTTCATTACAGGAAAAACTGACAGGCGACGGTGATAAAATGCAGGCAATTCAGGATTTAGCAGCGGAGCACGGTGTTTCTGTAGACAAAATCAAAGAAATGCTGGGCGGCGAAGATAGCCTGCTTGGTAAGGCCACCGGATTTCTTGATAAAGATGGCGATGGCAATCCGCTGAATGATCTAGCCGGAATGGCAAAAGGTTTTTTTGGCAAAAAAGATTAGTCATGACGTAAAAAGCCCGGTCTTTTCGAACCGGGCTTTTTTTTACCTTGCTGAAATAGGGCTTAATCGAGCAATTCTGCGGGAACGACGCCGCCATTTGCAGCCAATTCACGCATCACAGCCTTATGCAGCCAGATGTTCATTTCTGCGCTGCCTGCCAGTTCGCCAGTGTAACCAAGCTCCATAGCGAGATCTTTACGCTCTTGAAGCGAGCTTTCCATTCCAACAAGTTTCATTAAATCTACGATCGAATTACGCCAATTTAATTGGCTACCGCTGTCTGCTGCCATTGATTCTAAATGCGCGATTACATCGACATCGCTGATTGCGACCGACACAGGTTCGGCAACAGGTGTTGCAACAGGTGCTGCTGTCGGTACGGCTGCTACGGCTTTCTTGCCGAAAATAGCGTCCTTGATTTTTCCAAATATGCTCATGAAACCTCCTGATAGATGCATCACGCGAATGTGCGCGGATTGCGATGCGAGTATAGACATGATTTTCAGCGATTGCATTGCTTACGTTTCTCAAATTGTAAAAACTTATCCAAAGCCCGTTTCATCCCGCTAGATACTTGCCATAAGCTGATTAAACGGCCACGTCTGGGCCATATAACTGGGAGAATAAAAATGGATTTGACGAGCATATTGAAGCAATCAGGCGCAATAGGTGCAATTGCGCAGCAACTGGGCGTGAATGAGCAAATAGCCGAAATGGGCGCTGCAGCGTTACTGCCGTCCATTCTGGGTGGTTTCAAAAAAACAGCGCAGGCACAGCCAACGGGATTGGATGGCCTTGGCGGACTACTTGGGCAACTGGGCGGTGGCGGATTGTTTGACTCGGTGGTTGCACCTGAACCAACGCCTATTGAGCAGGGCAATGATATTTTAGGACAGATATTTGGATCAAAAGACGTCAGCCGCTCTGTTGCAGGACATGCAGCGACGCAGACCGGGATTGACCCTTCCATGTTAAAAAAGATGCTACCAATACTGGCGATGTTAGTCGCAGGGTATATGGCAAAGCAATCCGGCGGTGCAGCACAGGAAAGTGGCGCGGCATCGGGCGGTTTGGGCGGTTTGCTTGGCGGATTGTTGGGCGGTAGCGGCGGTGGCGGACAAACAATCAGCGCTGGAGGCCTTGGCAGTTTGCTGGACATGAACGGAGACGGCAACCCGCTGGACGATATTATCGGCATGGCCGGAAAGATGATGCGGTAGAGCCAAAAAATACCTTCGCATTGCGTCTGTAAAACGGTTACTGAAACGATCAAAGGCGCAGTCACAAAGCGGATAAACGGTATCTAAGCGGAGCTAGCTGCATCATAAGGAATTTTCTGATGCGGCTTGCTGCCGTTTGTATCGTATTTTTGAGCTTCGCGGGGCTTGCCGATGCCTGCTTTGCAGACGCAAAGCTTGAGGGCAAATTGCGCGCGCACGTCAAAATTCTATCGAGCGATGCTTATGAAGGCCGCGCGCCTGGAACAGAGGGCGAAAACAAGACAATAAAATATATCTCAGCAGTTTGGCGTCAAGCCAAACTGGTGCCAGCCGGACCGGATAGGAATTGGTTTGCGCCGGTAAATCTGGTTGAGCGAAAGCCGGATACATCAAAGGCTAGCTTTTATCAAAGCGGTCACAGGTTGAAAATCGCTTCGGACGACATAATCCTGATCGGACGCGATCCGGCAATGATGGCCGAAGCGCTACCCATTGTATTTGCTGGTTATGGCGTCAATGTTAACACTGCAACAGTAAATGGCAAACTTGTCCTTATGTTAGCAGGATCAAAAGCAAGTGCGCCGAGTGATCTTACACTTGAGCAGCGTACCGATATGTTGTTCGCAGCGGGTGCAAAAGCGGTGATATTGGTTGCCGATGGCGAAGTAGGCAGTTGGGCGGCAACACGCCGGCGTTTTATGTCGAAACGGATTTCACTGCAGGCCGACGATAACCAAGCCCCATTGCTGGGGGCGGTTAGCACGGAATTTGCTGTTGCGTTGGTGACGTCTGCTAAGAAGGATTGGGATCGCTTGCGTAGCGCGGCCCAGATGCCTGATTTTACCGGAGAGAATTTAGATATCACTGGTGACTTCGATGTAACGACCAGTGTGAATCGCTTCACGAGCAATAATGTAATTGGCAAAATTCCCGGACGTAAAAAAAATAGCGGCGCCGTAGTGTTTATGGCGCACTGGGACCATCTGGGCATTTGCCGCCCCCAAGAGGAAGTGGACCGGATTTGCAACGGCGCAATTGATAACGCCAGCGGCATCGCGGTTTTGACAGAGGTTGCGCGGACTTTGGCCAAAAAACGCTATGACCGGGACGTTTATTTTGTTGCCACGACTGCTGAAGAAACAGGATTGCTTGGCGCATATAGCTTTGCGGCAAACCCTCCTGTGGTTCTCGATCAAATTGTTGCTGTCATGAATGTAGACACCATTGCCGTTGCTCCTGCCGGCGCAAAAGTAGCCGTCATTGGATGGGGGATGACTGGTCTTGATAAAGGCATTTTGAGTGTGGCTGCAAAATTGGGCAGAAAAGTCGACACCAGCGGGCAGGCCAATAGTTTTCTAAAGCGGCAGGATGGATGGGCGTTGACGCAAAAAAATGTACCTGCAGTTATGGTAAACAGTTCATTTTCTGATTTGCCATTTTTAGAAAAATATCTGGGCAGCGATTATCACGGGCCAGATGACGAGCTGAATGATGCCACAGATTTATCAGGAACTGCTCAGGATACCGAATTGCATATTGAACTGGGGAAATACTTTGCCAATGTGCGCACATTTGCTGGAAACAAGACTGGCAGTTAAACGGCGAACTGGTTACATGGGCTGCCTCGACTCAAAATAAACATAACGGTGGCATGATGATAGAAATCCCTTTGGGCTTAACCTTTGACGATGTGCTATTACAGCCGTGCGCGTCGGAAATTGTTCCGAGCCAAGCCGATACGCGGACTTTTATTACACCGTCGATTTCGTTGAATATTCCGGTTTTGTCTTCCGCAATGGACACAGTTACCGAAGCACGAATGGCAATTGTGATGGCGCAACTGGGTGGTATTGGCGTTTTGCACCGTAATCTTTCCGTCGAAGAACAATGCGCTGCTGTACGTCAGGTCAAACGGTTTGAATCGGGTATGGTGGTCGATCCGATTACCATTACACCCGATGCCTCTTTGGCAGATGCGCGGGCATTGATGGCCGCAAATGCAATTTCGGGAATTCCCGTTGTGGAGAGCAATGGCAAGCTTGTGGGTATTGTTACCAACCGCGATGTTCGTTTTGCCGAAAACCCGGACCAACCTGTTCATGAACTGATGACACATGAAAATTTGGCGACAGTTCCCGCTGGTGTTTCGCAAGATGACGCACGCCGTTTGTTGTATCAGCGGCGGATTGAAAAGTTATTGGTAGTAGACGACGCCTATCATTGCGTCGGACTGATTACTGTAAAAGATATGGAAAAAGCAGTTAATTATCCTAATGCTACAAAAGATAGCTCAGGACGTTTGCGCGTCGCTGCGGCTACAACAGTCGGTGAAAAAGGGTTGGAGCGAACCCACGCGCTTATTGATTCAGGTTGCGATGTTATAGTGGTTGATACTGCGCATGGTCATAGCAAAATGGTGTCTGATATTGTTACCGAAATAAAGCGTTTTTCCAGCGAAATTCAGATTATTGCGGGTAACGTGGCCACTGCAGAAGCAACGCGTGCGCTAATTGATGCTGGTGCAGATGGTGTGAAAGTTGGCATTGGACCCGGCTCGATTTGTACTACACGCGTCGTCGCGGGTGTTGGCGTTCCGCAATTGACAGCGATTATGGAAGCCGCAGCCGAGGCAAAAAAATCGGGCATACCAATTATTGCCGATGGCGGCCTGCGTACGTCTGGTGATGTGGCCAAAGCGTTGGCGGCCGGCGCAGCCAGCGTCATGGTGGGATCACTATTGGCAGGAACCGAAGAAGCCCCGGGCGAAACATTTCTGTATCAAGGCCGTGCATACAAAAGCTATCGCGGCATGGGATCGGTTGGTGCAATGGCACGCGGCTCGGCTGATCGGTATTTTCAGCAAGATATCAAGGACCAGCTAAAACTGGTACCAGAAGGTATCGAAGGGCAGGTGCCATTTAAGGGTGCAGCCAGCGACGTGGTGCATCAATTGGTTGGCGGGGTAAAAGCAGCAATGGGATATACCGGGTCAAAAACAATTACAGACTTACAAGAACGCGCACGTTTTGTGCGGATTACAAATGCTGGTCTTCGTGAAAGCCATGTCCATGACGTGACAATCACTCGCGAAGCTCCGAATTATCCCACAAGGTAAGTAACATGCAGCCTGCCGCGCGCGTTCAATCGGCCATAGAGTTGCTTGATTTAATCATTACAGCGGCAGGTGAAAATGGGGCAGCAGCTGATGTAATCATTGCAAAATGGTTTCGGGATCGACGTTATGCAGGGTCAAAAGACCGCCGCGCTGTGCGCGATCTGGTTTACCGCGCTATTCGCAGCTTTGGCGCTCCGCCTGTAAGCGGCAGAGCAGCGATACTGGGTTTGAACGATCTGAACGAATTGTTCGACGATTCTCCTCATGGTCCGGTTGCGCCGAGTTCTAATGAACCGCGCGCAATTCCATCGTTAGTCCCTGAATGGTTGACGTTAAAAATATCCGAAGTGGAACACGCGGCATTGTTGGAACGCGCGCCTTTGGATGTGCGGGTCAATACGCTTAAATCAAACCGCGAAAATATAATGGCGCTTCTTAACGGCGCTATACCCATTGCAGGAACATCTGCTGGTCTACGTTTGCCGGAAAATACGCCGCTCGCCGCAACACCTGAACTAAATGGTCTGGTCGAGGTGCAGGATGCCGGAAGCCAATTTATCGCCATCGGTTGTCAGGCGAAGCCGGGGCAAACTATTGTGGATTTATGTGCCGGAGCAGGCGGCAAGACATTGGCATTAGCAGCCGATATGCAGGCCACTGGAAAATTGATTGCGTGCGATACTGATCGTGGACGTTTGTCACGTCTTTTGCCGCGTGCCCAGCAAGCAGGCGCACAAAATATTGAAATTCGGTTGTTAAATCCAAAGCGTGAAACGGATGCACTTTCTGATTTAAAGCAGGCTGCCGATCTGGTTTTGATTGATGCACCGTGTTCGGGTACCGGAACCTGGCGCCGCAATCCAGAACTGCGTTGGCGGCTTACTCCACAGCGACTGGACCAGGTAACTGCATTGCAAAAACATGTGCTTAATCTTGGCGCAGCATTGGTTCGGCCCGGCGGTGCAATGGTTTACGCAGTATGTTCGCTGCTAAATCAAGAAGGGCGAGATCAGATTGAGGTGTTTCTTAAGCAAAATTCCGGTTGGACCATAGGTGAATTGCACATAGATGCAGGCAGGCCACACGGCGACGGCATATTACTAACGCCCCGGCATGACAATACAGACGGATTTTTCATGGCTAGGTTGGAAAAGCTGTGATAGCCAATCATCATACCGAAACAATACTGGAAAAAATGATGCGTTTTTCGCCTGCTGCCATTGCTTTATCGCTTAGCTTTGCAATGCTTTCCAGCGCTGGTCTGACGAAAAAAACAGACGATGATATTGAGCCTTTGTCCATTTCTTTGTTGGAACAAGGTAACCTCGCGATAAAATCTGCAAATATTGAAAGCGCACTGGATTATTATGAAACGGCGTTGGCTGTCGATCCGCGTAACCGCGCCGCTTATATTGCGATGGCGCGTGCGGTGAAATCAAAAGGGCTGAACGGCAAAGCCATTCGTTTTTATAAAGAAGCATTGGAACTTGAACCCAACGATCAGGCCGCGTTGAATGAGCAGGCAAGAGCGATGTTGGCTAAAGGCGCAGTGGATCAGGCAAAGGCGAATTTGTCCCGGTTGAAAATGCTGTGCCAGCGTGATTGTGCTAGCGTTGATACACTGGCGCTTGCCATCGGCAACTACGGGCAGAAACCGGTTTTACAAGCGAATGCAGTCGCGATTGATCCCGTAGCCGAAACCTTTCCTGTCTTAGATAAGTCAAAAACAAACTGACGTCAGTATGCGTTAAATTAATGATGAAAATTCTTCTAATACCTGTTCATACAAGCGTTTCTTAAACGGAACGATCAGTTCGGGAACCCGCACAGGATCGGTCCATTGCCAATGTGAAAATTCGGCATGCTCTGTTGCGATGTTAATGGAACTATCGTCTCCTTTGAACCGCATCAAAAACCAGTGTTGCCGTTGTCCGCGCCATTTGCCTTTCCAGATTTTACCAGCCAGATCTTCGGGCAAATCGTAATAATATTCTTCGGCACTTTGCGCCAGAATATCGACCAGCTCAGCTGCAATACCCGTTTCCTCGGTTAGCTCGCGCAGTGCCGCATCGCGCGGTTCTTCGCCATCATCAATTCCGCCTTGTGGCATCTGCCATGCTTCTGCGCTCGGGTTGTCAATCCTTTTGCCGACAAAAATCTGCCCGTCACGATTTGCAAGCATGATGCCCGCACATGGACGGTAATTTTGTTCTCTGGACTTATTTGGCATTCAGTTTTCCGTGGTCTCTTTAATGAGTGTTTTCATATGTTCCGCCATTCGCGCAACGTCATCGGCGGATGAAGGTACGCCGCCGCGTAAACAGATGAATCCGTGGATGTTTCCTTCCGCTTCATCATGTATCACGCGCACACCGTCCTTAGCCAAAGCAGCGGCGTATGCGCGGCCTTGATCGCTAAGTGGGTCAAGACTTGCGGTAAACACCAATGTCGGCGGCATACCAGTATGGTCCAGATTATGAACATCATGTCGGGGATCGCCGGGCGTTTGCCTGTAATGACTGTTGAACCAGGCCATGCCGGATGCCGTTAAAAAATATCCTTGCGCAAATGCATCCATTGAACCTCCGGAAGCTCCGCTGTTGGTTACAGGATAAATCGGAAATTGAGCAAGCAGCGGGACGGCAGCAGGCTGTGCCATCAACGCATGCGTTGTCACAATTGTCAAATTGCCACCCGCGCTATCGCCGCACAAAAATAATCCGGTGATTTTCAATCCTAATGCTATTCCGTTGCTTGCAATCCAACGCGCAGCAGCCTCACAATCAATCGGAGCAGCGGGAAAGGGATGTTCTGGAGCCAGACGATAATCGACGGCAATTATGGGAATGTCCAATATCTTTGCCAATGTGGTGCAGAAATTATGATGGGTGTCCAAATCCCCGATTACAAACCCGCCGCCATGAAAGAATACCATTGCTGGACCAGCCGCACGGCTTTGCTGAGCATCATATAATCGCAGTTTGATGTCTCCGGAGGGACCGGGACACGTCAGATCACGGATAACTGCCAATGGTTCGGCAGGGGCATCAATCATCGGCGTCATCGCCAGATATAATTGCCGTGCCTCCGCGGGCGTGCTTTCCTCCATCGGCGTACTGCCCATTTGTGCCATCATAGTTAGCAAGGCCGCTACATCTGGCCGTACATATGGCATGGAATCACTATCGCTCATATTGCTACTCCCGCTATTTAATATCACTTCACTCTATGTGGCCTTAATGGGCAAAGCAACCCAAGCATGGCTGACAGATTTTCTAAATTGCAGTTGCCGATGAAAATCCTTAGGCACAATATATCAGTATCAAATCAGAACGGGTTGAACCGAATGGCTACGGCAGCACAGGAAATTATCGATCAGAGCGCGTCGAGCAAAAGTGAAAGCGTAGTTGTGCGCTTTGCGGGGGATAGCGGCGACGGCATGCAGTTAACTGGCGGACAGTTTACGCTGTCGGCGGCGCTAGCGGGCAATGATTTCGCAACATTCCCGGATTTCCCAGCAGAAATCCGTGCGCCTGTGGGCACTTTGTTCGGCGTATCGGCATTTCAAGTAAATTTTGGTTCCGAAGCCATCAGTACGGCTGGCGATCAGCCTGATGTACTGGTGGCGATGAACCCGGCAGCACTCAAAACAAATGTTGGCGCTCTGCGTGCAGGCGGATTGATAATCGCGGATAGCGGTGAGTTTAACGAACGCAATCTCGCCAAAGCAAAATATACCGCAAATCCGTTGGAGGACGGCAGCCTTGCAAAGTGGCAATTGCTGGCGTTCGACATCAGCGCTCTCACATTGGAAGCGGTGAAGCCGTTTGGCTTGGGCAATAAAGAAGCGCTACGGTGTAAGAATATGTGGACACTGGGGCTATCGCTATGGATGTTTGACCGCGATCGCCAGCCAATTATTGATTGGTTGAATGCCAAATTCTCCAAGAAGCCGGAGCTGGCTGAATCCAATATCGCTGCACTGAATGCTGGCCATGCATACGGCGAGACAGCCGAACTTGCCGGACCATTGAAGCAAATTCATGTAGACCCTGCACCCGTATTACCTGGTATATACCGGACAGTAACTGGCGCGGAGTCGCTCTCGTTCGGGCTTGTTGCTGGTGCGCAACTGGCAGGTTTGAAGATGTTTTTTGGCGGATATCCTATAACGCCGGCCTCCGCGATTTTACACCACCTGTCGCGGCTGAAAGAATATGGTATCACGACTTTTCAGGCGGAGGATGAAATCGCCGCGATATGTTCTGCCATTGGCGCAAGCTATGCCGGGCAATTGGGTGTTACCAGTTCATCTGGTCCTGGAATTGCACTAAAAGGTGAAGCGATGGGGTTGGCGATTATGACCGAGCTACCGCTGATTATTGTTAATTCACAGCGCGGAGGACCGTCCACTGGCCTTCCTACCAAAACCGAACAATCCGATCTGTACCAAGCCGTCTATGGCCGTAATGGTGACGCGCCAATGCCTGTTATTGCCGCGCGCTCACCCGTTGATGCTTTTGATTGCGCGATTGAAGCAGTGCGGATTGCAACGCAATATATGACGCCCGTTATGCTGTTAACCGATGGCTATATCGCAAATGCTGCGGAACCATGGAAAGTACCCGATCTGGAGAGTTATAAGCCATTTCCGGTGGAGTTTATGGATACCGCACAAGAGGGTGGTTTCAAACCTTATGGCCGCGATACCAAGTTGAAACGGCCATGGGTAAAGCCCGGCACGCCCGGATTGATGCACCGGATCGGCGGGATCGAAAAAGAGATCGACACGGGCCATATCAACTATGCGCCGGAAAATCACCAAGCGATGACCGATATTCGTTCAGCCAAAGTAAACGGTGTGGCGGATAGCATCCCCGATCAAACCGTTGATTTGGGCAATGCCGGAGCCAAGTTGTGCGTCGTTGGATGGGGCTCTACCTACGGACCCATTCACCAAGCAGTAAAACGCAGTATCGCCAAAGGCTTGGACGTCGCCCATGTGCATGTCCGCCATATCTGGCCAATGCCGAAAAATATGGGCGATCTGCTGAAAGGTTTCGACCGCATAATTGTTCCGGAGATGAATACGGGGCAGTTGAAGACGGTGCTGCGCGACCAGTTTCTGGTTGACGCACGCCCTGTGAATAAGGTTTCAGGGCAACCGTTTACGATTGCTGAGATGGAATCGGCGATTGAGGGAGCTTTGAAATGAACGATATGACCCCCGTTAAAACGACGCTCAAGGATTGGGAAACCGATCAAGAAGTGCGCTGGTGCCCAGGATGCGGAGACTATGCTATACTGAAAGCGGTGCAGCGCACGATGCCGGAAATTGGTGGTACGCCGGAAAACACCGTGTTCATCAGCGGCATTGGATGTTCTTCGCGGTTTCCCTATTATATGGAGACTTACGGTTTTCACACCATACACGGACGTGCACCAGCATTGGCGACGGGCGTAAAGCTGGCCAATCCTGATTTGGATGTCTGGATCATTACGGGTGATGGCGACGCACTTTCGATCGGCGGCAATCACACGATGCATTTGTTGCGGCGCAATTTGAATTGTCAGATTATGCTGTTTAACAACGAAATTTATGGCCTTACTAAAGGCCAGTATTCACCGACATCACGCGTGGGAACAAACAGCCCTTCGACGCCTTATGGTTCGGTTGATCGCCCCGCAACTCCGTGTGCATTCGCGCTGGGTTCCGGTGCGCGGTTTGTGGCGCGCGGGTTTGATGTGTCCAAAAACCTGACCGATGTATTGAAAGCTGCACATAAACACAGGGGTGCGGCATTTATTGAAATCTTTCAGAATTGTATTGTTTATAATAAAGATGTTTTTGAGGATTTTGCACGACCCAAAGGTGCCGAAGAACATCAATTATGGTTGGAAAACGGCGCGCCGATGCTGTTCGGCTCGGAAAAAAGTGGCGGTGTAAAGGGTATAGCACTTGATATTGATACGCTGAACTTGAAAGTTGTTGATGTGGTGGACGGCGATCATGCGGCGGCAGACGTGATAATCCACGACGTAACCAACCGCAGCGTTGCACATATGCTGGTGGAAATGCCGTTCGGCGAATTCCCGATGGCGCTAGGCGTGTTATACGATGATCCGCGTCCCACTTTCGAAGATGCTGTTACCGCCCAAAACGCATCTGCCAGCGAAGGCAAGTCCGCTGATTTGGGTAAGCTGCTACAAAAAGGTCAAACCTGGACCGTAGCCGAGGGGCATCCGGAGGTTTAGTGGTTTGTGCGCCACATAATCGTCATCAGAGCAACATATCCATTTGCAATGTAGGATTTCTTTTGCCAGCTTAACGCTTATGAAAATGATGAAACATGTGCTGCAATATAATAACAATTGTACTGTGAACTTGTTCGGTTTTCTGCCAGTTTTCCGGTTTATATGCGGCGTATAGTGAATGGATAATTTAACCCATTCCCTCGTTGGCGCGCTGCTTGGTCAGATGGGGTTGAAGCGCAAAACGGGGCTTGCGATGCCCACGCTGATTATTGCGGCAAATATTCCCGATATTGACGTGCTTGCATTGGCGCTGGGCGGGCATCAGCATTTGGCGATACGGCGGGGAATTACGCATGGGCCGATAGCGATGGTTATACTGCCGTTGCTATTATGGGGTGCAATGATTTGGTTTGATAACTGGCAAGCGCGACGAGGGAAAAGGCCGGAGAAGCGGTTGCCGCTGCATAAGGGCTGGCTGTTGGGGTTGGCGTATATTGGATGTTTGAGCCATCCGCTTTTCGACTGGTTTAATAGTTATGGTATCCGTTTACTCGAACCGTTTTCAAGTGAATGGTTTTACGGCGATACGCTGTTTATTATCGATGTGTGGATTTGGGTGGTTGGCTTTTTGGGGCTTTGGCTTTCACTTCGCCGCGAAAAACTTGGTTCGCGCAACTTCAATCGGCCTGCGATTGCTGCGGTTTTGGCCGTGCTCGCCTATATCAACGGTAATGCAATAATTAGCAAAGCAGCTGTTTCAGCAACCGATGACTCCATTAAACTTAGCGACAGTAGAATTGCAGTAGATCAGATCGTCGCAAATCCTGTACCCGTGGCATTTTGGCGCCGTGAAGTTTTGTTTGGCAGCAAGAACAACTACTACCGCACGGAATATTCGGTTTTTCAAAGCAAGCCGGTACAGATTGATGTTGGACAAATACAGGTAGGCAAGGATACTGTGCATATCATTGAAATCGAGAAACTGGTGCCAAAGAACCCAGACTTGGCCGCCTTCCTGTTTTGGTCGCGTATGCCCTATGATGGCGTAATTGTTAGCGGGAAGGAGCGGACCGCTGTAGTCAGTGATGCGCGGTTTTCTAGTCCGTTAGTGTCCGGCAGATTTTCAGTTGTGTTCCCGTTAAATGGTTTTGAGGGCATGAATGACCCGTCGACAATAGCCACCTGCAGCCCCTGTCTGGATGAATGATTTGACCGCACCCGTAATCCTATGGCTTCGCCGCGATCTTCGCCTTGCCGATCAACCTGCATTGTCCGCCGCTATCGCCAGCGGTTCACCTGTCATACCCGTCTTTATCCTCGACGATGAAACGCCCAAGCATCGCAAGATGGGCGGGGCGTCGCGGTGGTGGCTACATCATTCGTTGAAATCACTCGATGCGGACTTGCGAAAACTGGGCTCGCAGTTGATTCTGCGGCAGGGGAGTTCTGCTGCAATCATGTGTGAACTTGCGCAGAAAACTGCGGCTTTGGCGGTGTACACCAACTATCATTACGAGGCGTGGTGGCGTAATGCAGAACGCGCAATCAAGGATGGCTTACCCGAAGGCTGCACGCTTGAGCGACATCATGGCAATTATCTTTTGCCGCCCGGAACCGTTAAAACAGGCAGCGGCGGACCATTTAAGATTTACACGCCGTTTTGGCGAGCGCTGTCGCAACATATGCCGCCGCCCGCGCCTTTGCCCGCACCTACCGCAATTGCTAGGCCAGACATCTGGCCCGAAAGCGATAATCTGGAGGATTGGAACCTGTTGCCCACCAAACCGAATTGGGCAGGGGGCATGGCCGATATGTGGACTCCGGGCGAGGCTGGCGCGCATACGCGTCTTGATGCTTTTGCAGGTAAGGCAAAAGTGTACGATGAAAAACGCAACTTTCCGTCAATTCCGGGCACGTCGTTCCTGTCCCCTCATCTGCATTTTGGCGAAATTTCACCAGGTGCATGCTGGCACGCGACGATGGGGGCAGGGGGATCGTCGGAGGTTTTCAGGAAGGAACTTGTCTGGCGCGAATACGGGATGAACGTAATCCTGCAATATCCCGATTATGGAAGCAAAAATGCACGTGAGGCTTTTGATGCGTTGCTTTGGCATAATGTGGCGGACGCGGATGTCGCGGCTGATTTGAAGGCTTGGCAGACGGGGCAAACAGGCTACCCGATTGTCGATGCGGGTATGCGCGAACTCTGGGCAACGGGATGGATGCATAACCGCGTTAGAATGATTACGGCGTCATTTCTTATTAAGCACCTGTTGATTGATTGGCGTGAAGGCGAAAAATGGTTTTGGGACACGCTAGTCGATGCCGATTACGCCAGCAATGCAACCAATTGGCAGTGGACGGCGGGAACGGGCGTCGACAGCAACATGTTTGTGCGGATCATGGCGCCGTTATCGCAGTCCGAGAAATTTGATGCTGCGGGATATATCCGTCGCTGGATTCCGGAACTGGCTGAATTGAGCGAGCCTTACATCCACGATCCCGAAGAACATGGAGCGCGGCCCAAGGGTTATCCGCGCAAAATCATCGGGCATAAACAGGCGCGGGAACGGGCGTTGGCTGCGTATGCACAGATTAAGGGGTAAGTTCAGCCAACTACCAGTCGGTGGCCTGTCGCAAAATCTGATTGCAGTAATTCGGTTATGGCCGTTGCAACGACATGCGGTTCTTTTACCGATTTCGGGTCTTCGCCGGGATAAGCTTTGGCGCGCATTGCCGTTCGGGTTTTACCGGGATCGACAATGGCCACGCGCAATTTCGAGATATTTTCCATCTCGTCGCCGTAGCTAAGGACTAGGTTTTCAAGAGCGGCTTTAGATGCGCCATATGCGCCCCAATATGCGCGCGGTATCGCGCCAACACTTGATGTAATAGCTATTAAGCGCCCGGCATCAGATGCACGCAAAAGACTGTCAAAATTTGCTATAATCGCTTGTTGTGCAATTACATTCAGGGTCAGAACGCGGCCTAACTCTGCGCCATCTATTGCCGGAACGGGCGTAAGCGTGCCCAGCATCGCGGCGTTTAGAACAAGCATGTCGAGTTTGCCCCAACGCTCTTTCACCGCGCCAGCCAGCCGAGCGATGCTGTCACCGTCGGTTAAATCAAGCGGCGCGATCGTGGCTGATCCGCCTGATTCGAAAATCTGTTCTTCTATGGTTTCCAAATCTTTTGCCGACCGCGCTGTAATAACAACATGCGCGCCCATTGCCGCCAACGCATGTGCGGTAGCAGCGCCAATGCCTCGGCTTGCGCCGGTTACCAAAGCGATTTTTCCGGAAAACGCTAAATCAGTCACAATTAAGCAAGCTTTCTTTCGCTCATCAAATCCAATTGCTGATCTTCCCCAATACCGTCATGATCGGTAAGCGTTGTTGGATATTGCCCTGTAAAACACGCATCACAATATTGAGGTTTTAAATCATTCCGTTTCAACTCACCCAAAGCACGATAGAGGCCGTCGATTGAAACGAATGCAAGGCTATCTGCTTGAATGAAGTCGCGCATTTGTTCTATGTCCATGCGACTGGCGAGCAATTTAGACCGCTCAGGTGTATCAACACCGTAAAAGCAGCTGTTTTGTGTGGGCGGGCTGGCGATGCGCATATGGACTTCGGCAGCGCCTGCCTCCCGCATCATTTGTACAATTTTCAAAGATGTAGTCCCGCGTACAATTGAGTCGTCAATGAGAACAATTTTTTTTCCCAGAACTAAATGCCGATTGGCGTTGTGTTTTAACTTAACGCCCAAATGGCGAACACCGTCACCGGGTTGAATGAAAGTACGGCCAACATAATGCGACCGGATTATGCCCAATTCAAAGGGGATACCAGCCGCTTCGGCATATCCAATTGCGGCGGGCGTGCCGCTGTCAGGCACTGGAATGACATAGTCGACATCGACGCCGTTCTCTTTTGCAAGTTCCGCACCAATTGCCTTGCGCACAGCATAAACACTGGTTCCGGCCACGATTGAATCGGGACGCGAAAAATAGACATGCTCAAAAATGCATGGGCGCGGCGACAATGTCAGGAATGGTTTGTGCGAATAAATCTCTCCTTGGCGAACAACAATAAGCTCGCCGGGTTCAACCTCGCGGACAAAATCTGCACCAACAATATCAAGCGCAACGGTTTCAGAAGCGAAAATAATGGCATCGCCAAGTTTACCCATTACCAAAGGCCGAATACCCAAGGGATCACGGCAGGCGATCATACCCTCCGGCGTTAGGCAAAGCAGCGAATAAGCACCTTCAACCCGTTTTAGAGCATCAATCAGGCGGTCTAGCAATGTCCGATAACCCGATGTCGCGACCAAATGAATGATAACTTCTGTATCCGATGTTGACTGAAATATAGATCCTCGCCGAACCAAGTCACTGCGCAAGGACAAGGCATTCGAGATGTTTCCATTGTGCGCGACGGCAAAACCACCCGAAACCAAATCAGCGTATAATGGCTGTACATTGCGTAGGGATGTCTCGCCGGTAGTTGAATAGCGCACATGGCCAATCGCACTTTCACCGATCAGGGCGCCAATAATATCCTCACGGTCGAAATTACCTGCTACATGGCCCATCGCACGGTGCGTATGAAATTCGAAATCGTCGTAGCTGGAGATACCAGCAGCTTCCTGACCGCGATGTTGAAGGGCATGTAATCCGAGCGCGACCATAGCGGCAGCTCCCTCAACCCTCGAAACCCCGAAAACACCGCATTCCTCGCGCAGTTTATCATCATCAAAGGGGTGAGTGGTTAAATGTCCCATATCCGAATCCGCCTGCGCCAAGATTGGCTTGCGTATAGGGACAGTAAAGCGCGATGTCTGCCCCCTGTATTACGTTTTTATGAATTGCCAAATGATTGCTCTTTTGGCCACACTGCGTTAGCTGCATTGGTATGGAAAATGACCGGGAAAATGGATTGCGTTTTGATCCAAAATTTGATTCAAATGGCCTGATTACAGCGGTTATCAGCGATATATCCGATGGAACGCTATTGATGGTGGGGCATATGAATGCCGAAGCCATTGCAAAGACATTCGAAACAGGAACCGTCCATTTCTTTTCCCGAAGCCGTCAAGCGCTCTGGCAAAAAGGCGAAAGCAGCGGGCATTTTTTGCATTTGGCCGTAGCCTTTGTTGATTGTGACCAAGATGCGATATGGATCAAGGCACGGGCGGAGGGACCAACGTGCCACACTGGCGTGCGCAGTTGCTTTTATCGCAAACTGACTGCCGAAGGATTGGAGGCTCTGTGAGGTTACCCACAATAGCAGCGATCTTATGTATTATTGCACTGCCGGGCTGCGATAATCCGGTTAGTAAGATTAGTTCGGATAGCGCCCTTGGTGATACAGGTATAGCTCTAGATAAAAAGGCGGTGGCTGCCGGTATTCTACCAGATGCAGAAAATCTGATTTTCGGAGGGCGTTACGAAACGCGCAGCGATTTGGGCACCGACAAATTTTGCGCCGTTAAAAGCGGAGCCAAACAATATGAAATCGGAATACTTGCCGTATTTGGGCCCGAAAGCAAATGCGAGGCACGCGGTTCTGCTTCAATCAACGGCGAAAACGTTAAAGTTGCACTTTCGGGTAAATCGGATTGCAATTTTGAAGCGCATTTTGACGGCATCGAATTACGCTTTCCTGGCGCTCTTCAACAAGGCTGTGAAACATACTGCTCGCCGCGTGCCAGTTTATCAGGAACCCGCTATTTTATTGTCGAAAACGGCGATGATAATGCCCGGCGTGCTTTGGGCAGAGATTTTGAAAAACTCTGTCCATAAAGCAATTTCAGTAATTTATTTGTCAACAGTAATACAAGTTTGGCCAGCTGCACGCACTTTGCCGCATGCGGCCTCTGCGGCGGTACGCGATGCAAAAGGACCAGCTTGTAAACGGGTAAGTTTTCCAGTCGCTTTCAAATAGGGCTGTAATGTTGCCAATGCATCAACACGCGATTCTAGTGAAGTCCATAGCTTGCGGGCATTAGCCTCATTACTAAATGCGCCAAGCTGTATCCTCCAATTACTGTCCTTGGTGGATGCCGAAGCTGTTCGAACTGGCTGCTGGATAGGCCGAACTGAAGGCGTTGATGGATAGGGTCGCGGTACAGCCGGAGCTGCATTCGGGTTTGAAGGTAATGGCGCGGGCAAGCTGGTTGGAAAACCAGATGCCGTGCTCGGGGAGGGTGTTGATGGCGGAATATCAACCGGACGGCCCGTTGGGACTGGTGGTGCTGTATTAATCGGGAAACCTGCGATTTGGGCTGACCGATTTGCGTTACCGCGTTTTTCCAGCTCTCCGGCAAGGGCGATGCCTTGTTGGCGTTGATCAAGCGGAATAAACTGATCCATTTGGGCCAAGCTACGTGAAGCAGGAGCCATGCCAGACGAGGATGCACGGGTCATAAGAGCGTAAGCGCTTACCCAGTCTTTTTGCATATGTACGCCATTAAACAACTCTGTTCCCAGCAGATATTGGGCACGCGGCTCACTGCGATCTGCCGAAGACTGCAAATATGGCAGAGCATCGCTTACCTTGCCCTGATAATGCAGAAGGTGCCCATAGCTATCGGACGCCTGTAGATGTCCTTGAAGTGCGGCACGGCGATACCAGTCCAACGCTACATTGAAATCGGTTTTTACGCCGCGTCCTAGCTTATATGCTTGTCCTAGATTAAATTGTGCGTCGGAATCACCCTTGAGTGCGGCAGGTCGCCATTCCTTTACCGCTGTTTCATATTCGCCGCGTGTCCATGCCTCTACGCCAGCTTTTACATCGGCCATTGCAGGCGCAGCGATCAGGCCTATTGCGCATGCGGCATAGCCAATTGATGCGATAATTGATTGTCTTGCCATGTCTTTCACTCCAAATCCGTCAGTCTTCTTATATATAACGAAAAGTTTACTGCAATTTGGTAAATTTGCCGCTGAAATCTCTTTGGTACGGATTTTAGAACACTCAAATTGTGCCTTTATGATCGTAAATGGATAGTTTTCAGCTGACCTTTGCTGAATCAGCCGTGCGATTATTCCGCAACACGTTAACCAGATATTAGCCCTATCCTGCCATTTCCGTTCCTGAAACTTACTCAAAGGGGATTGATGTGCGGGTTCTCGCATTGGCATCACAAAAAGGCGGATCGGGTAAAACTACTCTATCTGGACATCTAGCGGTTCAAGCACAGCTTGCTGGCGCAGGGCCCGTAGTCCTTATCGACATCGACCCGCAAGGCTCGACCGCTGACTGGTGGAATGAGCGCGAGGCAGAATTGCCTGCCTTTGCCCAAACCACCGTGGCAAGGCTTGCTACTGACTTAGCAGTATTGCGGCAGCAGGGCTTTAAGTTAGCAGTCATCGATACACCGCCCGCAATTACAATGGCAATACAAAGCGTTATATCTGTCGCTGAATTGATTGTTGTCCCAACCCGTCCAAGCCCACATGATCTACGGGCAGTTGGCGCAACGGTTGATTTATGCGAGCGCGCTGGAAAGCCACTGATCTTTGTCGTCAACGCGGCAACACCGAAAGCCAAGATTACATCTGAGGCTGCGGTTGCACTGTCACAACATGGCACCGTTGCCCCGGTAACCCTGCATCATCGGACAGATTTTGCTGCATCAATGATAGATGGCCGCACGGTTATGGAGGTTGATCCCAATGGCCGTTCTGCACAGGAGGTGCAGCAATTGTGGGATTATGTTTCCGATCGTTTGGAAAAGAATTTTCGACGCACTGTGTTCAGTGCCCCTGCCGCTGCCGCAAACACGCAAGCTGCCAATGCACGTCCGATGGGTGGCTTTGGTCGCCGCGTGTTTGGCTCTTAAAGCGAAAGGAAGATATTATGGGCGAACCAAAACCTATCGCATCCCTTTCCGGGCTTTTGCTTGCAAGAAAGGGTGCTGCGCGACCTGCGATGCGGCGTCCTTCTGCCGAGGGAAATATGGGCAACATGTCGGTTTTGCATGAAGACTTGGGCTGGAACGATATGGGATATGATGTTGATCCCGATCAAACTGTTCCCATGGATCACGACCACGATTTTACCCGCAATCCGCTTGCAAACGCGGTACCAGAAGCAAGCTCTGTTGTACGCGAACAGCAACAAATGATCGCACGGCAGTTGGAGGCGCAGGCCGAAGTTGGTTTTGAATGTATTCCCGTGCTCACCCCCACTGCCGCTGTTATCAACGATGTTGCAGACGTCGCAGTATTTGAAACTGTTGTTTCGGAACCTGTCGTTGTTCAAATGGCCGTGCCGCCAGTGGTTGCCTTACATAACGCTCCGGTTGCGGCCATGGCTGTTCAACCACGCAAGCGAGCTGCGCCAGGTTCAAAAGGCAAAGCTGCATTTACATTGCGCTTGGATACCGAACGGCATTTGAAGCTTCGTTTGGCATGTGCGGTTGGCAACCGCTCTGCGCAAATGCTCGTTACTGACGCGCTTGATGCGTTTCTTGATAGTATGCCTGAAATCGCGCAGCTCGCTGCTCGGGTGCCGGCAAGCAAATAATTTGAATATATTCGTTTTCTGTGAGGTGATGCAATGACCAGCAATTTTATGATAAAGCTAGCTTTGACGAGTGCTTTTGTTGCCGTGCCAACGATTGGCTGTACCAGCTTAGGCATCAGCAACACCATGACGGTGACCAAAACCACTGCATTGGCAAAAAAAGCACATGCATGGGCGCTGAAAGCTGAAAAAGCGCAGGCAAAGGGTCAGCTGGATAAAGCTATCATGTTTAGCGAAGCCGCAGTTGAAAACGATTTCCAGAATAAAGAATATCGCGCACAACTTGCACAGCTTTATATGGCGCAAGGACGCTTTTTGTCAGCAGAACGCACATGGATGGATGTTGTTGATTTAGGGCAAGTTGATCCGCGCACGGTAATATCGCTAGCACTTAGCCGCATTGCGCTGGGTAAAGTCGAATCGGCTATAGCTTTGGTGGAATCCAATCGCGCAATTGTTCCAGCGAGTGATTATGGTTTGACGTTGGCTTTGGCTGGACAATCTGGCCGTGCCATTGATGTATTGAGCGAAGCCATCCGTTCGGATAACGCGACGGCACGTACACGCCAGAATCTTGCACTGGCATATGCGTTGGATGGCCGCTGGCGTGAAGCACGCGTGATGGCGGTTCAGGATATGGATCAGGACCGCGTCAATGAACGCATTGTCGAATGGGCGCAGTATGCCCGGCCCGGCGCGTATGAAATGCGCGTTGCAGGATTGCTAAAAGTAACGCCGCAAAGTGATGCAGGACAGCCGGTGCGTTTGGCGCTTGCCAATGCACCTGCTGGTTTTGCTTCCAATGACATATTAACGCCTACGGCGCCTATGCAATATGCAGGGCAAAATGGCGCATTGTCAGCGATCGGGCCCGCTCCAACGGCAGCCAGCGATGGTTTTGAGGCGGCAAACGAGACAAATGTAAGCGTCGCTTCTTTGCCGCTTGACGCAGCGCCTGCTTTTGTAGCTAATAGCAAAGCTGATGGAATTACGATGGTTTCAAACCCTGTCTTAGGTTTGATTTTCCCTGACAAACGTGCGCCGTTAATAATGGCACAAAAAGGACCAGCAAAACGGGCCGGCATCGCGTCAAACCAGAAAGCGGTTAATGCACCCAAAGCAGTCAGCGGCGACTCAAAACCAGTAAAATTGGCTCTGGCTGATATCGTCCCAAAAATGGATCGCAGCGCGGGTGTTACAGGCTCACACTTGGTTCAACTCGGTGCTTTTTCAAATGCCGAGAGCGCCAAAAAAGCTTGGGATCAATTCAGCAACCGTTATTCGGTGCTATCGGGTTTCAGTTCCGCGAGTTCAACAGTTGTAGTAAACGGAAAAACTTACATTCGGCTGGCTGCCATGGGTTTTGACAGCAAACAAGGCGCAGACGCGGTCTGCAATAGCATCAAAGCAAAGGGCGGTAGCTGCATTGTTCGCAATGTTGGCGGCAACCAACCCGTAAAACTGGCATCAGGCCAGGGCAGGAAAGTTGCTTCGCGTTAAATTATAGATCAATTTTAAGTTGAAGGGCGGTGGGTCAGTGAATGACTTTGCCGCCTTTCATTATTTTGCGCACGCGGCCTTGAACGGGTAGCTTGTCAAAAGGGGTGTTGCCAGCAAGCGCCGCCATTTTTGCGCTATCCACTTGCCACGGCGCGTCGATATCTACGAATATCAGATCGGCCTCCATTCCGGCGGCAATTTGGCCCGCTTCAATTCCCAGAATTTTTGCTGGGTTGGCGCTTAACATTTCAAACAGGCGGCCAAGATTGATTTTACCATCGCGCACCAGATTCAGCGCAAGTGCCAATAATGTCTCTGCCCCCGCCATACCGGACAATGCCTCGTTAAAAGGAAGACGCTTATCCTCGGGTCCGCGGGGATTATGACCAGATGAGATAACGTCAATAGTTCCGTCGGCTACAGCGGTTATACACGCTGCGCGATCATTCTCTGATCGCAGCGGCGGGGATAACTTTGCAAATGTACGAAAATCGGAAACGGCAATTTCAGATAAAAACAGATGAGCCGGAGTGATACCGCAAGTAATATTGAGCCCTTGTCGTTTCGCAGTGCGAATAAGTTCCAAACCTCTTGCTGTTGTTACTTGGCGAAAGTGTATTTGCGCCCCACTTTCTTCGGCAAGCATCAAATCACGCGCAATCGCCAAGGGTTCGGCAATTGCGGAGGCGGCTGATAATCCAAGCAATGTTGCCGTTGGTCCGGCGGTAGCAACTGCATTTGCTGTAATGCCGCTATCTTCGCTATGCACAATAAGCGGCATTTTCAGCGCCGCACAATATTGCATAATCCGCAGCATGATCCCGCTATTGCTAATCCAGTTGCGGCCAGTTGAAACAGCCAATGCCCCGGCATCTTTCATCAACGCTATTTCGGCCATATGCTCCCCCGCCAAACCGCGCGTCGCGGCAGCCAATGGATGTACCCAAAAATCGGGTTTGCCTTTTAAAGCAGCAAAACGGACAGTAGCCGGATCGTCATGGACTGGCGATTGATCGGGAAGCAGCGCCGCCCGGGTTATTCCGCCGAACCGAAATGCTGGCTTATCGGTTGCAAACACGCCCAGATCTATGATCCCAGGTGCGACTAGTAACCCGCCTGCGTCAACATTTTCGGAAGTTTCCGTGTTCAGATTTACGCCAACAATACGTCCGTCTGTTATGGATAAGCTGGCGCGCTTTGATGATTTTTCGTGAGGCAACAAAACCATTCCGCCAGTAATTTCAACTTTCATGACCACCCCTCCACGCCGCGCGCTTTGCGTGTCAGAATGTCGAGGCATGCCATGCGCACCGCGACGCCCATTTCCACTTGTTCCGTAATTGCGGACCGCTGCATATTATCGGCAACACTGCTGGCAATCTCCACGCCGCGGTTCATAGGGCCAGGATGCATTACAAGCGCATCAGAATTGGCCAGCGCGAGCCTGCGTTCATCAAGTCCGTAAAGGTGAAAATACTCGCGCGGCGAAGGAATAAAGTCACCCTGCATGCGTTCATTTTGCAAGCGCAACATCATTACGACATCGCTTCCGTCCAAGGCTGCGTCGAAATTGTGAAAGGCATCTACACCAAAATTTTCAACTCCAGCTGGCATCAGTGCGGGCGGGGCAACAACGCGAACACGAGCGCCTAGCGTAGTGAGGCAGAGCATATTGGATCGTGCAACGCGGCTGTGCAAAACATCGCCACAAATTGTGACTACCAAACCCTCGATCCGGCCCTTTCGGCGTTGAATTGTCAGCGCATCCAACAGTGCTTGGGTTGGATGTTCATGGGTTCCGTCGCCGGCATTGATTACAGGGCAATCGACTTTTCCAGATATAAGTTGCACCGCGCCTGAGCTTCCGTGGCGGATAACAATTGCATCGGCGCGCATCGCATTAAGTGTCATTGCGGTATCGATTAGCGTTTCACCCTTTTTCACACTTGATTGCGCAGCATGCATATTCACCACATCAGCGCCAAGCCGTTTTCCGGCTATTTCGAATGATAACAATGTACGCGTTGAATTTTCAAAAAAAGCGTTGATGATGGTCAGACCTTTTAACAGATCATCATGTTTTGCAGCACCGGAACGATTCAGAGCAACCCAATGTTCGGCCTGTTCCAAAATATAGAGGATTTCCCAGTTTTGCAGGCCAGTAATACCCAGCAAGTGTCGGTGCGAAAAAGCTGCCGAGCCAGCAGGGAAGCGGTCGGAGCTAAGATTTGTTGTCGATGTCATTAAAGCGATGCCTTTAACGGGAAATTGCTTTTGGCTCAAGCACCATGTTCAAACCGATTTTGCGACCATAGCATCAATAGCACCCTGCAGAATGAAAGCTGCGGCGCCATTATCAATTTTTTCGGCCCTTTTGGTGCGGGTAACGTCAGCCGCAATCATAGCGCGCTCAACAGCCTGTGTTGACCAGCGTTCGTCCCACAATAATATAGGCAACTCTAAATCGTCGACATTTCTGGCAAACGCGCGCGTAGATTGGGTGCGCGGGCTTTCGCTACCGTCAAGATTTAGGGGGAGCCCGATCACTATGCCGCGGGTCGTACGGCTGGCAATTAACTTTTGAATTGCGGCGCGGTCTTTCATAAATTTTGTACGCCGGATCAATTCGGCTGGAGAAGCAAACGTCCATCCGGCATCACAAAACGCCGTGCCGATGGTTTTTGTACCCACATCCAAACCTATAATAACGCCGCCGCCAGGTAATGCGTCACGAAATCCGTTTACATCGGTAAAAATCATCGGGTCAAAAACTGCCGTGTACGCCACAGTGCATCAAATCGGACGTTGGCCCAAAACAAGGGAATGTCGTAAACATGATAGTTATTGCCGGGCAGCACATAATTGCCGATTTCGGGTGGATCTCCGATTAATAGAAACCCTTTTTCATCACACCGCGCCGGTACAGCCTTGGCAACCAAGCTGCCGCTGGCCAGATCATTGGACGGTTTTAATGTTCCCAAATTTGCGGATGCTTCTGCGGGTTCATTCACCCCGCCAGTAAGCGGGTTTGTGCAGACAATATTCGTATCTGCACGCGACTGCCCGTCAAACCCCAGGGTGCTTTCATATGCCTTTACAATGCGTGCATAATCGGCAGGTTCGGCAAAGCTTTCCCAACTCATTATACATCCCGTTTGATCGGGTGCATTGCAGGCAGGCAGTCCCATGGCAGGAATATCGCGCTCTATAGATATTGGCCAGCCAATTACATAAGCCACAACAATGCGTTTTGCCAATTTTTTACCCGCCACACGGTCGCGCAGCAAATGGGTTAAGTGGCGCGCGCCTTGGCTATGTCCTGCCAATATTATCGGCCGATCAGATTGCTGAGCCTCAATGAAACTGTCGAAAGCAAGCAATACGTCTTGATATGCAGCGTCCAGCGCCTTTTGACCTTCTGGTTTTGGGGTAAGGAACGCGCCTATGGAGGCCTGACGATAACGCGGGGCCCAAACTTGCCCGACGCTGTTAAAGGGTGATGCCAGCCCCCGCAAAAAAACGCGCGTTCGCGCACTTGTATCATTATCCTCAAGCTTCGCATTCCATTCCGAGCGGGAAATAAAGGAAGTTGGATGGACAAAAAATACCGCAGCTGGGCCGGGAACGTCGTCCTGCTGCGCGCCTTCGGGTTTCCATAAAGCCGGGTTATTTTGTTTAAATTCGGGCCGTGAATACCACATAGAAGTGTCGTCATATACGCTGGTTTCCAACGCCGCTTGCTTTTCAAATTTTGCCGTTGGCACAAATGCTAGTTCGGTTAATTCATCGGAATATATATTAAGTGCAAAACCACCCGCGATGACGATCGCGATTATTGCTGCAACTATATATAAAAATTTTCTTACCACGATGTGTTCCTGATGCTGAATTCATTGCTCTGGTCTCCGCCAAATAGACGATTGGCGTATTATTGCACCGCATTTTTGAACAGATGCTGAGCAAGTATAACTTTGCGCCAGTTTTCCGTTGAAGCGTGGCAACGGCAATGCTAGCGGCAAGATCATGTCCATAGATAGCGAAACAGTGAAGAAAATCGCCAGTCTTTCGCGTATCGCAATCAGCGATGCCGAAACAACCGCGATGGTGGGTGAACTTAACGGCATCCTTAAATGGGTCGAGCAATTGAGCGAAGTTGATGTCAGCGGCGTGGAACCGATGGCATCGGTTATCGCAAAAAAATCTCTCTTGCGTGATGATGTCGTTAATGCAGATCCAAATACAGGAGGCAATGTACGTGATAAAGTGCTGGCAAATGCCCCAGCAAAAGAGGGCAGCTTTTTTGGCGTACCCAAGGTGATTGAATAATGAGCAACCTGACTGATTTGGGCGTATCCGCTATCCGCAATGGTGTCTTGTCTGGCGAATTTAGTGCGGTTGAAGTCGCAGCCGCGTTCAATGCAAAAATTGTCAAAGCAAAGGCGTTGAATACCTTCATTGTCGAAACACCTGATATGGCAATCACTGCGGCACAAGCCGTAGATGATGCCCGTTCTTCTGGCAAACCGCTGGGTAAAATGGCAGGCGTGCCGATTGGCATGAAGGATTTGTTTTGCACTGAAGGTGTGCAAACGACTGCCGCCAGCCATATCCTCGAAGGTTTTGTGCCCACTTACGAATCGACCGTATCGGCCAATTTGTGGAAGGCCGGGGCAGGGATGCTCGGTAAGCTGAATATGGATCAGTTCGCCATGGGATCATCCAACGAAACCAGCTATTTCGGCAACGTGATTTCACCGTGGAGGCAAGGTAATGATCCTGCGCCGCTCGCGCCGGGTGGTTCATCGGGCGGATCATCATCGGCAGTAGCGGCGCGGCTGTGTCCGGCGGCAACAGGCACGGACACGGGCGGTTCGATACGCCAGCCTGCTGCGTTTACGGGCATTACAGGGATAAAGCCGACTTATGGACGCTGCTCGCGCTGGGGCGTTGTGGCATTTGCATCATCGCTCGATCAAGCCGGTTCCATGGCGCATGATGTACGCGACTGTGCAATTATGCTGGAGGCGATGGCAGGTTACGATCCCAAGGATGCAACCTCGCTCGATACGCCTGTGCCCGAATGGGAGGCTGGACTGAACAGCGATATGCGCGGCAAGCGCGTCGGAATTCCCAAAGAATACCGCATGGACGGAACTGATCAGGATATATTGGACAGCTGGGACAAGGGCATTGCTTGGCTAAAAGATGCAGGCGCAGAGATTGTCGAGATATCCCTGCCGCACACCAAATATGCGTTGCCCGCTTATTATATTATCGCCCCCGCCGAAGCATCTTCAAACCTAGCCCGTTATGATGGCGTGCGTTACGGACTGCGCGATTTGCCCGATGGTGCTGGCTTGCAAGACATGTACGCCGCAACTCGTGCCGCTGGTTTCGGGCCAGAGGTAAAGCGCCGGATCATGATCGGCACATATGTTTTAAGCGCCGGATTCTATGACGCATATTATACACAAGCGCAGAAAATCCGTACATTGATCGCGCGTGATTTTGAACAAGCATTTGAAAAATGCGACGTTATCCTAGCGCCAACAACGCCCACCGCTGCGTTCAAGCTGGGGGATAAAAGCGATGATCCGCTGGCGATGTATTTGAACGATGTGTTCGCGGTTCCGGCATCATTGGCCGGATTGCCAGCCATTTCGGTTCCGGCGGGGCTGAATAAGGATGGCTTACCATTGGGTTTGCAAATCATCGGCAACGCGCTGGATGAGCAAGGCGTGCTGAATGCAGGGTTGGCAATCGAGGAACGCGCCGGGTTTGTGGCGCGGCCGGGGGAGTGGTGGTAATGAATGAATCATCATATCGCATTCAGGGCAACACGGGCGAATGGGAAGTTGTCATCGGCCTAGAGGTCCATGCGCAAATTTCGTCGCAGTCGAAGCTGTTTTCCTGCGCGGCGACCGAATTCGGGCAAGAGCCCAATAGCCAAGTGTCGCTGGTCGATGCCGCAATGCCGGGCATGTTGCCCGTGGTAAACCGCGAATGCGTGCGCCAGGCCGTGCGAACCGGAATGGCGATTAATGCGCAGATCAACAAATGGTCACGTTTTGACCGGAAGAACTATTTCTACGCCGATTTGCCGCAGGGTTATCAAATATCGCAGCTTTATCATCCCATCGTTGGCGAGGGTTCCATCGATGTTACGATGAACGAGAAAGACCCCGACAGCGCCACTCGTGCAATCGGCATCGAACGCATCCATATCGAACAAGACGCAGGCAAGTTGATGCACGATCAGCATCCCACGATGAGCTATGTCGACTTGAACCGATCTGGTGTTGCGTTGATGGAAATTGTATCACGCCCTGATATGCGTTCGCCAGCAGAAGCAGGGGCGTATGTTAAGAAGCTTAGATCAATTCTACGGTATGTCGGATCCTGTGACGGCAATATGGAACAAGGATCAATGCGCGCCGACGTGAATGTCAGCGTGCGTAAACCCGGCGGTGAACTCGGTACGCGGACTGAAACAAAGAACGTCAACTCGATCCGTTTCCTTATGCAAACCATCGAATATGAGGCGCAGCGTCAGGTTGATGTCATCGAGGACGGCGGCGTGATCGTCCAAGAAACGCGGTTGTTCGACGCGGCGAAGGGCGAAACTCGGTCGATGCGGTCGAAAGAAGACGCGCATGATTACCGGTATTTCCCCGATCCCGACCTGTTGCCGCTTGAACTGGACGACGCGTTTTTGGACGAATGCAAGGCGTCGCTTCCCGAATTGCCCGATGCAAAACGGGCGCGTTATGAACGAGAACTCGGTCTGTCGGCTTACAACGCTGCTGTGCTTACCGCAGAGCATGAGACCGCTGAATGGTTCGAGGAATTCCTGCGCGCCAATGCCACAGCACAGGGCAAGAGCGAGGCCGATGTCGCAAAACAGGCGGCAAACTGGCTGATGTCGGAATTAACGGGCGTACTCAATAAACTGGGTAAACCGCTGGAGGAAAGCCCTGTAAATCAGTCGCAGGGTGCTGAATTACTGGCCCTTGTGGCCGACGGTACGATCAGCGGTAGTATCGCAAAGCAAGTGTTTGAAATCATGCTGGAAACAGGGAAAGCAGCCGCTGAAATCGTTGAAGAAAAAGGACTGAAGCAAACCAGTGACACCGGCGCTATCGAAGCCGAAATAGCCAAAATCATCGCCGCCAATCCGGACAAGGTTGCGGATTACAAAGGCGGCAAGGATAAACTTTTCGGTTTCTTCGTCGGTCAAACTATGAAAGCGATGCAAGGTAAAGCGAACCCACAAATTATCAATGACTTGCTGAAAAAAGCGCTTGATTAGCGGCGTAAAATAGCTACCCTGAAATGGTAATTTATAGGGGATATTTGATGCGTCGTTCGTTTTTTCTTTTCGCGGGATTGTTATTTTTAAGCGCATCTAGCGTAGCTCATGCGGAAACGCTTAATAATGATGATGTTGTGCAACTGTCTGCAGTCGGTTTGGGCAACGAGGCAATAATCGCCAAGATTAAGGCTTCTGCTAACAAATTCGAACTTAGTACGGACAAAATGATCGAGCTAAAATCAAAAGGTGTCTCAGGGCCTGTAATTGCTGCAATGCTAGAAATGTCAAATGGATCGAACGTTTCAAGCAATGCGCAAAGCTCTCCTGATTCACCTGACCCACTTGTTCCGCATCCGTCAGGCATTTATTTATTGGCTGACTGGCTTCCTTCGCCAAAAATGCTTGTCATGGACCCGACAACGTCAAACCAGACAAAAACGGGTGGTTTTCTTGGCTATGCATTAACGGGCGGCATTGCATCGATGAGCTTTAACACCGTCATCCCAAATGCAAATGCACGTAATGTTTCTGCCACTAGAAAGCCCGTATTCTATTTTTATTTTGACCAAGCAGGTCGTAGCCTTTCAGGCGGAGCGACAAATGCATTTTGGCAATCTGGATCTGTGACTTCACCGAATGAATTCAGTCTTGTCAGATTCAAGGTAAAGAAAAACAGCCGCGAGGCAAAAGTTGGGAAGTTTAACATCGGCGGTGCTAAAAGCGGCGTAATGGACAAAGATCGCATTCCATTTGAATACGATAATGTTGCACCAGGAGTTTTCAAAGTATTTCCATCGGATGCCCTTGAAACAGGTGAATATGGTTTTTTATATTCGTCGACCACGTCCGGCGGTGGTATCGGGGGAGCGGGAATGGGGGCGACCACCTCAAAAGTATTCGATTTTTCGATAAAATAGGGTGTCGCCTATCTTTTTTCTTGAGGATAGTTAGCGGCATTAAATCTAACTAATCACATGCAAGTTAGCTCGCCTCTTGCCCTTGTGCATCTTTGCCGTTAAGGCCGCGCCACCGGGAAACCGGAGCGGGTGTGGCGGAATTGGTAGACGCACCAGATTTAGGTTCTGGCATCGAGAGATGTGGGGGTTCGAGTCCCTTCACCCGCACCAATTTTCGCCGCTTGCGAATGCGCCTGATAGGTGAATTTTCGCACAAAATATTTTTCTGCGCAACCGCGCATCGTCAGGATCAGAGAAGCTTGTATGCAAACCGTTGAGACACAAAATGAAGGCCTGAAAAGGGCGTATAAGTTAACTATTAGCGCAGCCGATGTTGAATCGCGCGTTGACGCTGAAGTGAAGAAAATTGCGCCTCAAATGCGTATGCCCGGTTTTCGTCCAGGTAAAGTGCCTGCAAATCTTGTAAAGAAAATGCACAAAGACAGCTTGATGCAAGAGGCTTTGAACACTTCGATTCAAGATGGCGTCCAAAAGGCGATTGAAGATAATAAATTGCGCCCTGCAACGCAGCCGCACGTGCATCTTGGTGATGATTACGCGCCCGGCAAGGACGCGGTGGTTGATTTCCATTTTGAAATCTTGCCAAATATTGAAACGCCTGCAATCGACGGCTTGAAATTAGAGCGTCTTTTGGTTGAGCCAACAGACGAAGCCATCGAAGCCGCTATTCTGCAATTGGCGCAAGGTCAGAAGAATTTCGAAACCGCTGCCAAATCTTATAAAGCGACTATCGGCGATCAAGTTATCATTGATTTTGAGGGCAAGGTTGACGGCGTGCCGTTCGAAGGCGGCAAAGGCGAGGCAATGGCAGTAGAGATTGGTTCCGGCCAATTGATCCCCGGGTTTGAAGATCAGTTGATTGGTGTGAAAGCCAATGATGCGAAAGTATTGAATGTTACTTTCCCCGAGGATTACAATGCCGAAAACCTGAAAGGGAAAGCGGCTACCTTTGATATTGTCGTTGGCGAAGTTAAAAAACCTGTTGAAGCGAAAGCGGACGACGCGCTTGCAAAAGGTTTCGGCCTAGACGGCATCGACAAATTGCGTGAGTTGATGAAGGGCCAAGTCGAGCAAGAACTAAACGGTTTGACGCGTACTTACATGAAGCGTCAGTTGCTTGACCAATTGGCATCCGAGCATGATTTTGAAGTGCCGCCGTCTATGGTTGAGGCCGAGTTTGAACAAATCTGGGCACAACTTGAGCAAGAGGCTGCGCGGGAAGAAGACCCCGAAGCGGCCAAAACAGAAATGGAAGCTGAAAAGGACGATTATCGTGACATCGCAGTACGCCGCGTACGCCTAGGCTTGCTTCTTTCGGAAATCGGTCAGGGCAATGGCGTTGAAGTCAGTCAGCAAGAGATGAACATGCTGGTACAACAGGCTGCGCAACAATACCCGCGGGAACAGCATGCAGCATTTGTCAAATATCTTCAGGAAAACCCAATGGCTGCCGCGCAGCTGCGTGCGCCTATGTTTGAAGACAAGGTTGTCGATTTCTTGTTCGATAAGGCTGAAGTAAGTGAAAAAACTGTTACGCGGGAAGTGCTTGAAGCGGCAATTGAAGCTGAGCCGGATGCGAAGCCTGCGAAAAAACCTACCGCAAAAAAGGCAGTGAAGGCTGAGCCTAAAAAGCCAGCAACAAAAAAGGCTGCTGACACTGCTGCGGATGAAGAAAAGGCCGTAGCAAAAAAGCCGGCACAAAAAAAAGCCGCTGCCAAGAAATGATATGATAAAACGGCCCGGTCATTCAAACCGGGCCTTTTTATTTATGACGCGATGATGTTTTTCGGCTTGAAACTAGACACATTGCGCCCGATGTAGGTGTCAGATGATTTGTACCTATATTTATAAGGATTATTGATGTTCGATTCCAATCCGTTCGCCGTTGCCAAAAACTTGGAAGAAAAAATGTTGGGCGTTCCGATGGAAGTCGGGAACAGCCGTTTCATGTCGGATTTGTATTCGCGTCTTTTGGCAGAGCGCATCATTTTTGTTACAGGCCAAGTCGAAGACTACATGGCGGCGCAAATTGTGTCGCAGCTTTTGTATCTGGAATCCGATAATCCCAAAAAAGATATCTGGATGTACATAAATTCCCCCGGCGGTGTTGTTACCGCTGGGATGGCGATTCACGATACAATGCAATATATCCGTCCACGCGTCGGCACTGTGTGCATTGGTCAGGCAGCTTCGATGGGAAGCTTTCTATTGGCGGCGGGTGAACCTGGCATGCGCGTGGCGCTAACCAATTCGCGTATCATGGTGCATCAACCCTCGGGCGGTGCACAAGGCATGGCATCCGATATTGAAATTCAGGCGAAGGAAATTCTACGTATCCGTCGCCGTTTGAACGATCTTTATGTCAAATACACCGGTAAAACACTGAAAGAAATTGAAAAGGCGATGGACCGCGATACCTTTCTGGAAGCAGACGAGGCAAAAGCCTTTGGTCTGGTTGATGAAGTGTTCGACAAACGCCCCACCGTAAGTGGTAGCGAAGATTTGAAAGCGTAATTCGGGCGTTAGGACTTAATCCACCTTGTTTGCTAAACAGATTCAAGTTGTTTTGGCCTATTGCCAAAGTTTCGCAGCGCGATAATATTGCAATAAAATAACAAACGCGCGGCAATGTGCGGATTCAGGAATAAATATGACCAAGTTGAGCGGAACCGATACCAAAAGCACACTTTACTGCTCTTTTTGCGGTAAATCGCAGCACGAGGTGCGCAAACTTATCGCCGGGCCAACGGTATTTATTTGTGATGAATGTGTTGAGCTTTGCAACGATATTATTCGTGAGGAAACCAAGGGCAATCTTACCGGGCGAAAAGATGGTGAAGTCCCGTCCCCGCAAGAGATTTGTGATGTTTTGAACGACTATGTTATTGGCCAGCCGCAAGCCAAGCGCGTATTGTCTGTTGCTGTTCACAACCATTATAAGCGGCTTAATCACGCCGCAAAAAATGGTGATGTCGAGCTTGCAAAATCAAACATTCTAGTTGTGGGGCCTACTGGCTGCGGAAAAACTTTGTTGGCGCAGACATTAGCCAAGACTTTTGATGTGCCATTTACCATGGCGGATGCGACGACATTGACCGAGGCTGGATATGTCGGTGAGGATGTTGAGAATATCATCCTAAAGCTATTGCAGGCCAGCGATTATAATGTTGAAAAAGCTCAGCGCGGTATCGTTTATATCGATGAAATAGACAAAATTAGCCGTAAAGCCGAAAACCCATCAATCACCCGCGATGTATCGGGTGAGGGTGTTCAGCAGGCACTGTTAAAGTTGATGGAGGGCACGACTGCATCTGTCCCGCCGCAAGGTGGTCGTAAGCATCCGCAGCAGGAGTTTCTGCAAGTGGATACGACGAATATCCTGTTCATTTGCGGCGGCGCTTTTTCGGGACTGGAAAAGATTATTTCCAATCGATTGGAGGGCAAGTCTATCGGTTTCGGTGCGCATGTCGCCGATCCTGATGAACGCCGTACTGGTGAAATATTGAAGCA
>JANOKA010000214.1:0-2569 GCA_031418995.1 Sphingomonadales bacterium | reverse complement strand
GTCCCGATGTACCGCCGTTTCGCCTGACGACGTTGGATCAGCGGCAACGCCTGTTTGCCCAGGCAGGCGCGGATGCGATGCTGGTTTTCAATTTCAATGCCGAGCTTGCCGGGATCACCGCGCAGGATTTCGTCACCGAATGGCTGATGGCGCAGGCGGGCGCATCGGGCGTGGTCACTGGCGAGGACTTCACTTTCGGCAAAGCGCGGGGCGGGAATACGCAGGTGCTGGCGGAAATCGGCGCGGCGAATGGCTTGACCGTTGAAACGGTGGGGCCGGTCAGCGAAAGCGGCGAGGTCATCTCGTCCAGCCGCATCCGCGAAGCATTACAGTCGGGCGATTGCGAAACGGCGACGCGCTTGCTGACCCGCCCGTTCGCGATACAAGGCGTCGTTCAGCATGGCGACAAGGTGGGACGCACGATTGGTTATCCCACGGCGAACATTGATCTCGGTAGCTATCTCCGTCCCCGTTACGGCATTTATGCTGTGCGCGGTCGGTTGCCCGACGGGCGAGTCCTGAATGGTGCCGCCAATCTCGGCATCCGCCCGCAATTCGATCCGCCGAAGGAATTGCTCGAACCCTTTTTCTTTGACTTCGACGAAGACCTCTATGGCCAGACCATCGAAGTCGAACTCCACACCTTCATCCGCCCCGAAGCCAAGTTCGACAGCCTTGAGGCCTTGACCGCGCAGATGGACAAGGATTGTGAAACGGCGCGCAATCTCCTCTCAATCCGTTCGCCCTGAGCTTGTCGAAGGGCTGTCCTTCTTCAGGCTCTGTGGCGAGAAGGCAGGGCAAGGCTTCAACAAGCTCAGCCCGAACGGTTTTCTTTATTGCAACCTTCCTCTAAGCGCCCTCTCAACATGACCGAAACCCCCGAAACCAAAATCGACTACCGAGACACCGTCTTCCTGCCGAAGACCGATTTCCCCATGAAGGCCGGGCTTCCCGCAAAGGAGCCGATCATCCTGGCGAAGTGGCAGGAGCAGCGGCTTTACGAAAAGCTGCGCGAGAGCCGCCGGGGCCGCGAGAAATTCATCCTCCACGACGGCCCGCCCTATGCCAATGGCGACATGCACATCGGCCATGCGCTCAACCATATCCTGAAGGACATGGTGGTGCGCACGCAGAATCTGCTGGGCAAAGACGCGCCCTATGTGCCCGGCTGGGATTGCCACGGCCTGCCGATCGAGTGGAAGGTCGAGGAGCAATATCGCAAGAAGAAGCTGAACAAGGACGAAGTCCCGCCGGTCGAATTCCGCGCCGAATGCCGCGCCTATGCGCAGGGCTGGGTCGATACGCAGCGCGAACAGCTCAAGCGGCTGGGCATCAACGGCGACTGGGACCACCCCTATCTGACGATGGATTTCGACGCCGAGGCGACGATCGTCCAGGAACTGATGAAGTTCGCGACCAGCGGCCAGCTGTATCGCGGCGCAAAGCCGGTGATGTGGTCTCCGGTCGAAAAGACGGCACTTGCCGAGGCCGAGGTCGAATATGAGGACATCGTCTCGACGCAGATCGACGTGGCGTTCGAGATCGTGGAATCGCCGATCCCCGAACTGGTCGGCGCGCATGCGGTGATCTGGACGACGACGCCGTGGACGATCCCGGTCAACCAGGCTTTAGCTTATGGGCCGGAGGTAGAATACGTTTTAGTCGCAAGAGGCACTGGCTTCTCGGGCTTCGACGGCGATGAAGCATATCCGTTCACGGAGCTTTTGGACCCCTCGACAGAGCACGGAATGACGGCTGAAGCTTGGGCTTACCACAATGCAGCCCAAGAGAAGATTGCTGCAGCTTTGACCGCAACGGGATTTGATCGCCTTCCCGCCCTGATGTTGGTTGCTCGTGAGCTTCTCGAAGGGATCAATAAGCGCTTCGCTGCTCAAGTGGCTCAATATGATTGGTCGAAGTTTGGTCTGCGTGATGTCATAATTGACTTTAGCCTGGACGATCCTGATCGAGTATATTCTGGCGCCGACCTCGCCGGAACCATCGCCCGGCACCCGATGCATCATCTCGGCGGGTTCTTTGCAAAGCCCCGCCCCTTCCTGCCCGGCGACTTCGTCACCACTGAACAGGGAACAGGCCTCGTCCATATGGCGCCTGACCATGGCGAGGACGATTTCGACCTGTGCAAGGCAAACGGCATCGAGCCGGTCTTCGCGGTCGAAGGCGACGGGAAATACCGCGCCGACTGGGCATGGCTCGGCGGGCAGGGCAGCGTCATCAACGCCAAGTTCAACGCGCCGGACGGCCCGATCTGCGAGGCGTTGCGCCAAAGCGGCGCGCTCCTCGCGGCAAGTGCGGATTACAAGCACAGCTACCCGCATTCGTGGCGCTCGAAGGCCAAACTCATCTTCCGCGCGACGCCGCAATGGTTCATCCCGATGGATCAGACAAATACCGTTCGGGCTGAGCCTGTCGAAGCCCTGTCCTTTTCTTCGGGCGATAGCGCAGAAGAACGTGCAGCCCTTCGACAAGCTCAGGGCGAACGGAGTTTAAGAGAGACCGCCCTCCAAGCGATCAAAGACACGCGCTGGGTCCCCGAAAAAGGCCAGAA
>JANOKA010000213.1:0-1872 GCA_031418995.1 Sphingomonadales bacterium | reverse complement strand
TGCGAGGTCTCGGATATGAAGATCGGGCTGCCGCGCTTATTGCGATTGCCGCCCCGGCAAACCGCTGTGAACTCGCCGCTGCCTGGGCCGCCTATAGCAGACGGATGTAACCCAATTGCGGCCGTCAGTTTTGTGGCGCTGAAATTGGATGTCGCTAAATGCGTGAGCGTCGGTATAAATTTTTGCTATCCGGCTTCTTCTAATAGCTGCCGAGTACTGATCATAGGGGATCAATCTGCACTAACAACGCCTCAACGTGCACCTGCGCGCCTGTCTCAGCATTCAAATCCGCTACCACGCCGTCAAACGGCGCGGTAAGGCTGTGTTCCATCTTCATGGCCTCAAGTGTCACGAGCTTCTGCCCTTTGGTCACCCTATCACCCACAGCCACCTCAACCGCGATAATGCGGCCCGGCATAGGCGAAAGGATAGCACCGTCACTTGCTGCGCTATGCCCTGACCCGCGCGGTTCCTCCAGAACATAGCGCCGCGCAAAGCCATCGGAAAAGGCCAGTACATCCGCAGTGGGCTCGTTAGCCTCTACCTCATTAAAGCGCACCAAATGCACATGGCCGGCATCGTCCAATAATCGTGCCTCCGCACGGGGTGGGGCGTTTAGCCGGAAACCGAGTGCTGCGCTGAACGGACCTTCATCAGCGCTTGCGCATAGCAAAGCGGCAGCTTCCGCAAGTTCTTCGTGTTCCGGTTCTGGCGGCGTGACGAGAGCGTCGACTTCGCGCGCGATCAAGCCGGTGTCGATATCGCCTGAGCCAAATTCCGACAAGTCGAGCAGACGTCCCAAAAATCCGGCATTGGTCTTGACCGGCCAGACTTCGGTGCCATCGATGCCGTCGCGCAAGGCGGCGATAGCTTCTTCGCGGGTATCACCGCGAGCAATCAACTTCGCGATCATCGGGTCATAGAATGGCGAAACTTCGCCGTCCTGCTCGACGCCCGTATCGATGCGGAGTTCGTCGGGAAATACCAGATGATCAAGCGGGCCGATTGAGGGTAAAAATCCAGTTGCGGGATTTTCTGCATAGAGCCGCGCTTCCATCGCCCAGCCTTGGATAGCTAGTTCGTCCTGCCGCAGCGGCAACACCTCCCCGCTCGCAACGCGCAACTGCCATTCGACCAAATCGACGCCGGTGATCTCCTCGGTCACAGGATGCTCGACCTGCAACCGCGTGTTCATTTCCATGAACCAGATGCGGTCGGCGCGTAGGCCTTCCGACGCATCGGCGATAAACTCGATTGTGCCTGCGCCGACATAGTCGACCGCTTTGGCCGCGAGGACCGCGACTGCGCAGAGCTGTTCGCGGGTCGCTTCGTCCATGCCCGGCGCGGGGGCTTCCTCGATCACCTTCTGGTGGCGGCGCTGGAGCGAGCAGTCGCGTTCGAACAAGTGGACGATGTTGCCGTGGGTGTCGCCGAAGACTTGCACCTCGATATGGCGCGGACGCTGGATATATTTTTCAATGAGGACATGCGCGTTGCCGAACGAGGCGGTGGCCTCGCGCTGGCAAGAGGCGAGCGCGTCGGCGAAGTCGGCTGCGTCCTCGACCTTGCGCATCCCCTTACCGCCGCCGCCCGCGACTGCCTTGATCAGGACTGGATAGCCGATTTCGGCGGCGCGTTCACCAAGGAACGCCGGGTCCTGGTTCTCGCCCATATAGCCGGGGGTGACGGGCACGCCCGCCTCGGCCATCAATTTCTTAGCCGCATCCTTCAGCCCCATCGCGGTGATGCTGGCGGGGCGCGGGCCGACCCAGATCAGGCCTGCGTCGATCACGGCCTGCGCAAACTCTGCATTTTCGGACAGAAAGCCATAGCCCGGATGGATTGCCTCCGCTTTGGTGGCGAGCGCAGCGG
>JANOKA010000212.1:0-2256 GCA_031418995.1 Sphingomonadales bacterium | reverse complement strand
CGCGGAGGCGCAGAGGGGGTAATTTATTCTGCACCGTCATGCTTGCTAAAAATCTGCTCCGTAAATTTATGCCGCCGCATAGTTACAATATGGCCCTTCGGGCTGGGCCCTTTTCTCCGCGCCTCCGCGCCTCCGCGTGAGCAATTTTAGCGCGCTCATTATTCGCCGCGCTTGCAATGTTGGATTTCATTTGAGACCACCAAATCTGGCTCTTTGACAATCTGAATAACACCCCGTTTGAACGGCCAAAACGGAGATTTTTGGGTGCGCAATTTGGCCCAAAAAGTCCTACATAAAAAATCCATGTTTTACGTTGTTTTTTTACGCTCCTATATATGTCGTCTTTGTCTACTTATCGGCCTATTATTTTACACGCCCTTACACTCAAAGTGAGCGCGGCAAAACGCCCTCTTATTTCCTTCTTAATCTTATTTTCTTTGCGTGAAACAATTGGCAGGACATTATGGTGCATCGCGGCATTTCGGTTTCTACAAACTCATTTTTTTCCCCAACCAAAAATCTCCTACCGCCCCACGCGCTGTAACCCCGTGCCGTGCATTTTCAGCCAGCGGTCGGCGGCTTTGCGGTCGCCCTCATATATCGTTTCGAACCAGTCATAGAAATCCCGGCTATGGTCCATGTGCCGGATATGGGCGACCTCGTGCGCGATCACGCTGCGCCGGACATGCGCAGGCGCCATGATGAGCCGCCAGCTAAGCGAGATCGTCCCGCTGCTGGAACAACTGCCCCAGCGGCTGCGCGGATCTCCGAGTGAAAGGCGCGGTGGTTCTTCATCCGCCACAGCGCAATAATGCGCAATCTCGCCGGTATAAACTTCCCGCGCCTGTTCCTTTAACCAGCGCAATATGCGCGGCGCGACCATCGCCTCTGGCCCGCCCAGCCGCAGTTCGCCGTTCGCTTGCACGATCTTGCGCGGCCAATCCGCCTGCCAGCGAATGACATGTGCCTGCCCCGCCACCGCGACTTCGCCGCCCACAGATAACGGCGCGGCATCCGGTGCAGTTTGCAAACGGACGGCAATCCATTGCCGTTTCTGCGCGACAAAATCCATCGCCATAACGGTCTGCGCATACGTGGGCATGGTGATCCGGATTTCGCGTTTCACCGCATCGACGCGCATCGAAATGCGCCGCGCACGCGGGTTGCGCACGATCCGCACCGGCACGTCTTCGCCTTCTATATCCACCCGCGGATCGCCGCCGCCAGGATCAAAGAGGCTGTTCGACAATATGGTTTTCAAGCGGTCCAGCATGGATTTCCGATAAGGCGCGGCCTTTGACCGACATGCCTGCTTCGTGGATGGTGTCGCGGCTGCCACTGACCAGATAATGCCAGTCATGCAGCGGTTGTCCCGCATCGCGCAGCACATAGGCGCAGGTGGACGGTAGCCAGAAATAGTCGGCAATCTTGCCCTGAGTCAGCCGCAAGCAATCGGGCACATAGGCGCGGCGGTGCTTATAATCGCTGCAAAGCGCTGTATTCACATCGAGCAATTTGCATGCGACATTGGTGGGGTAAATCCGGCCCGTGTCCTCATCCTCGACCTTGTGCAGACAGCATTTGCCGCAGCCATCACACAATGCCTCCCATTGGCCGCGGTCCAGCGAGGCGAGCGGCGCTTCCCAAAATTTGGTTGCTGCGGTCAAGCTACCGGACCCATTTCGCCAGCTCGGCGACTACGGCTTGCGGGCGGCCCTCATTCGCGTCGGTCTTGGGATCATCAACGGGCATCAATGCCAATGGTTTCCCGCCCGGTCCCATCAAATATGGCGTCTGGCTATGCGACATCAGATAGGCATCGGGCGCAGACCCCTCAACACGGTTTGAATATATCGCAAAGCTTTTGGACACCGCCGCAATCTGTTCCGGGGTTCCGGTCAGGCCGATCAAGCGCGGATGGAATGCGCGGACAAACTGCGCCAATATATCGGGCGTATCCCGCTGCGGATCGATAGTAATAAACAGCGGCTGGATTTTCGCCGCCAATTTGGGCTCGCCTTGCTCAAACAGCTTCAGCCCCGCCATCAGGTTTTGTGTGTCGGGCGTGCAGATATCAGGGCATGATGTATATCCGAAATAAACGATTTGATACCCGCCGTTCCATTCGCTGCTTTGCCGCGTTTGGCCCGATTGATCGGTTAGGGTGTATGGCCCGCCAATAGCCGCACCTGCCAGCGGCGCACTTTCCAAGGGCAGTTGTTTGGGCGGTGCATCGCATGCGTTTAAGGCGGTCAG
>JANOKA010000211.1:0-6910 GCA_031418995.1 Sphingomonadales bacterium | reverse complement strand
AGCATAGCGGGGCGGTAGGGCGCTTCGATCACGTCAGGCATGTGGCATGTTGCGCTGATGTCGGTGATGCCGATGGGCATGCCGTTGTCGAACACATCAAGGATCTCGCCCACCAATATCCCGGCGTCGAGTGCCACCGCTTCACCGGGTTCGAGATAGATGACGCATCCGGTTTCTTCGCGGACGTGTTTGATGAATTCGACCAGATCGTCGCGTTGATAATCGGCGCGGGTGATGTGGTGGCCGCCGCCAAAATTCAGCCATTCCAGCTGCGCGAAATATGGTGCGATCTGGGGTTTTAGCGCCTCCCATGTGCGGCGTAGCGGCTCAAAATCCTGCTCACATAAGGTGTGGAAATGCAGGCCAGATACACCGTCCAGATGCTCTGGACGTAATTGACTTACTGGAAAGCCGAGCCGCGAATGGGGCGAACACGGGTCGTATTTGGCCACCTCGCCCTCGGCATGTTCGGGGTTAATGCGCAAGCCGACATCGAAATGTGCGTCACTGGCGGCGAGTAATGAACGGAAACGCGCATGCTGCCCCGGGCTGTTGAACACAATATGGTCGGACATATCGAGGATTTCGGGCAAGTCTTCGGCTTTATATCCCGCGCAATAAGTTTCGATGATACCGCTATATTTGTCCCGCGCGAGCCGTGCCTCCCAAAGCCCGCTGGCGCATACCCCGTCAAGATACTCGCCAATTAGAGGCGCCAATTCCCACATCGAAAACGCCTTCATCGCGCACAATATTTTCGCGCCAGACCGCGTTTTGACATCGGCCAATATCTCAAGGTTCCGGCGAATAGCGGCTGCGTCAACGACGAACGCCGGGCTGTCGGTGCGGCCCAAATCAAAATGCGCAAATGCGCGCGCGTCGCCTGCTTTGGTTTCCATGTAATTACTGTTCCATTTTTGGTTTCGCGCAGAGGCGCAGAGAGAGCAGAGGACGCAGAGAGTTATTCTGGATTATATTCATTGACCATTCTCCTAATGCCCTCTTTTATCGTTTCGCCAGAGAAATTTAGAAGCAGCCCTACGGGCTGTTTTAATATTCTCAAATACGTAAGCAATTGCTTGGCGTGCGCTTTGCTCAGCTGCTCCACTGCTTTGATTTCGAGCACCAGCCGATCTTCTACAAGAATATCGATCCTAAATGCTGCCTCAAACGACTGGCCATCATACACCAACGGTACAGGCACCTGTCTTGCCACTTTTAGACCTCTAGCTTCCAATCGCCCAGCCAATATTGCTTCGTACACAATCCAAACAATCCTGGCCCAAGTTCACGATGAATAGCAATAGCCTCATCAATGACTGCGGCACTGATTTCATCAATATTCAAAACTGAACCCCTCTGCGGCCTCTGCAATCTCTGCGCCTCTGCGCGAAACAAAAAACCTTAAAAACGCAAAGGGCCGTCCAATTCCTCAATTTGCCATGGCAGGCCATGTGCGTTCAGCATCTCCATGAACGGATCGGGGTCGAACTGTTCAATGTTAAACACGCCTGCACCCGCCCATTTGCCTGTCAGCAACATTGCTGCGCCAATCATGGCCGGAACGCCCGTAGTGTAACTTACCGCCTGATTACCGGTTTCTGCATAGCATTCTTCATGGTCACAGATGTTCTTGATATAGAGCGTTTTCTCGCGGCCATCTTTGCCCAAACCAGTGGCAATATCGCCGATATTGGTTTTGCCCTTGGTCGTTGGACCTAATGAGGCGGGTTCGGGCAATACCGCCTTTAGGAATTGCAGCGGAACGATTTCGCGGCCTTCATACATTACCGGATCAATCCGCGTCATACCAACGGCCTGAAGCACATTCAGGTGGGTGATATACGCATCGCCAAAGGTCATCCAAAACCGGATACGCTTTATTTCGGGCAGATGTGTTTTCAGGCTTTCAATTTCTTCGTGATACATCAGGTACATGTTCTTTGGGCCAACCGCTTCAAAATCAAAACTTTGTTTGACCGACATCGCTGGAGTTTCCACCCAGTCACCATTTTCCCAGTGACGCGCAATTGCCGTCACTTCGCGGATGTTGATTTCCGGGTTAAAATTGGTGGCAAAGGCCTGCCCATGATCGCCGCCATTGCAATCCAGAATGTCGAGTGTGTCGATGCGGTCGAAATAGTGTTTTTTCAGGTAGGTTGCGAAAACGCTGGTCACGCCAGGGTCAAAACCGGAGCCGAGTAGAGCGGTCAAACCAGCCGCCTTAAACCGCTCCTGATACGCCCACTGCCAGTGATATTCGAACTTGGCCACATCCAGCGGCTCGTAATTCGCGGTGTCCATATAATTGACACCCGCAGCAAGGCATGCGTCCATGATGTTGAGATCTTGGTACGGCAAAGCAAGATTGACCACCAATACAGGCTTTATCTGGTTCAATAACGCCGTTGTTGCCGCAACGTCATCGGCGTCCAGTCCGTATGTGTCGATTTGGAAGCCTGTGCGTTCCTTAACCGATGCGGCAATGGCGTCGCATTTGGACTTGGTGCGGCTCGCAAGACTGATATGTGAAAAAATATCGCTGTTCATCGCCATTTTGTGAACGGCTACCGATCCAACGCCGCCTGCGCCAATTACCAAAATTTTGCTCATCAAATATGCCTTAATACTAGTGATTCAGAATAGGCCGATATAGAGTGCATTTATGACAGCACAACATTTGCATGACCCAAACCGCGCACCAAGTTACGCAGGCGTTGTCCGCGCCGCCGCGAAAATTGCCGAACTTTTGCCGCCAACGCCGCTATTGCCGCTGAAAATCGACAGCAAGACGATCTGGTGCAAGGCCGAAAGCCTGCAACCTGTTGGCGCATTCAAAATTAGGGGCGCGTGGCATCGGCTTTCCGATTTAACTGAGGAACAGCGCGCAAACGGCGTGGTTGGTGTGTCGAGCGGTAATCATGCGCAGGGTGTTGCGTGGGCAGCCAAACGGTTGGGAATACCCGCGATCATTGTCATGCCCAGCAACGCGCCGCAAATGAAGCTAGATGCAACACGCGCCTATGGGGCACAGGTGGTGACTTACGAACGCGCCACTGAATCGCGGGACGAGATTGCAGCAGCTTTGGTTACAAAAACAGGCGGGACTTTGGTACATGCCTATGGCGACCCTTGGATTATCGAGGGACAGGGAACAATGGCGTTAGAAGCGATAACGCAATTGGCAGCGCACGGGATTGGCGCGCCAACGCAGATTATCGCGTGTTGCGGCGGCGGCGGGCTTTCCGCGGGCCTTGCGCTGGCGTGCCCAGAGGCGCAGGTATTTGCTGTGGAACCCGAGGGATGGGATGATGTGACGCGTTCATTACTGGCAGGCGAGATTTTGGGTGTCGATGATCTGACCTATCCCACCGAATGCGACGCGTTGCAGACGCCGAAAACATATCCGATTAACTTTGATATCTTAAAAGCACGCGGCGTAGTTGGCGTAGTCGTTACAAAAGCCGAAGTTCATTACGCCATGAAATTGGCGTTTGAGCGGTTGCATTTGGTGTTGGAGCCGGGCGGCGCGGCTGCATTGGCGGCGATTATTGCGGGTAAGGTGGAATTAAGCGGTGTTACTATGGTTACGCTGTCTGGCGGCAATGTTGATGCCGCGATGTTTGCTAGGATATTGTCAAATTAGGCATATTAAGCTTATATTTTAGTCATTGCGAGAAGCGTAGTGACGAAGCAATCCAGAGCCGCGTAACCAAACTCTGGATTGCCGCGCTTCGCTCGCAATGACGGAAATTAGTTTTGGGTACTGCGACTTCTTAAGACTTAAGCCGCCATTTCCAGCTGCAACTCCATCCGGCCCCAAATCTCGACCAAGGCAAGCGTCAGATCACGCATCATGGCTTCGTTATGATGCGGTCCGGGGGTAAAGCGTAAACGTTCTGTCCCGCGCGGCACAGTGGGGTAATTTATCGGCTGCACATAAACGCCATATTCCGCCAGCAACGTGTCACTAATTTTTTTGGCTTTTATTGGATCGCCCACCATCAACGGTACAATGTGGGTTTCCCCGGGCATTAAGGGCAAGCCAGCATCGACGAACATCGCCTTTAACATTGCGGCATTGGCTTGCTGCGCATCACGCTCTTCACTGGAGGTTTTCAAATGACGTACCGCTGCCAATACGCCCGCAACAAGTACAGGCGACAATGACGTCGTAAAGATAAATCCGGGGGCATAGGACCGTATAACATCGATAATGCGAGTATCAGCCGCAATATAACCGCCCATAACGCCGAATGCTTTGCCCAAAGTACCTTCAATAATCGTAACGCGGTCAGCAACGCCATCGCGCTCAGTAATGCCGCCGCCACGTTCGCCGTACATGCCAACCGCATGTACTTCGTCGCAATAAGTTATCGCGTTATATTTATCGGCGAGATCGCAGATTCCGGCAATCGGCGAAACGGCGCCGTTCATGGAATATACGCTTTCAAAAGCGATTAACTTTGGGCTATCGCTGTCATCGGCGGCAAGCAATTCTTCCAGATGTGCCAAATCATTATGACGGAACACCCGCTTTTCGCAGCCCGAATTGAGGATGCCGGCTATCATGGATGCATGGTTTAGTTCATCTGAATAGATAATACAGCCGGGTAGGATTTTTGCTAACGTCGACAGGGTTGCATCGTTGGACACATAACCGGAAGTGAACAACAAAGCACCGCCTTTACCATGCAAATCCGCGAGTTCTTCTTCCAACTCAACATGGAAATGGGTGTTGCCGCCAATATTGCGCGTACCGCCCGATCCCGCGCCTACATCATGCAAGGCATCCTCCATGGCCGCGATAACCTTTGGATGCTGCCCCATGCATAGATAGTCGTTTGAACACCAGACTGTGATCGGCTTTGGTCCGTTATGCCCGGCAAAACAGCGTGCATTAGGGAATTTTCCTTTGTTGCGCAGGATATCAATAAACACACGATATCGCCCTTCGGCGTGCAATCGATCAATTGCTTTGTCGAAAATCTGGTCGTAATTCACGCAGTATAGCCCCGCTTATTGCAATGCCGTTCTTAGTTGTGGGCCGATATAATAAAGGAAATCGTAAAAATCCAGCGCGAACGACTTGCAAAAAGAGTTTATAAGGACTCGATTTGTGTAAGATTATATTGCGCCAGCGCTTTGCGATACGGCTCCATATCGGCAATTGATCCTGTGGTAACAAATATGCCTGCTTGCGCATCATTTGGCCACACGCGGCCTTCGCTGACTTTTGTAACGCGCCGCGCGATACCCGTTGCCCCGTCGACAAACTGCATATGATTGCCCGCCGCGTCTGACAGTTCCTGTTCCAACAAGGGAAAATGCGTACATCCCAATATGATCGTATCCATCTGCTCTCCGCCGGATTGTTTGCGAAGCCCCATAATTGCAGCATTAATTATTGCGCTATCAACGATTTCTCCGCGCATTTTTGCTTCTGCGGCATGAACCAGTTCGGGTGCTGCAAACCTAAGCAGCCTCATACCAGTCGCAAATTCGGCTTGTAACTGATCTACATAAGGTTGCCGGATCGTGGCCTGGGTCCCCAACAATCCAATAACACCCGTTTGGGTCATCAATGTCGCAGGTTTTACCGCCGGCACCGTGCCTACAACGGGCACATCCAATGCAGCGCGCACATGCGACAGCGCGATGGTGCAGGCCGTGTTGCAGGCAATTGTCACCAATGAAGGTTTGTACCGTTCAACCAGCCGACCAAGCAATGCGGGAACACGCGCCGCTATTTCTGCTTCGGTTTTTGTTCCGTACGGCAGGCCTGCATAATCGGCGGCATATACAATGGGTGCATTCGGCATGACCTGCCGAACCGCGCGCAGTACCGATAATCCGCCGATACCGGAGTCAAAAATCAACAACGGAGCGCCGGGATTTATGGATGCGTTTGCAGTCATGACTTAGCCGATATCGGTGCTAGCTATATTGTGCAAGGGCATCAGACAATCCGCTTCGGTACAAAAATATAGGTCGTAAGATCAGTGTCCGTTGAGAAATGGAGAAAATACAGTAAAGCAATGACGATTGGAGACGGACTCGGTGACAGATCAGGCAATTCCCATGCTGTTGGCTTTGGCAATCGGCTATGCGCTGGGGTCCATTCCATTTGGCCTTATTTTGACTCGCATTTCCGGCGGGGGTGACCTGCGGGACATCGGGTCAGGCAATATTGGTGCAACCAATGTTTTGCGAACCGGCAACAAAGGCTTGGCTATGGCCACATTACTACTAGATATTGGGAAGGGTTTTGTTGCGGTAAAGCTTACTGCCCATTTTCTTCCCGGCACGGCCTCAATCGCAGCCGCCGCTGCCTTTTTTGGACATTTATATCCCGCATGGTTGGGGTTTAAGGGCGGTAAGGGTGTGGCGACCTATGCCGGGATTATGTTTGGCCTGTTTTGGCAAGGCGGCGCAATTTACGCGGCTGCATGGGTTTTGGCGCTGGTGATTTTCCGGATTTCATCTGTAGGCGGATTATGTGCGGCAATTGCTGCGCCGCTGGCTGCGCTGTATTTTGGCCGGACAGATTTGGTCGCAATGCTGATCGCATGCTCGTTAATTGTATTTTGGATGCACCGCGAAAATATTGAACGATTGATTGCCGGCACAGAACCCCGCGTTGGCGCGAAATCAAACAAGGCTAGTTAATTTGAATGATAACGGCGATCTTGAAAAGCTACGGCTAATCCGGTCCCCAAATATCGGGCCCGTGACTTACCGGCAATTGATGGGACGTTTTGGCAGTGCATCGGCGGCGTTAAAAGCACTGCCTGATTTAATTGCCCGGGGCGGAGGCCGCGCCATAAAAATTGCCAGCGCCGCCGATATTGAAATGGAATATGCAGCAACGCGTAAATTTGGCGCAAAATATCTATTTCTGGGTGATGCA
>JANOKA010000210.1:0-19469 GCA_031418995.1 Sphingomonadales bacterium | reverse complement strand
GATGTGGCGATCGACCAAGGCGGATGCTTTGAAACCAGCAAGGCCACAACACACGAGAACCCGACCTATGTTGTCGACGGCATCATCCATTATTGCGTCGCCAATATGCCCGGCGCCGTCCCGCAAACCAGCGCCGCTGCGCTGAACAACGCCACACTTCCTTACGGGCTGGCTCTGGCCGACAAAGGCTTGGACGCCATCCGTGAAAGCAAGGGATTGCTGGACGGTTTGAACGTGCACAAAGGCAAAGTGACCAGCAAAGCAGTCGCCGAAAGCCTTGGCATGAAATGGACTGATCCTGTGGAAGCGCTTGGATGAGGAAAATATCATCCGCGAACTCTGCGGCCTCTGCGCGAACAAAATTTTTCACGCGGAGGCGCGGAGTTCGCGGAGAGTGTTTGATTTTTAGGCAGCCGTCGCTGGTTGCTGTCAGGGCAGATTAGCTTTCATACCCTAACGATTATTCAAAAATGACAGCCAAATATTCACCAGTTTTATAAAAGCCAATGGAAAACCGAATACCGAAATTGCCGCAAATCCAAGAAAAATATTTGTACCCAGAACTGACTGGGAAATGGCAGCGCTATGAAACGCCAATAGATAGCAAACTATTAGAAAAATAACTAATAAAGAACACGTTATTGTAAACCATTTAATCACAATTGGCATGTTTCTCCCTTTCTAGTTGTTTGCTTAATTAGTTCGTGAAATGATGTCCTTAAACACTCAGTTAGATAGTTTTATTAGCAGTTTTACGATGTACCAACCCAAAATTGCTGACATTACCAGCGACGTTAAGAAAATTAGTATCAGCCAAAAATTCTCGTGTTCGCCGCAGCCCTGCTCAAAAAAACAATTTCCCATAAAGATATCAAAAATCGTTAGACTAAATAATATGAGACATAGCATAGCAGTTATAACACCAATTCCAACTGCATGTTTTTTCATTATATTATCACCAAATCTATGTTGCATGGTTTATACTGAAATTACGATTGTCAATACAATCTAGAGTATTCCGCTGCGTCTATGTAACAAAGCACAAAATTAGACTTCTTGTCCCCTAAAGTGGAAGTGATAAAGTAGGATGCAGCGGACAAACCCAAACACTTCGTCATTGCGAGCGAAGCGCGGCAATCCAGAGTTATTTTGCGCTGCTTTGGATTACGCTCTTCTCTCGCAATGACCGGATAATTAACCTGCTGCCCCCTTGCCCTAGCTATTCTGTCCAATGCGGATCGCTTCTTCGGCTGTGGTTTCGCCGCTGATGACCAAACGCCGTGCGGCGGAACTCAGGTTTGGGTTGTTCATGAAAGCATAGCTTGAGATAACGGCTTCGTCCCCGCCGCTGGAAATTAGTCGCCGTAAAGTATCGTCAATCGCGACGAATTCGAAAACGCCGATATATCCGGAAAATCCGCTATGGCCGCATTGCTCGCATCCGCGCGGTTCGAATATACCTGTACCGCGGTCAAATCCCAACCGCGATGCGATGCTGCCTGCGGCTTGTGACGGAGCACGGCACGCGCTGCACAGTTGCTTAACCTGCCGCTGCGCTATGACACCGCGAAGCGATTCACCGATCAGCATATTGTCGATCTTTAATTCGCGCAGCGCCGTAATCACTTCAATGGCGCTACGGCAATCCATCGCGGTCAGGATCAGCGGCCCTTTTAACGCCGCTTGCATTGCCATTTCTGCGGTTTTGCGGTCCTTCAACTGATCGATCATGACCACATCGGGGTCCTGTAACAACACGGCGCGTAACGTATCGGTTATTGCTTTGCTGTGCTTGTTATCATCACTGAATACACGCTCAACCTCAATCTGACTGATACCGTCTATGGCAGTGTCAGCCTTATTTTCGATTGTCATGATGTTGCGGCGGCCATCGTTCAAAAGCCCGAGCGCAGTATAAAGCGTTCCAGAAACAGCGGCATCAATTTGTCCGGCAACGATAATCAGGCCGCCTGATTTCGATAGGATATGCCTGATATGCAAACTGATTTCGGCTGACATTCCCGGAAGGTCAAATCCAGCGCCCGAATTTATGGTACGCGGAATATGAAAAACCATCCTTTCGCCTTTTGGTCCGGGCATTGTGGATACTGAAATCTCCAATTCTGTTTGGCCGCAAGGAAACATCATCGTGCCTTTTTGCGGAATATCCGCCAAATCGCTGTCAAGGCGCGACCTGCTTTTGTACCGAGATATTATGGTCCGCGATAAAGCCATTGGTATTCTGAATTGTTCATGCAACTTTCCATCACAGCGTACCCGAACGGCCAAGTGATTTTCAAATGCTTCAATATGAAAATCGGTCGCACCTTGTGCGATGGCGTTTGCAACCATTGCGTCAGTTAGTTCGGTAACCTTATCATAAACATCGCCGAATTTACCACTATTTATGGCGGCATCATACTCTCTCTCTGTTCCGTAATGGAGAGCGAGGCATGTTTCAAAATGGGCAATTGAAACTATTTCCAAATCAATGGGTAGCGATAGGATCTGGCTTATTTCCAACAGCATCGCTGGGGCGGCATCGCACCGCATCACGACGTGCATTCTGTCCTTTGCAATCCGCCTGATGACAAGTCCGTTGGTTTGGGCAATTTGATATGGCAGGTCCAAATAGGACGGGGCAGGATAAGGCATGTGCTGTGCGCCATCGCTTTCGCACATGAATGCTGCGCCGTGGGATATGCCCTCTGCTTGCATTACAAAATTACAGCCAAACCCACGGTCACATATCTTTCATCAAAAAAGCTATATTTTGATTATATCGCCGGAAAGACGGGCGCGTGACCGTGGCATGACAATCGTGTGACGCTTTACAATTAACGTTACCGGGATTTAGAATTTCAACTCGATGCCCAACGATACGCTGGTTCCGGTTTTATAACGGTTGTAGAAAATCTTGTTGTCGCCGTTTTCTTGAAACTCCTGATACTTTGTTCCGGTCAGGTTGCGCGCTTCAAATTTCAATTCTGCTTCCAATCCCGCCAATTTGATGCCTTGGCGTGCAACAAAATCGACCTGGATGCCGGGCCGTTCGGTAATGTCTACCTGCCCCGATGCGCCGCGGCTGGTCACCCGGTCGCTGGCATAGGTGAACAATAATGTTTGCTGCGACAGATTGGCGGTATCCTCCAAACCGAACTGCAAATTCACCAGATGATCGGATTGCCCAGTCAGAGGTGCGCCATCGCGGAAAAAATCCAGCGCGGATGTGGATGATGAACCGAATACGGCGACGCTATCGCCTGCTCTCACGCGAATTTTGGATTTTGTGAAGGTATAGTTGGCGATGATGACGGCGCGGCGATTGGCAAAAAATCCGGCTTCTGCCCCGCCGGAAAGATCGAAATATTTCTGTGTCTCTAGTTCAGCGCCGTACAGGTCAGCCGTGGGCGCATTGGCAAAACTGGTGACAACCGCGTTATCATCAAAGCTGGAGAATGATTCAATCGGATTATCAATCCGTTTGAAAAAACCCGCCAGAGTGATGCGCTGATCCCGGTCAAAATAATATTCATACCGCGCCTCGGCATTATACAACTGGCTGTCGCTCAACAATGGATTGCCGCGGAACAAGCGGTTGGAATCGGGATCGTAGAAATTCTGAAAAATCAGCTCCCGAAACTGCGGCCGTGCAATGGTTTTGGAACCATTCACGCGAAACTTCATCTGGTCGGTAATGTCCCAGGTCAGCGTAACCGCTGGCAGCCAATAGTTGTTTTTCAACCGCGTTGAGGCAAGCGATGCGGTAGGCACAGCGAACACCTGAACTGGCTCCACGCTTTGCGACGCGGTTTCATAACGGGCGCCTGCGTTCAGGCTGATTTCGGGTGTGAAATTAATCTGAAACTGGCCATATCCGGCATGGGTCAACAGCCGCGCATCAAATACCGGATTCGCCTCATTCGTGTCGATCAAGCTGATATTGTAAAAATCGATTATGCCAGGCGCGAGCAACAAATCAGGTCGCAGCGCGCCAGCGGCGGCATCAAATGTATTGGGCGCCGTGAACAGGAATTCACGGCGTTCGGTGCGGCGCGTCGTATCGGAATACGCATAGCCGACTGTGCCCGTAATATCAGGCGTCATTTTCCACGATAGATCGGCGCTGCCCGCATACAGGTCTTCATTCAGGTAAGAATAGCTGACCTCTGCGGTGCCTTGCTGGCCATTATTCAGGCGGTTGATAAACAGTGCGCCCAATGGATCATTGGCCAAATTGCTGCGATAATATTCAAAACTGAACTCATCGGGTGCCTCGCGCTGCGAATTGGCATAAGCGGCGCGCAGGTTAAGCGTCACGTCGGGGGACAATTTGAAATCCCCCACCAACTGCGTATCAATCAACTGGCGTTCGTAAAATGCGGTATCTTGCTGCATCAACGTGGCGGTTGGCGATGTCGTCTGGCGCGTACCAACGCCCAATCGCGCCTGTTTCAACGTGTCGCGGATGAACAAATTGGTCCAGCGGATTTTCTGCTCCCCGCTTTCAAGGCCAAATCCCAACAGGCCGTTTACGACGATGCGGTTGTCGGTAATGATGCGCTGAAAATCCAGTTCTTTTTCGGACAGGTCAAGCGTCGATGCGGTTTGTTGCAACGTATCGCGGGTGCGCCATTTGTTGCTGTAACCGATGGTGGCAATCAACCCGAATGATGTATCGGTTCCCAGTTCGAAATTGGTGCCGCCCGTGATATTGGCTGATGTGTTTACGGGCAAGTTCTTATTGCGCTGAATCACTGAATTGCGGCTATTGACCAGTTGTCCGGCAATCGCCTGCGTGTCCACGGTTCCGGTGCTGATCCGGTTGCCGCTGGCCAAATACGCGGCCAGTGCAGGTTTCAAATCACGGTTGCCATTGTCAAAGCCGGTCCAGTCAAGTGAACTGCCGAAATAGGTGTAACCCAATTGGTTGGTCGTCTCGCTGTTACCGCTGACGTCGGCACTGATGGTCAGGAACGGCTCACGCGGGATCGCTTTGGTGGTCAAATTAATAACGCCGCCGCCAAATTCGCCGGGAAAATTGGCCGAATAGGTTTTTTGCACCAATGACGATGCAATTACACTGGTGGGGAACAGATCCAGCGGAACCACGCGTTTCAAAGGCTCCGGGCTTGGCAATGGGGAACCATTGAGCAAGGCCAGCGAATACCGGTCACCAAGGCCTCGTACATAGACAAAGCCATTGCCAACAACGCTCAGCCCCGTGACCCGAGCCAAAGCGCCCGCGATATCGCCCTCGCCTGTCCGTTCAATATCTGCGCTGGAAAGTACAGATACGACTTGTGGGGCAGATTTGGCGACATTGCGCTCAAAACGGCCGCGCACAACGATTTCGCCGCCGCTGCCCGGAATGGATATATCGACGGGTTCTTCTTCGGCGGGAATATCTGCGGCGGTTTCGGGAGTATCCGCTTCGGCTGTGGTTTCAGGTTCGTCAGCATCTGGTGCGGATTGTGCCCCAGATTGCGCCAATGCCACGGCAGGCGTGACAAGCGCAGAAGTGATAAGCAACAGGCCGATTGCCCCCAATGGCTTCAACATCGTATTTCCCTTAATCAATTTCAAAAAAGAGGCGGGGTGCATTCACATTGCACTCCCGCCCCGTATTACGCGCTACAAATCAGAACGTTGGTAGCGATGTGCACAGTCCCGTTACGCTGGTTCCCAGCATTGCGGTTGAACTGTTACAGGTCCAACCCGCGTACCATGTGTCCGCGCCGTCCCGCACCGCGCCGATATATGTCGTTGCGTCAAAGAACGTCGAACCAGCGGTATTTAGGGTGCTGGCGTTAAACGCCGTTACCGCCGTCTCATTGGCGCCATTGATGAACAATGAAGTCAACGTAGGGGTAAACGCACTGTTATTACCGTTTGATCCCGATCCAAAGATTGCGGCAACTTGCGCTTCGGTAACGCCGTTTGATCCAACAAATGCAGGTGCGCCGCATTGGCCCACAACGCTGCGAACCAGGGGGGCACCCGCTTCGTCAATCGCCGGATCGGCAGTTGTCGATGCAGTTTGTGCGCGGCTGATCCGCAAGCAAGCGGCGGTCGGGCTAACGATTACGCCATTGGCAAGCGTGTAATCTGTGCCGCCGCGTAGCAGGATGGCTGCACCGTTTCCGGTGTTATTACGCTGAATAAACGTAAAGTTCGCCAAACGCGTGTTTTGCCGCGGCGTGTTGCCATCCAGTGAATTGTCCGAATCCGCTTCGATCATTGAATCGCCGGCATTGGGACGCTGTACGGCCAGAACGTATTGGAAATTGGCTTTTACGCCGACATCGGTATCCAGATTGTCATCATCCGCGCCGATGGACACGAAATATTTCATGTTCACCGATCCACCGAAAAACTCTGCGCCATCATCCGAGCTGTTAAACGACTGGATATGGTCAAGCACAGTGCCTGTACCAACGCCGCCTGTCGTCAAAGATTGTAACTCGGAGTTACCGGACAATATAAATCCGGAATAACGGATTTGCACGTAGCTTAATTGCCCGCTGCTGTCGGCTCGGTTTGCACCGCCGTAAAGCGCCGGATCAACCGCACCTTCAACTTGGCGCTCACAAGCTACCGTGCCCGGCGCCGCCGCTGGTGCTGCGCAATCGGTAATTGGCGCACGCCCATTCAGCACGACGCCGCCCCATTGGCCGATAATGCCATCATCATTTGCACCGATGACGTTATTCAGGCTGGTAAAAATAATCGGCAAGGCTGCAGTGCCAATGGCGTTCAATTTATTGCCGCGATTGACGTTCAACCAGGATACGCCAGTACCGCCATACACGATGACGCCGGGTGCAATTGTAAGCGTTACCGCAGTATTCGTCGAAGCTGGTCCCTGATCGGTTCCAACGTCCACGCGTCCGCCAAGCCGGTACAATACGCCAGGAACTTTTGGCAGAGTTGAGCTTGTGTTGATGCGCGCTGGCAATGTGCAGGCGCGATATGTGCCCGTTGGGCCAGATACGATACCTGAATCCGTCAAGCCTTGCGCATCGGTAATTGTCGGGCAAACCGATGCCGCAACCGAAGTAATCGGCGGCGGTGGCGGCGGCGGCGGAGGGGGCGGCGCAGGCGGGTTGTTTACAGTAACGCCGCCGCTGGTTCCGGGCGATGCAATATCATCAGCGCCGCAGCCAGATACAATCGCCGCAGCAGCGGTCGCAAAAATGATCCCGCGCAATTTGGGGTTAAGCATTCAATTTCTCCACAACAAAAAAACGACCTCGGGTGAGATGTTCAAGAAGCGGCGGATTAGAATCAATTAACCCCAACCGCGTTCCTCGAAATGCCGATTAGGCGCGGTGTGTGACGCGAGCGTTGGAGAATGATGATGGTTTTGAGAATCTTTTGTGACACAAAAATGTCAGCCGCAGGCTGGACCGAAGTTAAACAGGCCATTCTGCAGAAATTAGGCAACGTAAAATCTGTAAAAAAAATTGGCGGAGGCAATGCTCCGCCAAATTTTAAGCTATGCTATTAAATTAGGATGACAAAACATCCTAAACCCTTGTTACCGCGACGCCATCCGTGATGTATATGGCAACAAGGCAAGCCGCGCGGCTTCGCGCGATGACATCACCGAACCATCCGCTAGTTCGACATCGAATACATCGCGGCTGTCCATGGCGGCTTGGAACAAGCGCATGGCATCTGTAGTTCGGCCCATTCGTTGATAAGCGCGCCCAAGGTTCAATAATTTCGCGGGGTCAGAAGTGCGTTCATCTGCGCGCGCCAAAATCTGTTCAGCCGCCCGTTGATTGTCACCCGCGACAAGCGCGTCGTAACCGAGCTCTCCAGTTTGGTAGCCGATTTCGCCCTTGGGTTCCTTTGCCTGCGCCGAAACACTGGCCGCCAAAGCCAGCGCTGATACATAAATCAATGCTTTCATCTCGTCTCTCCTCATCAATGTTACAAGATTATGACAAAAAGGAATTTTTTTCAATCTATAATATCATGAAATAAATGTCATAATATCAATACTATAATGAGGTCATATTAGATTTCTAATTTTGAACCCATTTCAAGTTGAGTCGAAAACTGTAATATAAGTGTAATATTAGGAGTGAAAAGCAGAGCTACGGATGTCGGCACGTAACTAACATGTGGATATTAATAGCTAGTGCGTAAAGGAGTGGCAGGCTTGCGTAGCACCGCATAATCATCTAACTGATTTTATTAATTAAAACCAGTACTCAAAATTTTCCAACCACATTTTACAGCGGCATATCCATTAACCCATTCGTATGAATTTCGCTGGCGGTCGATCTGCCATGTCGTCATTGGCGCCTAGATGAGCGTTTGCGGTGCTTTCCAATGCCCTTGATAACTGATCCCGCGTTCGCATGCTCACCGGATGGCCTTTTGCAATTTTGTTCCATGTGTCCCAGCTGATCCCCAAGGCGTCGCGGACGCCATCGGCGGTTATTGCGCGAATGCGCTTGCGCAGCAAAGCAACTTCATCGGTATCGACCGCAATCAACTTCATATCTCTCTTCATAACATCCTCAAAAATGTGTCTTAGGGTCAGGACCTATGCATTTTACCGGGCCGAAATAGCGTCCTCTATTTTTTTTGTAACGCGCCGTCCTTCATCGGCGGTATTGCCGACCCGGGCGCAAGCAAGCAATGCGAACGCTGCCCCGGATATCATTGTCATATATTGTGTGAAGCGGTCCCCCTTTTGCACAGCATTCACTTTGAGGACATTGGCGAAGCGGGCCACCTCTGAATGAAGTTACGAATAGGTAATGTGTCGTGCTCGTCATCGGCGATAGTTGGAAATTTGGCCCATTCGATCCGGCAGGTTCGCTCCAACCAGTGAAAGATTTGGAACGGCAGAGGGCGAACGACCCTATACCGCAGCCAAATTCTGGGTATCATTCTGACTGGTCAGGGAGCTGGCGAGCGTTTCAAATATCGTGGCGATGGCAACGGCGCCCGGATCCCGAACGCCTTTCAACGTGTCAGATCGCAGATAAGATGATCGGCCTGATTTGGCGACTTCAAGATCTGCCGTCGCTTCCGCCCCCTGTCTCGCTGCAACCGCCGCCGCCATTATATCCAAGCCGTTAGACAGACATTCGATTGCCGGTATTGCCGCATCCATCATCGTCCGGTGACCAAGGTCTGCGCCGCCATATTGCTTGACCGCCAACAGCGCAAAATTAAGTGCTGACATCATGTCGTTACTTTTCTGGAATTCATTTCCGGCAGCAGTGAAAAAGATCGATAGCAGCACGCCGCTTGATCCGCCCATATGCGTGGACAGGATGTCGCCAATGACCAACATAAGCGCCGCGCAGCTTTGCAGCGGAAGCTCACCTGCCGAAAGCCTTGCAAGGATTGCTTGTGCACCTTTTGAATAGGTCGTGCCCGTATCGCCATCACCAACCATGGCATCCAGTGCGTTCAGCTCTGGCTCGATCAAGAGGACGCTATTACATATCGCGAAGAGCACGGCCTGCATCATGTCGTCATGTGAACTTTGAACGGCTTTGGGCCGGATGCGGTCGTCGACAGACACCAATTTGACGTCCGTTTTGGTGCTATAAGACAGCCATGATTTTGCGTTGGTGGGCGCCGCCAGACCTTTTGCAATTTCGTCATCTAAAGGAATTATTGAGACGGAAAAACCATGCATGTTCAATGCCGTCATATAAGCAGCGGGGCCGAAGATCATTTCAATATTCCCGGATATGTCGGAATTCAAAATCTCGTGCATGATGACAGACAATTCTATGCTTGATGTCGAGCCCAGATTATTGACCAGAACCGCGATTTTCTGATTGCCGAGATCATGCCCATCCCTGAACTTTGCAACAACCCGGCGAACGGTGTCACGGCAACTCACGGGATCGAACAGTTCGGCGCCAGGCTCACCATGGATTCCCAGACCAAGCTCAGCCTGCGCGGCGCTGGGCTTGCTCTGCCCGGGCAACGTGCACGGCGAATAGGCGACACCAATTGATTTTACTGACCGCGCGATCTTGTCCAGACGCACTTTGATATCATCAAGGACCAGACCCGACTGCGCGTAATAGCCGGCCATTTTGTGGACGAACAACGTCCCCGCAATACCGCGTGGCTGGTTGGATTTCGGTATGGCAATGTCATCACCGACAATCACCATTGCCACCTTTACACCCATGGTTTTGGCGCGTTCAGCGGCTAGACCAAAATTGATACGATCGCCGGTATAGTTTTTGACGATGAGCAGGCACCCGGCATCGTTCGAAACATGCAGGATCGCGGCCAAAACCGCGTCAACACTGGGGGAAGCGAACAATTCGCCGATGATACATCCTGACAACATCCCGTCACCGATATACCCCGCATGGGCTGGTTCATGCCCCGCGCCGCCGCCAGACAGAATGGCAACCTGCGATCGGTTTCTCTTGCTGGAGAATATACATTTGATGTGCGGAAGTGCATCCAGAACTTCGAATTCGCATTCCGCGTTACCGGAAACAAACCCCTGAATTGACTGGGTTACGATTTCTAAGTGACCATTGAAAAAACCGTTCATCGAACACCCCTTATTCTGTAAAAAATCTCAAACAGCACTCGTGTGACTCGCATCAAAAAGACACAGCGACTTGCATCCGCGACAGCATTGCCAAATCGAGCAGAGCAATCACGATTGTCGTTAAATTTCAGTCGCCAAAGCGATGTAAGCCACGCGGGTTGACGCCGCAGGCTTGATCGTGAAAGCTAAAGCAATGTTTTCACTTTTTCAGCCACGGCCTTGCCGAGCGTGATGTTGGCCTGCGCAGTTAAGTGGATACCATCGACGCCATCGGTCGTAATGTAATCCCCAGCATTCAAGAACTCGGCGCCATAAAATGCTGCAAGAGATTGGTAGTGGCGTGCCAGTTCCGTCGATTTTTCAACCCCTCCCTTAAACAGCTCATCGAACCAGGGATTGGGAATGGCTGCCAGAGGCGGCGGCGCGATCAGCAACGTCTTTGGCGCTGGATAAACCGTTCCGATACCGCCGGCAGACCCAGCGATTTGCCCCAGAAGAACCGCCATGCCAGTCGCTATATCAAAGGCCGAACGGTTCAAATATGGCTTCGTGTCATTTGTACCTAACATCACGATGACCAAATCCAGCGGAAGATGGCTGGCCAAAGCCGACGGCAGATAAGTCGAACCGTTCAGTCGGGGATCAATGGGATCGTCAAGATTAGTCGTACGGCCGTTCAACCCCTCCTCGATAATATGGAAATGTTCACCCAAAACCGATGCCATAGCTCCGGTCCAGCGCTGCGCATAAGGGTAGCGCTCAACGGGAACACCCTGCGCCGTCGGGTCCCATCCCCATGTAAGGGAATCACCGAAACATAGAATATTTTTCATGCTAGAAATGTTCAGGGCTTGCATAATATTTTCTCCGCATTTTTTTAATTAGGCCGCAAATTGAGCGTTTTTCTCCACTGCCGCGGTATATCTTCCCCTTAAAACAAGAGATAGCCAGCCATAGAACACGCCGATTACTGCGTATACAAGCTCGGTAATGGCAGCATTTGCATAGGTGGCACCCGGAACGTAGCTCATGAATCCAAAAAAGATGCCCGCACCCACAAAAATTCCCGGGATGAAATCGAAAGGCGGCAACCGCTCAAGACAGAGGCAGGGTACGACTAAGGCAAATATCGCAAATGGAGAAGCAAACCCATTCAAATACGGCCCAAGCACTCCGCTAAGTTCCATAATGGCTATCGAAGCGGCGATGCCCAAAACGCATGCATAAAGCACTTTGCGGCCACCCGCCAAATCGCCCCCCGCCATGAAATATAACGACCAGCAAATAAAGCCAATCCAGCCAAAACCCTTGTTGGCAGGCACTGGCATCAAGCCAGCAAGTGATTGATCGACAAGCTGAATCGTAAATGCGAGCGCAGCTATCATCACAGGGATTAGAAAGAATTGACTAAATTTCACAACGCGAACCTCTCAACAGAACATTACAAACTTGCTGCAGTATCCGTTTATATTTTCGGCAGAGCCCAAGTATTCCAAACCCGGCCTCTGCAAAAAATGACAGCTAAATTAGAACTTATATCCCAGTGTAATGCTGTAGATTCTGGGTTCGTTATAGTTGAAATGACCGAGGTTATCGAGACCAGGGGCAGCGATGATGTTGGTCTGAACCCGTTTATCAAATACGTTACGCATGTTCACGCGTACGAAAGCCCCAGAATCATGTTTATATGATGCACCAAGATTGAACGTAGCGTAGCCTGGTAATACAAGGTCAGTCTGATTTAGGACGTCACTGAAACGTTTACCAGTGTAATTGCCATCGACAAACACGCCCCACTCGGCATCCCCCGATTGCCAATCATATCTTAAGGCACCATTCAGGCTGAGATCCGGCGCTTCACCAAGCTCCCTGTCTGCCGTAAATGTCAGATTGGGATTAGTGAAGCTAACCCGCGTGACATCTTGAACCTTTTTGTCAAACAAGAAACCAGCACCAAGTGATAAGGTCAAGCCGTCCACTGGTTCGATGGTAAGCTCTAACTCTCCGCCGCTTACTGTTGCGTCATTGTTCGAAATCAGGTTGCCAATACCCACATATGAGGTCGCCTGGAAATCACTATAGTCATAATAAAACAGCGCACCATTTAGTCGTCCGAGGCGATCTTGAAGAAAATCCCATTTCCACCCAATTTCGGCCGCGTGCAAAACTTCTTGATTATACGGCAATAAATTAATCTGAGCCTGCTGAACATCGACCAGACCGTTGTTAAAACCCGCTGCCTTCAGTCCCCGCCGCAGTGATCCGTAAATGAGCAAATCATTGTTAGGTTTATAGTTTAGCTGCAACGTGCCACTGAAATTTGTATCCTCCTTCGTCGTCAGATTGCCAGCTACCGCATCTGTAAACGTATGTTGGTTCACCCGCGCTGTTTCGCCCTGGAAATATCTTAGCAGCTCGCGGTTGGACCATGTGGTCGTCCCGGCAGGATATTGGATTGTCACAAAATCACGCACTTGCTCGAAATGTTTACGGTCGTTGTTGACCCGAAGTCCGCCAATAACTGTCACAGTATCGGTCAATGCGTATTCAAGCTGCCCGAAAGCTGCAAATGAGCGAACATCAAGATCCCAGTTTACGTCGATGACAAAGCCTGTAGGCAAGGTTGTTGGCGTCCCCGCAGTCAGGAAGATCGGCAGGACCATATGGTTAGAAGCGCGCTGGCCAAGATAATATCCGCCCAAAGTCCAGTTCAAGCGCCCGGTTTCGCCGTTAAGCCTGATTTCCTGCGACCAGTGCTTTGATTTTACATCGGGCCAGAAGGCGCAGGTCGGGTTGGGCGTGCCATCGCAATCCTCGATAATGTCGAATTTTTGGTTTAGAAGGCCGGTAATCGATGTAAGACTGAAGCTCCCGAAATCCCACTTTATGGTATTGAGGACATGCTGGATCTTGTTCCTGCCATAACCGAAACTGTCTGCATTGGTCCGGTCAGGGCCGTCCACGCCATCTGTCACCGGATTATATCCAGATGCCGTCTGAGGAATCTGGATGACGTCGCCATCGGCGGTACCCGCAAAAGCAACGCCTTGGTCTGACGACAAGTTACCTTTTACCTTACCGAATTCAAATTTCGTTACCATTTCAAAGTCGTCGTTTGGGGTAAGCCGAAGCTGCGCGCGACCCGCTGCGAATTTCTGGTTCAACTGATCGGAAGTTCCCGGGAAAATATTCGTTACATAATGATCGTGCCTGTCGATCAGCCCTGAGAGCCGGACTTGAGCAATTTCGGAAATCGGAACGTTAATCATACCCTGAAGCAGCTGATTCCCCAGGTTTCCGATCCCTACTTCGACCGAACCTGCAAATTCATTCTGCGGTTTTGCCGTGATGGTTTGAACAGCTCCCCCAGTCGCATTCCGGCCAAATATCGTTCCTTGCGGTCCGCGTAGTACCTCAACGCGCTCGACGTCATATGTAGAAAAGTCGGCCTGACTGGCTTGAATAAGATAAAAATCGTCGACGAACGGTGCAATAGACGATTCGGTACCATCATTGAAATCGGTCTGTCCAATACCCCGAATGAACATGTTTGTTGTCAGCCCACGTGAAGGATAGTGACGGCGTGCAATGGCTCCGGGTACTTGGGCGATAACGTCTGATACGTTTGAGAAGTTTGAATCCTCCATAATTTCAGAGGTGACGGCCGTTATCGAGATACCTACATCTTGAATATTCTGTCCGCGTTTTTGCGCTGTCACAACGATATCGTTGCTATCGGAAGCATTGTTTTCCGCACCGGATGTCGCCTCCTGCCCTTGCGAGTCTGGCATTGCATCTTGCGCTAACGACGGGCTGGCCATCATCAGCATGAGTGCGCCTGCCGAAACCCCTATTGTCAGCATAGACTTACGTGCAACTTTATTCATTTTAGTGCTCCCTCTCCGTATACTTTTTAGTCCACCCGACTCGGCAGGTTTTATTCATTGGCAAAGCGCCTGCGACGACCTTGAAAAGCCGTTTTCATCAATATTTTGGTTGATCGCTCCCGCTCTCGATGCATCAAATGAAGAACAAAAAGTTTATTGTCAATAAATATTTTGCTGCTGATCGACAGCTATAAAATTGTCTGATTTAATGCCGAAAGATGATGCTTCTGGCGCGGAATAGACCTTAATTTTTCGATATATTGGAAGTAATTCTATGCCTTATATTACTGTATTACATGTGTAATATGAAATTATAAATAGGGCCGACATCCGCTGGAGTGAAATCGTCTTTTTGTGCCGACAAGCATTGTGTTCGGATGGCTAAACTTGATAATCTTTCCAGCCGAGTATGTCATTTTATTTAGTGATACGAAAATAAATTGACTGTGTGTGGCCCATTGTGGCATCGAATCCATAGTTAGCTAAAAAATGGCAACGCGGGGTACGGGATGGGCACCATTGAGAACGAAAAACTGTGGTTATTTCCTCATGCTTGTTATCGGCCATTTGAAAGCGTTAGTTGGTTGTGAACGCGCGGCAGGTTTTGGGCTGTTCTGAAAGTGTATGTGCGATTAGCAGCCCTAACGCGGTGGACAGCTTGGACAAATCACCTGTCAGCCCGCGTTTACTCGGCCGCTTGGTGGAAAGCACCTGTCAAGCAATCAAAAATGAAGCTGCCTATTTGTCGGCACTCGATCAGGCTATCGGAGATGGCGATCATGGTTCAAATATGCTGCGCGGCTTTACTGCGCTGCAAGAGCAGAGCTATGTTATCCCTACATTAGATTTTTCGGATGCCTGCCGCTTAATAGGAACGACATTGTTGATGAATATCGGCGGGGCGTCTGGACCGCTATACGGATCGCTTTTTATAGCATTCGGAAATATATCCGGGCAACCAGCAACAAAACAAGCCGTGGCGGCTATGCTGCGGTCAGGCGTTGAGGCAGTAAAATCCAGAGGAAGGTCAGATGCCGGTGCCAAGACCATGCTCGATGTCCTCGTCCCGCTTGTGTTGGCATTGGAGGCAGGTGAGTTAGACTCGCTTCAAAGTGTTTGCGATTTTGTGCACAGTGCAGCAGATGGCACGCGGCATATGGTTGCGACTAAAGGACGGGCGGCCTATCTTGGTCAGCGTTCATTTGGACACATAGATCCTGGAGCTGCTTCCGCTGCAATAATAACTACTTCAATTTGCCGAACGCTAATGGAGAAAATATGACCGAGAATGTTTCCATCGTTATAGTATCGCATTCCGATTTGGTCGCGCGCGGTACTGCCGATATGGCGCGGCAGATGGTTGGCGACAGTGTGGTCATCGTTCCTTGCGGCGGGAACAAGGATGGGGGATTGGGGACAGATGTTGCGGCCATCCTCGCAGCCATCAGATTAGCATATTCCGAGCGCGGTGTTCTTGTTATCGTCGATTTGGGCGGCGCTGAAACCAACGCTGAAATGGCCATCGAAATGCTCGAAAAGGCAGTACGAGCACGCGTTGCAATTTGCGACGGGCCAATTGTTGAAGGCACGGTTATGGCCGCAGCCGAAGCTGCAAGCGGCGCAGCGCTAAGCAAAGTCAAGGAAGCGGCAGAGGAATATTCTTAGTGCTCGACGAAGTTCAAAGCTCCGCGGTCATAAACAACCCAACCGGCCTCCACGCACGTCCGTCGGTAAAATTGTCTAGGCTGGCAAAAACATTTGTTTCTGAGGTAGCACTTTCAACGGCTGATGGCGGCTGGATCGACGCAAAATCAGTGAGTTCCGTTATGGGTTTGAAAATTCCTGCGGGTAAGAGAATTGCAATTCGGGCCGTGGGCGGCGATGCAAAACGAGCGGTGGACGCGATACTTGATCTCGTTGAACGCCGGTTTGAGGAGTAAACCTGTGGCAACCGAAACGGTTTTTTCCGGGACAGTGGCGTCTGACGGTATAATATTGGGTACTGCTGCTTTGTGGATCCCAAGGGATACGCGCGTGACCGAACGAACAGGAGGCAGCACAGCCGAAGAACACGCACTTTTGGCCACCACTACGCAGCGGGCAAAGCAGGAGCTTCTTTATCTGGCGCAGGCACAAGATAAGGATTCGCAAGACATTATCGGATTGCAGATTGCCTTGCTTGAAGACGAGAAATTTTTGGGACCCATTTTTTCTATGATCGATAAGGGCATCCTCGCCGACGCTGCTTGGGAATTGCATCTCGATCAAGAAATCGAAAATTATGCCCGCTCTGATGACCCGAATTTTCAAGCAATTGCGCACGATCTTATTGATTTGAACAAAAGGATTTTGGGCCTTCTACGTGCGCACCCAAATCCGGCGTGGTCCGCCAACGGCGAATCAAATTTGATTCTATTGGCGCATGACATTACTCCATCCGAGTTCTTGTCCATTGGCCGAGAGACGTTATCCGGCTTGGCATTGGTAAAAGGCAGTTTGACCAGTCATCTCGCCATGCTAGCACGTGGCCGAGGCATTCCGATGTTGGTGGGCTGCCCCGCGACCATCCTGTCTATTGCTGAGGGAAGCCCAATCCTGCTAGATGCAGATAACAACATCCTGACCGTCAATCCCTATAAAGCCCGACATCTAAACGTTACCAAATCAGCCGTTGCAGACCAATTCTCTTCTGAGCCCCTACATGATGGAAAATCTTCAGCGCACAAAATAAACAACCATTCTGTAAATGTATATCTCAATGTAGATCATCCGGAGATTTTGAGAGATATTGACATAGCAATGGTTGACGGTTTGGGTTTATTACGAACCGAATTTCTTGTTTCGAATGATGATATACCAGACGAAGATCAACAATATCTGATCTATCGCTCTGTATTAGACTGGTCGAACAATAAGCCTGTCATTGTACGAACATTTGATTTTGGGGGTGACAAATTTTTACAAGGCATAGCCTCTGATCGGCATGTAAATTCGTTCTTGGGCGTCAGAGGCTATCGGTTACTTCGGCTACATCCTGAACTTTTCCGTAGCCAGTTACGGGCGCTCGCGCGCGCCGCGCCCTACGGCGATTTAAGCGTGATGATTTCGATGGTTACCTCTCCGTCAGAGATGGCAGAGTTTGCGCAATCCTTTAAGGACGTGGTTGCAGAGCTGGCCAGTGAAGGCATTGAATGCGCATTGCCAAAACTGGGAATGATGGTCGAAGTCCCTGCAGCGGCCCTGACTTTAAAGGGATTTGATGCGGCGTTCTTTTCCATAGGAACCAATGACCTTATACAGTATTTAATGGCTATGTCGCGGGACTCGTTGCAACCCGGTTATCTTGCCGATGCGTGGGAGCTGCCCGTTTATCAGTTGATAAAGGAATGTGTTTCAGTGGCATCCTCGCGTAACATACCAATTAGCATTTGCGGCGAGATTGCCAGCCTGCCAGAGCATATTCCTCAGCTGCTGGAGTGCGGTATTCGGTCACTGTCGGTTTCACCGCGGCAAGTCGGGGTTGTAAGGAACGCCATTGAGCAATGGCGCAGCGGTGCGACATGAATGATTGGGCCAAATAAAAATGACCAGTAAGCAAGGCTTAGTCAAAGAATATAAAGAGATTTTGCGCGACTGCCTCGCTACGAAACCGTCCGGGCTGAAAAAACGTATTGCCAATGCAATTGGGTCCAACAGCAGCTTTGTCTCGCAGATTACGAACCCAAATTACCGCGTTCCGATACCGTCGCATACAGTCCACAAAATTATGGACACATGCCATTTCACTGCAGCTGAACGAACTGCCTTCGTAAAAGCGTATCTCTTGGCCCATCCGGACCAAAGCGAACTTATAACCGAGCGGACTGTAAGCGCAGGAAATCATATGTTTTCGATAGATTTGTCGCGGATCAATGATGCTACGGCACGCAACATAATCAAACAAGCGCTCAAAGACCAGGCCGAGGCATTTATCGAGATCTCCGCGGCAAAAACCGAACCATGATGGCATCGTCATCATGAAAAAAATAATTAACCAGCCGCATCTCGTGTTCTCGGATGCATTGTCGGGATTTGAACTGGCGCACACAAAAAAGGTCAGGGTCGACCGGACGAACACCATTGTATTTCGTCGGGTCAAAAAGGCTGCAGGCAAGGTATCATTGGTGTCGGGCGGCGGGACGGGTCACGAACCTATGCACGCCGGATTTGTTGGTGCCGGAATGCTGGATGCCGCCTGTCTGGGCGAAATTTTTACATCGCCGACACCCAGCCAAATGGTGGCCGCAGCACAAAAGGCAGAATGCGGATCGGGTGTCCTTTTCCTCGTCAAGAATTATTCCGGCGACATAATGAACTTTGAAATGGCTTCGGAGATGGTGAATGTCACCACGCAAACCGTGGTCATTGATGACGAGATCTGCATCCGCGAAACTGGCCAGAAAGTGGCTGCGCGCGGGCGCGGGATCGCAGGTACAATCATCGTTGAAAAAATGACCGGGGCGCTGGCCGAGCGCAGCGCGCCATTGGCTGAATGTGCTGCTGTTGCCCGAAACACCAACCAGCGCACTGGTTCTATCGCCATCGCTCTTTCCAGTTGTACGGTTCCCCAATTGGGTCGTCCAACATTTCAAATTGGCCTCTATGAAGCAGAGCTTGGGGTTGGCATTCATGGCGAAATGGGGCGAAGGCGGATCGAGCTGGGCAGCGCAGACCAGATCGCGGACATGATGTTGGATCAAATCCTTCCTGCCCTTGGAATAAAACGTGGTGAAAGGGTTCTGTTATTTTGCAACGGGCTGGGGGCGACACCGGTATTGGAGCTTTACATATTATTCAATGCGGCCACGAAGTCGCTCGGTAAACGAGGTGTGGAGGTTGCCCGAAGCCTGGTTGGCAATTATTGCACCGCTCTGGATATGGCGGGGGCATCAATTACGATTACAAAGCTGGACGATGTTTTGGCAGGTTTATGGGATGATCCGGTGAACACGGTCGCCCTTAATTGGTAATAGGGTGTCTGGATGCAT
>JANOKA010000209.1:0-31889 GCA_031418995.1 Sphingomonadales bacterium | reverse complement strand
GCCTGCGTTTGCACCAAATTGCGCCGCACCGCTTCGCCTTCACCTGCCAGCTTTGCCACCAAAGCTGCATGATGATCGCTTTTGGGAAGTGCAGCACGGGCGGTTTGGGCCGCAGCAACTTCGGTTTGCGCTTCGCTCGCTTCCTGTTCAGCAACTATTTTTCGCGCCGACAATGCCGCACTTGCCGTCTGTAAGCGCGTTACTGCATCATCGGCCTTATCGGCATCGCGCAGGGCGAGGCGCAGGGCATTTTCGGTTTGTTGTTGCGCCTGTCTCAGAGTTTTTAATGCATCTTGCGCCGCCGATATGTCCGTATTTGCTTGCTCCAACTGCCCATTGAAATCGGCCACGGTGCGTTCGATAATCGGCAATTGCTCGGCTAACGTGGCTAGGCGATTTACGCGCACCAACCGTTCTGCAAGCGCAGCACCATCATCATCCGCTGCAAAGCCGTCCCACCGGCGCAGCTTACCATCCATTGTGACAAGACGTCCGCCAGAAGCAAGCGGCTGACCTTCGTCGGTTTTGGCTACTAATGTCATTGCTAGTCGTAAGGCCAATTCGGCGGGAGCCTCGACATGATCGGCCAATTTATACACCCCGTCATGCTGAACTTGTTTCACCTGCGGTGACTGTCGTTCCAGCATCCATTTTTCAGCATCACCCTTAACTTTACTAGGCGAAATGGACCCTGAAACAAGTTCAGGGTGACGTTGGTTGTTACTGGCCCACCTCCGCCCGGCATCGCCGCCGATAACTGCGTTGACATCATCGCCAAAAGCCGCCGCAAATGCGCGTTCGTATCCGGGTGCAACCTTTACACGGTCAATTACCCTTTCACCGCCTGTTTGATTTTGTGCGATTAATGCCCGTTCCAGTGCGTTATGTTCGGATTGCAGTGCTGCCAATTCGGCCTTTGCGCTGGCGGCGGCGCTTTGTGCTGCGTCGCGTTCTTGCGTCAGAACAGTACGCTGAATCTCGGCTTGCTCAATCGCCAAAGTGCCTGCATCAATACGGGTTTGCAGCGTATCAATCAACTGTTTGGCGGCAATGCCCTCGGCCAGTAATTCACTTTCATTGCCAAGCGTGACCGCTTCACCTGCCAACCGCGATGTATCACGCTGCGCTCGTTCCAGCCGCGCCGTTGCGCCCGATAGCGCTGCATCCGCAACGCGCTGTTCGGCCTCTGCGCGCGCCTGCTCGGCCATCGCCTTGGCCAAGATTACCTCGCTCTCACGCGATTGGCGTTCGGCATTTTCGCTGGCACGGTTCAGCGCAGGGCGCGCTTCCTCAGTGGCCTTGATTTCACCCGAAAGGTGCGCGCTTTCATCTTGCAGCCGTTTTAACGCGTCGGCGGCGTCATGGGTCAATTTGCCTTCACGTGCGCCATCATCGGCCATACGTAGGGCTTGCGCGGTTAAATCGGCCTGCCGTTGTATGATCCGGTCGCGCGCCGCACAAAGCTGCACATTCTTGTTCGACATATCATTGGCGGCATCCCGTGCCATCATCGCGGCGGCGCGCGCACTCGCTAGCTGGCCGATCGCGGACTGTTGCTTTTCCGCCAATTCACGCTGCGCAATAGCGGCGGTATCAACCGCTAAGGACGCGGTTTGCGCCTCGGCCTTGGCAGCATTGGCTGCTGCCTTCGCCTCTCTCCAGCGGACAAATATCAACCGCGCCTCCGCCTGAGTGATCTCAGTGGTCAAGCGGCGGTAGCGCTCGGCCTGTTTGGCTTGCCGCCGCAATTGGCCAGCGCGGGCGTCCATGTCGGCCAAGATGGTTGCCAGTCGGTTCAGGTTGGCTTCGGCGGCGCGCAATTTCTGTTCGGCATCCTTGCGGCGCACGTGAAGCCCAGAAATCCCGGCGGCTTCCTCCAGCATTTGTCTGCGTTCTTGCGGTTTGGCGGCGATAATCGACCCAATCCGGCCTTGGCTAACCAATGCAGGCGAATGCGCGCCAGTGGCGGCATCGGCGAAGATCAAAGCAATATCCTTGGCACGGACATCGCGGCCATTGGCGCGGTATGCGCTGCCAGCGCCGCGTTCAATCCGGCGGGTGACTTCCAATTCGGGATCATCGTCATTGGCGGCAAAGCCCGGACGTATATCGGCGGGATCGCGGTCGGCTCGGATGGTAACCTCGGCAAAATCGCGTGAAGGCCGCGACGCGGTTCCGGCAAAAATGACATCATCCATACCCGCGCCGCGCAGCGATTTGGCTGAACCTTCGCCCATAACCCAGCGGATGGCTTCGAGAAGGTTCGATTTGCCGCAGCCATTGGGGCCAACAATTCCGGTCAGTCCGCTTTCAATCCGCAGTTCCGCAGGTTCAACAAAACTTTTGAAGCCGGTAAGTTTTAACTGTTTTATACGCATACGGCATCCTGCCCGAAGCGGCCATCATGGCGGGTTCGGAAGGATGCCAGTGCGTCTATCATCTATCGCGTTTCATGTCCTGTGCATCATGTCGCACGCAACATTCAGCGCGCACCGGCATTTTTCAATGCGATTTTCGTGGTATTCCAATCGGCTGGATCAATTCGCGTGCCGTTCAATAATATCGCAGGTGTGCCGCTGATGCCGTCCTCTTTGCTTGCCCGTTCGGATTGTTTGACCAGATCGTCAAAAGTCTTTGGATCGGTCAGACACATTTTTGCTGCGTCTTCGCTAATGCCGCGTTGCTTGACAAAATCAACCAGTCCCAATTTTTCCCCCAAAAACGTAATTTGTGCGGCGGGTTCCATCGTTGCATAGGCTTGTTGATCGGCCTCGCTTATAGTTTGTAATTTTCCGAGCCATTCTGCCTGACTGGCATATAATTGTTCGGTCAGGCCAAAAAATGCCTCAGTCCCGTTACATGCGGCCAGCAAAAACCCCGGGACATCCTGAATACCGTGAACCAGGAACGGACGGAATTCAAAAGCAACCACGCCGGTGTCGACCATTGCACGCAACTCTTCGGCTGAATTTACCGAAAATTGCGCGCATCCAGGACAGCTGATTGCGCCATATTCCATCAATTGCAGTTTGGCATCGGGATTGCCCATTTTATATCCGCCAAGTTCCGTTTTGGTGACGGTGTCGGCCCAGGTTTTACCAGCAGGTGGGGCAATTTTGGCAATGGCATCGCCCTTTGGCGGTTCCGTGCTTTCGCCGCCGCCGCAACTGGCAAGGCTGATGGCGAATGCAGCCATGGCAAGTGTTGAAAATTTGCGTGTCATGTGTCTGTCCTCTTTTGCGTGGTCATTCTGCGGCAAGTGCGGCTTGAAGGCTTGCCAAATCATGGGCATGCGGCAACAGCTTGTCGTTAATCAGGAATGCGGGTGTACCTGTAATGGCGTATTTGCTGCCCGACAACTCGGTCATGGCGATAATTTTTTGTAGCGCCATCTTGTCGGCAAAACAGGCTTTTGCTGCAACATCGCTAATTCCGCGCTGCGCCGCCAGTGGTTTCAGGCCCAATTGGCCATAGACGTCGGTCATAAATCCGGCGACATTGCCTGCCTTTAACTTGGCATCGGTTTGTGGTGAAATTTTTGACGTATTACCCAATATGTCGCTTTGTTTGGACATGAATAATTTATGATTGCCAAAAAACCGTCCTTTGCCGCCACAACGGGCCAGCATGGCGATGGTCAGATCAAACGGGTCACGCACTAAAGTGCGTATTTCAAAGCTTATTTTGCCGCCCGCAATATTTTGTGATTTTAATACGGGCACAGTTTCGATTTCAAACTCGGCGCAATGGCTGCAGGTATAGCTGGCATATTCCACCAGCTTTGTCGGCGCAGCCGGATTGCCGACAATATAGCCGCCAGCAGCGGTTTCGGTAAATGTCATCAACCAATTGGTTTTTGGCGCGGCAGCATTAACAGGCGCAAGCGCGGTCAAAGCAAGCATGCCGGTTATTGTCCATTTGGCGCCGCGGTTTAGAATCATGATATCAACCCAATCTGTTGCATACGTATCATCTGCCGTCAGTCCCCATTTTTGGCAAGACTGTTCGCAAGCGATTCAAGAACCGCAAAAAGTTCAGGATCACCAATCTCGCGCAAGCTGTCGCCCAATTCCATCGGGATGGGTTTTAACGACGGCGGGCTTGCCGATTTATGAACGGGTTTGGTTCTGACAATTGCACCTTGCCGTATTTTGACATGTGCCACCGCGCCATAGCCGAAAAACCGGTTCACGCGTTCGATTATCTCTGGCACGACATGCTGCATCATCGTGGCATGGGCGCCCTCTACCATCAATTCCAGCGTACCTTCCGATTTTTTGCCAAACGGAAAACGAATGAATTCCGGTGCGGATACAGCGGCATACCTGTTGCCGACAATTTCATCCCAGCGGCTGACAACACTGCTTTGCACAAATCCAAATCGCCTAAATGCAGCGCGGCCGATTTCAGGCATCAAATCGGCAACCGCACGAGCATCTCCGCCGCGCGGGCGCCGATAGGGTTTTGGCTGCACTTTTGGCGCGGCTTTAGCTTTTTTTACAGCTTTTGGGGGCTTGCCATCATCCATGGCTTCTTTCATGCCATTTACTATGCACGGCGTCCAACATCATGGCCCACTAGACGGCAAAAAATCTGGGGATATATCGGCGTTGTTGCTCGCGCATTATGACGATCACGCACGAACCCTGCCATGGCGGAAGGCACGCCGTGACGGTTTGCCTGATCCATATCATGTCTGGCTATCTGAAATTATGCTGCAGCAGACAACCGTTGCGGCAGTAATTGCGTATTTTAATAGGTTCAAGGCGCGCTGGCCCGATTTTGCGGCACTCGCCGCAGCAGATGACGCTGATGTTATGGCGGCATGGGCAGGGCTGGGCTATTATGCCCGCGCTAGAAACCTTCTAAAATGTGCGCGCGCTGTAGTGGCACAGCACGAAGGCCAGATGCCGGAAAATGAGGCGGACCTGCTGAAACTGCCCGGCATCGGGCCATATACAGCAGCCGCCATTGCGGCGATTGCGTTTGGGCAGCGCGCGGTGGTCATGGACGCGAATGTGGAGCGCGTTGTGGCGCGGTTGTTTGCCATAGGCGAACCACTGCCCGCTGCTAAAAAGGCCATATATGCGGCGACAGATAGTATTACGCCAATCGAACGCAGCGGTGATTTTGCGCAAGCGATGATGGATTTGGGCGCGGGATATTGTAGCGTCCGCAGACCTTCATGCCAATTATGCCCCGTAAATGCACATTGCACCGCGTTGCAAAATGGTGACCCGATATCCTATCCCGTAAAGCCTGAAAAAAGACAAAAACCTACGCGACGCGGTACGGTTTACTGGATACAACGCGGCGATCATGTCTGGCTGGTCCAGCGCGGTGACAAAGGCCTGTTGGCGGGGATGCGCGCTTTGCCCGATGACCGCTGGGCAGCACAGCGCGACGGCGATAACATTCCGCCGTTTCAATCAACTTGGCGAATACTGGACGTGGTTGTTCAGCATAGCTTCACGCATTTTCATCTTGAGATGCAAATTGCCGTTACGGAAGCCGAAGGCATAGAGAAGGATCAAGCAATAGGAGCATATTGGCCGTTAAAAACGCTCGACAAGGCGGGATTGCCAACTCTATTCTCTAAAGCAGCACACGCCGTGATAGGCGATAAATTATAGTGGGTAAAAATTGGATAGGGTTGAGGACGATATGGAACATCAAGTGATTGCACGCAGCGCCATAGGACGTCGCGGATTTATCGGATTGTCGAGCGCTGCGGCACTTGCGGCTTTTTTGCCGATGCCTGTTTGGGCGCAAATCGCCGATAAATTCCCTATTTTGCGCGCAAAGATCGACGGATTGGTCGATACAAGAAAAGTGTCCGGCATCGTTGCAGCCATCGGCCGTGGCAGCGCCGCGCCAGAGATTTTGGCAAAAGGCACGCTGGCATTGGACAGTCAGGTTCCCGTTGATATCGATAGCCTGTTCCGCGTGTATTCGATGACAAAGCCGGTAACCGGAATTGCAGCTATGATGCTGGTAGATCAGGGCAAGATTACGCTCGATCAACCGATATCAGACTTTTTACCTGAATTTAAGAACATGACGGTGCTTGTTGACGGCGCAAACAGTTTGGACGCAGTGCCAGCCAAAACAGCGATTACGCTGCGCCATTTATTGACGCATACAGCGGGGCTTGGGTATGCGATCATCACCAAAGGACCACTGTTAAAGGCGTATGTCGATGCGGGGATCAATCCCGGGCAAGTTAGCCGCAAACCAATTCCGGGCTTAGAACGTGGTCCGGCAACTCCTGATTTAGCTACGTTTTCAAAACGCCTCGCCGCGTTGCCATTGATTGCAGAGCCGGGCACAAAATGGAGTTATTCGGTGTCACTCGATCTTCTCGGGCATTTGATCGCAGTTATCAGCGGCATGGAATTTGAGGCATTTCTGCAAAGTCAAATGTTTGATCCGCTGAAAATGAAGAGTACTTTTTTCCAGGTCCCAGAAAGCGAAATTCCGCGTTTTACCACAAATTATGGCGCATTCGGGGGATTTGCGGTTCCAATCGATACCGCTGCAGACAGCATCTATCTTGATAAGCCAGCTTTTGCTTTTGGCGGCGCTGGATTGGTCAGTTCGGCGCGTGATTATGATCGTTTCCTGCACATGCTGATGAATTTTGGCAGCTTGGACGGCGTACAGATATTGTCACAAGAGACCGCAAAAATAGCCATGTCCAATTTGTTGCCGGAGGGCGCAGATACTTCAGGCACTTGGGTCAGCGGCGCTGGTTTTGGTGCGGGCGGACGCGTGGGCATTGGCGCAGAGGCAGGTGCATTCGGATGGGGCGGCGCGGCGGGAACCAACGCTTTCGTCCACACTGGCTTGCAATTGCGTGCCACAGGCATGGTCCAGTATATGCCGTCCAACGTGTATGATTTCCAAGCCGACTTCCCGAAATGGGTGATCGCTGACGTTATCGCCGGAATGGGCAAGTAAGCCTGCGCACATGAACCCCGGTTTCACTGGATCGCCGCTCGACCGCGCAGATCGTTTGCGAAATGACGCGGATGGTTATGCGGCGGTTTTGGGGGATTGGCGGGCGCGCGTTCTTGCGCTTGATGGACTTGATCCAGTCATTGCGTCAGAGGGCGGATTGGCGTGGCATTCTGTGGCCGAACTGGCTGAGGATGCCGAGTTAATTTTGTTGGGGTTAGCCGATGGAAAGCCGCATTTCGTGCCGTTGACCGAGGTTAGCGGCGATGCATTCCGGTCCCCCGCGATATGGCGCGCTTTGTCTATCTTGCCTGCCGAGGACGCGGCGATTTATGGCACGGCGCGTTGCTTGATAGACTGGCACAACGGCCATAAATACTGCGGCAAATGCGGCGAGGCAACTACGCTGTTTCGGGCCGGATGGGGCCGTAAGTGTAGCGGATGCGATAAAGAACATTTCCCGCGCACTGATCCTGTTGTGATTATGATCGCGGAATTTGAGGGCAAGGCGCTGCTGGGCCGACAATCGCGTTTCCCACCGGGCAATTATTCGGCGCTTGCCGGGTTTCTGGAACCGGGGGAAAGCATCGAAGAGGCTGTGCGCCGTGAAATCCACGAAGAAGCGGGCATATCCTGCGGCCCGGTGCAATATGTTATCAGCCAGCCCTGGCCGTTTGGCGGATCGCAGTTGATGATGGCCTGTGTGACGCAGGCGCTGGATGATGTCATCACACTGGACACCGACGAGTTGGAAGACGCGATGTGGGTCACCAAGGACGAGGCTCGCGCAGCGCTGGCTGGGGACGAAGGCCGCCGTTTTAATGCGCCGCCGCCGTTTGCGATTGCACATAGTTTGCTGCGGCATTGGGCAAAGGCGGATTAATCGCGTGGAGACTCCCGTGCCGATGCGTATCGACATTGTGTCCGACATTGTGTGTCCGTGGTGTATCATCGGGTGTAAGCAGGTCGAAAAAGCGTTGACCTTAATTGATACGCCCGTTGCCGCCGAAACATGGTGGCATCCGTTTGAGTTAAACCCCGACATGCCGCCCGAGGGCGAGGATACAGCAGAGCATATCGCCCGCAAATATGGCAGCACACCCGATCAAAGCAAAGCAAACAGGGCGCGGTTATCGGAAATTGGCGACAGCGTCGGGTTTGCGTTTAGCTATGGCGACGGCATGCGTATTTATAATACGTTCAAGGCGCATAAGCTGCTCACCATGGCGGCCAACGAACGTGGGTGGAAGGCGCAAACCGCGCTGAAACTGGCCATGTTCAAAGCATATTTTCAGGATCGCCGTGATGTCAGCGATGAAGCGGTCCTGATCGATATTGTTCAGGCCCAAGGCTTTGAACGCGACGGGGCTGCGGCCTGCATCGCCAGCGAACCGTTAACGCAGGCTGTTCGTGCCGAACAACGGCAATGGATCGACCAGAATATTACGGGCGTCCCTGCCATCATATTCGACCAGAAATTCATGGTACCCGGCGCGCAAAGTGCCGAGGTTTTTGCCGATGTTATTGCCAAAGTTTTGGCGAAGCGGGCGGCGGGCTAACGCACCCCGTGCCGCAGTGAGACCGTTAGCGTCGTCACTAGCGAAATGGTCATCATAATAACCAGTACCGCCATAGGGTCAAACCGCACAGAAAATCCGAACAGCGTCAATCCAGCCCAAACTACGATCATAATCTCGACCATGACATAGCTGACTGCGCATGCCGTGCGGGTGACTTCGCGGTAAAGCTCGTCATAGCGCCGCCACAAAATATAGCTGCAGGTCCATTGCCCGGCAACTGCGCTACAAAGCGTAGCGAGGGCGAACCAGTTTGGTCCGCCCGCATCTTTGCCGTAAATTGCTGTAATGCCTAAGATCAATCCATAGGCGAGCATGCCAAGCGCCGCCCAGAAAAACAATGTTCTAGTATCTTTATATTCATCGTCGGACAACGGTTCGTCTCCCGGCTTTGTTGCCACCATTTTCTTGTTGGCCGACAGCAACATAAGAACCAGCGCGACCAAGATATAAAGCGCCGCCAATAATATCGCAGCCAAATTCCAATAGAGCGCCTGTTCGGCCATGTTTTCGAATGTATCGCCAAGCAATAGAATAATAGCGCTCATTCCCGCCATTCCTATAATCGCGCCGACGCCTGTTTGGACCGCGTAACGCGTTACTTCCTGTTTTCGGTTTGCTTGCGGAAAGGCTTTCAACTGCCGATAGGCGAGTAGGGAAAAAATTGCTGCCGATAATAATATAATCCCCCCGTCACCTACTTCAAAATCATCGCCTGCCATAAGCTTGCCGATGCAATATCCCACACCGCCACTTGCCAATAACAATAACAGGAAATCTGCTAGCTTGCTGATCGCCGGACGAGGCGGCCTTGCCGCATCAATTGTTTGTTCCATATCATCCATATCCTTCATGATTTTGGTGCCCAATGATCGATGAAAATTTGATCCACGGGCACGCCAAATAATTTTGACATGCGCAAGGCAAGCGGCAGGCTGGGATCATATTTGTCGGTTTCCACCGCATTGATTGTCTGACGCGAAACGCCGAGCCGCAGGGCAAGTTCGCCCTGGCTCCACGCAGCCGCCATTCGCAATTCTTTTAAACGGTTTTCCAATTTGCCACTTCCTTGCGCCGATCCGGATGCATTCCGAATCATGTAAAGAGGTCTTTACAGTAAAGAGCTCTTTACAGTCAAGAACTCTTTACAGGGTAGGGCAGGGGCGGGGTCTATCCAACGGCCAACGCAGCGCCGTTATTTATCATATGCATCAATATGCAAACGCGGAGCGATCCGGTGACATGGTATAAATATCCAAAGGCCGCGCCTAAAACAAAGATCGGCGCGAATGCCATTTTATCCAAATGGACGCCTGCAAAAATGGCGGCGGATAACAGGATTGCAGCGGCGGCGGGCATCATCGGCATCAGGCTGTTTTGCAGCAATCCGCGGAACAGGAATTCTTCTAACAGTGGCGCGAAAATGGCAACGGCCAGGAACAGCAATATGTTGTTGGGCAATGTTTTTGGAATGGCCGCGAACAGTTCTTTCAGTTCCTTCTGCATCTCCACACCCTTGAAGATATATTCGGAATACACGTAGTTGAATGCGAGTCCGCCCGCGATTACTGCGATTGCAAGCAGCATTGTTTTGGCCAAACTGATACCGCTCCAGCGGTTGAAACCGATTTTCGCAAAACGGTTATCGCGGCGCAAGTACGCCCATAGGCCAAGGCTGATAACGGCATTTGATGCCACCAATCCCCAAATTGTTGGCAATGCAATATAATTGAGATCGCCCAGCTGCGCCGTCGCCAATTCCATGTCGTCAGCCATTGCGACCTTGACCATTACGGCCAGCAGACCAAAAACCAATTGCGCGACAAAGAACAGGATGATCCAGATCGCCGATACCCAGATTGACGGGAAATTTGAACTGGATGCTGGCGTGAATTCGGCGGAAAAATCGGTGGTCATATGCGTCCTTACAAATTGGATTTCCCAACTGCTAATCGCGCATCACTTAAAACGCAAATAGCGTTGCTGCTACCCTCCAATAACCGTCATCCCAAAAAAGCAGCTTTGCGCTGCATCGCTGTGCCATTTATTTCGCGTAAAGGAAGGACGATTAAGACGGAAATAAGAGGGCGGTCCAGCGGGCACATTGAGTGTAAGGCCGTGTAAAATAAAGCGCCGATAAGTTGACAAAGACGACATATATAGGAGCGTTTAAAAACAACGCAAAACATGGATTTTTTGTGTAGGACTTTTTGGGCAATTTCGCCGACCCAAAAATTGGCATTTTCGCCCGTGAACGGAACACTATTCAGATTGTCAAAGAGCCAGCCAGAACGCTCCCAAATATAATCCTACATTGCAAGTCTGCGGAACCGTGCGCACATAAAAAAATCCTCACGCGGAGGCGCGGAGGCGCGGAGGAGGTCAAATTATTCCGTATCTTCATGCGCCCAATATCTGCCCCTAAAATTTATGGCAGAACATATTAATTACAATACCCTTCGGGCTGGCGCATCTTCTCCGCGTCTCCGCGTGAGGATTTGGTTTTTGATATATACATGCCATCAAGGCCACCCTCTGACGTCGTCTCTGCGATCTCTGCGCAAACATCGGATGCCTAAACCAACCCCATCCGCGTCAAATCCCCCAGCAACTTGGATGGCATTTCGTCGCGGCCATCGCTTTCACCCTTTTTCAAATCGGGCGGCGCGTCTTTTTCTTCCATATAGCGCCAGCCCTGATGTCCGCGTTTGGGTTTTTTGCGTACAGGGATGAATATCGGTTCGAGCAGCATCGAATACCGGCCCTCGTTATTTTCCTGAAACCCGATGATGGGAGATCGCCCAACAATGGTATTGGCGTGTATCCAGTACAGCGATCCGCCCGTCATTTCTGCAACGCGTTTGGGCATATACCGCGTGGTCATCAACGCAAACCCGGGTCCGCCATTTTCGCGCGCGCCGCGTTCCAGCCATGCGGCCAACGTCGCCGTGCTTTCCGCGCCATAGGCAATTTTAGTAATACCCAACGCCATTATGTTATCCCGCCAAACCGCTGGCGACTGCAAGGCCAAGGAATATCAGGAAACCCATACTGTCCGTAATCATCGTCACGAAAATAGAGCTTGAAACGGCTGGATCCTGGTCCAGCTTGTCCAAAATCATCGGGATAGTAACGCCAGATAATCCCGCAAGCATGATGTTGAACAGGATCGCCGAAGCAATCACTGCCGCCAGTTTCCAGTTTTGATACCATAGCCCCGCGCCAAGGCCTGCGATCACCGCGACGGTTAAACCGATCAGCATGGCAACGCGGATTTCCCGGAATATCGCGCGGCGGGTGTTGGACTGGGTCAGCTGATTGGTGGCCAGCGCGCGCACCGTAACCGCCAATGTCTGTGTTCCGGCATTTCCGCCCAATGATGCGACGATCGGCATCAGCACGGCCAGCGCCACCATCGTTTCAATCGCCACGCCAAATTGCGCGATGATAAACGAGGCGACCATTGCGGTGCCCAGATTGGCAATTAACCAGCGCACGCGCGATTTATAGCTGTCGGAAATCGGCTCGTTAATATCGCCTTCGCCCGCGCCCGACAGGCGCAAAATATCCTCACCGGCCTCTTCCTGAATGATGTGGACAATATCATCGGCGGTAATAACGCCAACCAGCCGCCCGGTGCCATCGACCACCGCAGCAGAAATCAATGCGTATTTCTGGAACCGCAGCGCAACCTCTTCCTGATCCATGTCCACCGGGATCAGCGTCTGTTCGGTCTCCATGATTTCGCTGACTTGCTTGCTGCGCGGGTTGCGTAAAATCCAGCTCAGGCGGCACGTGCCGACGGGTTTGTGCGTGGGATCAACAACAAAAATTTCCCAGAATTCGGTGGTCAAATCCTGATTATCACGCAGATAATCGATCAGCTGCCCCACCGACATATGTTCGGGAACCGCCACCAGATCGCGCTGCATAATCCGGCCAGCGGATTCCTCTGGATAGGATAACGCATCCTCAATTGCGGCGCGGTCTTCGGGGTTCAGTTCGGCAAGGATGGCCTGTTGTTCATCCTCTTCCATATCCTCGATAACCGCCACCGCGTCATCGGTTTCCATCTGCCCGGCCATGTCGGCAACTTGGGCGGCGGGCAGGGCATCAATAATGTCCTCGCGGACGAAATCATTGACCTCAGCCAGCACATCGGCGCTCATCAAATCGCCAAGGCTTATGGCAAGCGGCCCGCGCTGGTCACGCGGTGTAATCTCGAACAAGTCGGCAATGTCGGCTTCGTGCAGTGGTTCGACAAGCCGATAGGCTTGTGCGTCATCACCGGCACCCACTGCATCCAGCACGCGGTCCACGAAATCACGGGTCAGGCGGTTATCCTGGTCCAGCGTTTCCAAAATAGGATCGAGATCGGCATCGTTGGTACCCAATGCAGGATGGGCGATATCGTTGTTCATATGCGCCTCCTTAACATCGGATACCGGATGACTGTGACAATGTTTATGCAGGCGATTGCAAACCGCTGCCAATATGCGTTTCTCCTAAGCTTGCAGCATCAAATTGCAAGCCCATTGGGCCTTTCATTCTGACTGCGCTTCGATTAGGGCGATGCCCACAATTACCAAAGAACAAGGATCAAAAATATGACAGGTCAAAAACTAACGCTCTCGCTCAGCACCGGCGATGTTGTTATCCAGTTGCGCCCCGATTTGGCACCGGGCCATGTCGCGCATATTACAGCGCTGGTAAATGAAGGTTTTTACAATGGCCTGAAATTTCACCGTGTCATCAACGGCTTCATGGCGCAGGGCGGATGCCCCAATGGAACCGGTATGGGCGGATCGAAAAAACCGAATCTGAAACAGGAATTCAACAGCGAAAGTCATCAGCGCGGGGTATGTTCAATGGCGCGTTCGTCCGATCCCGACAGCGCGAACAGCCAGTTCTTCATCTGTTTGGATGATGCCAGCTTCCTTGACCGCCAATATACCGTGTGGGGCGTTGTTGAAAGCGGTATGGAAAATGTTGACGCGCTGCCAAAGGGCGAACCACCGCGTGAGCCCGGCATGATTGTTAGCGCGGTTGTTGCTTAGAGCAATTTGCAGTTAATATGAATCGTCATTGCGAGAAGCGAAGCGACGAAGCAATCTAGGGTTTTGCTATGCAACTCTGGATTGCTTCGCTTCGCTCGTAATGATGGATCAGCGTTCACTCGCGCAACCGAAAAACACCTTCGACCACCGTAAGGCATTTGCCGCGCAATACGGCTTTATCGCCGTCCAATGTACAGCCGATATGACCGCCGCGCGCGCTTGCCTGATACGCGGTAAAACTTCTGCGGCCAAATCTTTGCGCCCAATAAGGCGTGAGCACGGCGTGCGCACTGCCCGTGACGCTGTCCTCATCGACTCCGCATCCCGGAACGAATACACGGCTTACCACGTCTGCGCCGCTGGAATGCCCGGCACCTGGCGCAGTACATATATATTGATCGTCAACGCCAAGCGCCGCCAGTGTTTTGAAATCCGGTTTCAGCGCCAGCACTTCTGCCGCAGTTTCAAATCGTAGCACATTATAGCGTTCGGGATATAATTGCCGTTCGGCGGGTTTGCCGCCAATCGCGGTTATCCAATCAGGCATTTCGGCAGGAGAAGGCGGATATGCGGGCAGCGCCATGGAATAGCTTTGTTCGCCTTCATCGCGTTCCACCGCCAATATCCCTGCTTTGCGCGTTTTGAAAGTCACAAGATCCATATCGGCTTGCTGCGATAAAATAACATGGCCGCTTGCCAATGTTGCATGCCCGCAAAGGGGAACTTCGTTGGCGGGCGTGAACCAGCGCAACTCAAAATCCGTCTCGCCGCTTTCATCGGCAATTATGAAGGCGGTTTCGGCAAAGTTATTTTCCGCGGCAATGGCCTGCAAAACAGAATCGGGCAACCACCGCGCCAAAGGCATAATGGCGGCCTGATTGCCGCTAAACGGCGCATCTGCAAATGCGTCAACTTGGAAATAAGGAAGATTAGTCATGTATATGGTCACCATGTCCTTCAGAATGATGCTCGGCGGTTTCCGATGGGACATACCCAATCTCGTCGCTATGACCCTCTGGATCGGGATGAATCAGCACTTCTACCCCGGGAAATTCCGCCATCAATTTGGCCTCAACCTCGTCCATGACGCGGTGCGCCTCCAGCACAGTCATTTGGGGGTCGACCCAGGCATGGAACTGGACGAATTCATCGCTGCCCGACGAACGGGTGCGCATATCATGAATGCCTTTTAATTCGGGATGGCTGCTGGCCACGGCCAAAAACCGTTCGCGCTTTTCCGTTGGCCATTCGCGGTCCATCAAGTGGTCAATGGCCTGGCTTGCGGCGCGCCACGCCCCCCATAACAGCCATATAGCAATGGCGATTCCAAACAGCGCGTCGGCCCCCTTTATCCGCAGAACATTGTCGAGAATGATGGCCAATATAACTGCGACATTTAACAATAAATCTGTCTGGTAATGCATATGGTCTGCGCCAATGGCGACCGATCCTGTGCGTTTTATTACGAACCGTTGATAGGCCAGCAGGCCTAATGTGACCGCAATGGCAATCAAAGATACAATGATCCCGTATTCCGGCTCGGATGTGCTTTGTCCGCTGCGCAGGCGGTCTATTGCGCGCCCGCCAATGGCCAGCGCCGACATCGCGATCAAGGCAACCTGAAACAGCGCGGATAACGCCTCTGCTTTGCCGTGGCCAAAACGGTGTTCGTTGTCGGCGGGCTGCATTGCGTAACGCACCGCGAACAACGTCACGAGTGAGGCGGCTAGATCAAGGCCAGTGTCAGCTAGCGACCCCAGCATCGCCACTGACCCAGTTTGCGCCGCCGCGATGATTTTTATAATCAGCAGGAACAGCGCGACGCCGACGCTCGCCAACGCGGCGTTTGTGGTCAGCGATCCGTGGCCGTGACTATGCGCGTGGCCATGCCCCGCCCCATGCCCATGCGAATGAACACCGCTCATGGGTATAGCATCCCTGTGGTCCACGCGTTGCCGCTGCGCACAAACCGCCAGCGTTCATGCAAACGAAATTCGCGGTCCTGCCAGAATTCAATGGCCGACGGCGTGACAATATGACCCGACCAATGCGGCGGACGTGGTACATTTTGCCCCTCATAGCGCGCCTCCATTTCGGCAAAGCGCGCCTCAAACGTTGCCCGGTCCGCCAAAGGTCGCGATTGGTCCGATGCCCATGCGCCCAATTGCGAATTACGCGAGCGGGTCGCAAAATAGGCATCGGCAGTGTCATCTGAAACCCGCGTTACGGGGCCCTCTATCCGGATTTGGCGGCGCAGGCTTTTCCAGTGGAAAAGCAAGGCGACATTTGGATTGCCTGCAAGTTCACCGCCCTTGCGGCTTTCCAGATTGGTATAGAAAATGAAGCCGCCGTCCTTTTCCATTTCTGGTCCATGACCTTTCAACAGCACCATACGCGATGACGGATGTCCGTTCGCGTTTACGGTGGTCAATGCCATGGCATTATGATCGTTGGGTTCGCTGGCGCAAGCCTCGGCGTACCAGACGTTAAACAAGGTGTAAGGATCAGTATCTTCCATTTTCAAGCTGATAGGCTAAGCTGGCGTTATTAAAAAGAGGGAAGGATGAATTTAGATGCCTTGGGAACTTATTTTCAAAATCACCAATGGCGGCGTATTGATATTCTGGCTGTTGCTGGCGTTCGGGCCGCGCGGGACAATGTGGATACGCGGCATATTTCTGGGCGGAACGGGGCTACTTGCACTCACATATTCCATACTTATTATCGGGCTTATGAGTGACGCTTTTAATGGCGGGGCAGGCGATACGGGCAAAAGCCTTGATTTTACCACGCTATCCGGCGTGATGGCGTTATTTGACACGCAAGGCGGGGCAACCATAGGCTGGATTCACTATCTGGCGTTTGATTTGTTTGTAGGCATCTGGATTGCGCGCAATGCCGACAGACACGGGATAAGCCGCGTATTGCAGGTCCCGCCGCTGTTTTTGACATTGATGTTTGGGCCAATGGGTTTGCTGGCCTATCTGGTGATGCGCGCATTTTTGGGCAAAAAACTGGAAAATGGTTTCACGCCGCGTTGACTATTGGAACTTCAATAGCGACTTAGGCATATAGTGCAGACATAATCAGGGTAAAAATGGCCGATCCATATTCAACATTGGGCGTATCAAAAGGGGCGGATGAAAAAGCGATTAAGACCGCTTACCGCAAACTTGCAAAAGAACTACACCCCGATAAAAATACCGATAACCCAAATGCGACCGAACGGTTCAGCAAAGTGACGCAGGCGTATGACCTGTTGTCGGATAAACAAAAACGTGCCGCGTTTGATCGCGGTGAAATCGACGGCGATGGCAATCCCCGCTCTCCATTTGGTGGTGGCGGATATACCGGGGGCGGCGCGGGCGGTTTCCCCGGCGGCGGATTTGGCGCCCAATCGGGCGGCATTGATCTGGGCGATATATTCGATGGATTGTTTGGCGGCGGATCAGCGCGGCCGCAAGGTTCGGGACAGCAGCGCCCGTCTGCGCCCCCGCCCAAGGGCGCGAACATTGCCTATCAGCATTTGGTTGCATTTACAGATGCAGCCACGCTCGCGCCGCAGCGGCTGACGTTGCAAGACGGCAAAAGCGTTGAGTTCAAACTGCCCGCAGGCGTCGTTGCGGGGCAACAAATCCGCATCCCCGGAAAAGGCCAGCCTGGCCCCGGCGGCAACGGCGATGCGATGGTTACAATCAAAATCGGTAAGCATCCCCATTTTGTGCGCGACGGCGATCATATCCGGTTAGATATTCCGGTCAGTTTGAAAGAAGCGGTTAGCGGCGGCAAAATCAAGGTTCCTACGGTTGATGGCGCGGTCATGCTGACCGTATCTGCCGGGGCAAGTTCGGGTGCCGTATTGCGGATCAAGGGACGGGGGTTTCCGGCCAAAACCGGGGTGCGCGGCGATCAGTTGGTGACTTTGATGATTAAATTGCCAGCGGACCTGGATGCGCTAAGGGAATTTACCGCAACTATGCCTGACGATGTCAATATCCGCGCTGAATTCGGCTAGGCTGCAATGCACGAACCATCGCCTCTTTCTCCCGAAGCCAGAGCGCATTCCAGTGGTGCACAGCCACAAAGCGAAGCCAGCTGGTTTGCGCATCAAAATTCGTTCCGGCAATCATATGAAATTGGAAAGCGCGTGTTGGTGGGCGTGTATAATGACGGTTTTATCCATGCCGGGAATTTTGCTTATTTGTCGTTAGTTACGCTGTTTTCATTCTGTATTGCTGCTGCTGCAATCGCTGGCGCATTTGGTCAAACTTCATCGGGCACCGGGATGATCGAAGCTTTTTTCCGGACTGTACCGCCGGGCGCGGCTGACGCTTTGCGCGGTCCGGTGGAAAGCGCCATGCAGGCACGGACTGGGCCATTATTGTGGTTCAGCGGTGCGGTCGGTCTTTGGACTACCGCGAGTATGATGGAAGCATTCCGCGACGTGCTAAACCGCGCTTATGGCACATTGCCCAGCCGCCATTTTTGGCAATATCGTTTGGGATCACTCATGGCGATAATTTTTGCCGTCGTGCTGGCAATGGTTGCATTCAGCGCGCAATTGCTGGTGTCGACAATAGAGGATCTGGTCTACCGGTATATTCCGGCGGCACAGCAGGCTTCGGGATATTTTGCATGGGGCCGCATCGTGCCGTTCCTGGGATTGTTCCTCGCCATTTATGTCGTGTTTCGGGGCCTTACACCGCGCAAGTACCGCGCAAAGGAATTTCCGAAATGGCCGGGCGCTGCGCTGGTTAGCCTTTGGTGGCTTGGCTGCACTGCCTTGCTTCCGCTGTTCCTTGCCAATATGTCAAACTACAATCTTACTTATGGCAGTTTGGCGGGCGTTATGATTGCCTTGATTTTCTTTTATCTGATTGGCCTTGGCATGGTGAGCGGCGCGCAATTAAATGCAGCGCTGGCCAATGCGGGCAATTCTGATCTAAGGGATGCCAAATTATGAAACACGCCAACTAGGAGCGGAAATATGACCGGATTGATGACAGGCAAACGCGGCCTCATCATGGGCCTTGCTAATGACAAATCATTGGCATGGGGCATCGCAAAAAAATTGAGCGCGGCTGGCGCGGAACTGGCAATCAGTTACCAGGGGGAGGTTATGGCCAAACGGGTCAAGCCGCTGGCGCAGCAATTGGGATGCGACTTCCTGATCGATTGTGATGTTGCCGACATGGATAATCTTGACGCTGCATTTAATACGCTGGCGGCGCGTTGGCCAACGATTGATTTTGTCGTCCACGCCATTGGATATACCAATAAAGAGGCGCTGCGCGGTAAATATTTCGACGTTAGTTTGGAAGATTTCCTGATGACCATGAACATCAGCGTTTACAGTTTTACCGCCGTCGCCAAACGCGCAGCGCCCATGATGCGTGAAAATGGCGGGGCCATGTTGACGTTAAGCTATTACGGCGCTGAAAAGGTCGTTCCGCATTACAATGTTATGGGAATTGCCAAATCAGCATTGGAAACTTCGGTAAAATATCTCGCCAATGATGTCGGCCCCGATAACATCCGCGTGAATGCGATTTCGGCGGGACCAATCAAGACTCTGGCCGCATCGGGAATTGGCGATTTCCGCTATATTATGAAATGGAATGAATTAAACTCACCGTTACGCCGCAATGTGACAATTGATGATGTCGGCGGAGCTGCGCTGTATCTGTTATCGGATTTGTCTTCGGGGGTGACAGGCGAAACCCACCATGTCGATGCCGGATATCATACCGTGGGCATGAAGCAGGAGGACGCGCCAGATATCGGGTTGGCTTGAAGCGGCGACCCTGCTCCGCTTGATGTAAATTTATGTATATGATAGCGCTCTAAATAAGGGAGCAAGCGTATGCACAGTCCGGAACTTTATGCGTTATTGGCGGTGTGTGCGATTGCAGTCGGCGTGCACGGATATTTTCATTCGCGGCGCTATTGGGAGGGGTTGCCGCCGATACTGGACGGCTTTGTGTCCATGGCGATGTTTGCAGGTGTCATCGCCGCGTTTGTTTTCGGCGGACGGCTTGGCAGTATTTACGGGCATCCATATGCAGCACGTTTATTGGCGGTCACCACATTGCTGATTACGGCGCGTTCCATCCGAACGTGGATTGGCGTCGAACAAATCCGGTACCGCGCCGCCAGGGCCAAGAAACGCGAATAGGCAAACGCCTGCTTTTTTTGAAACCTTGCAATTGCATTTAATTCTCGCCATCGCGTTGACCATGTTAACGACCGGGAATTCGCTATGAGCTTTAACACATTTGGCCGCGTGTTTCGATTTACGACTTGGGGCGAAAGCCACGGCCCTGCTTTGGGCGCGGTTGTTGACGGGTGCCCGCCGGGAATTGCACTATCCGAGGCTGATATCCAGCCCTTTCTGGACAAGCGCCGCCCGGGCACATCGCGTTTTACGACGCAGCGGCAGGAACCCGATCAGGTTCGGATATTGTCAGGGGTGTTTGATGGGCGGACAACAGGCACGCCGATCTCGCTGATGATTGAAAATGTCGATCAACGCAGCAAGGATTATAGCGAAGTTGCCAAGGCCTATCGCCCCGGCCATGCCGATTATAGCTATGATGCCAAATACGGCTTTCGCGATTATCGCGGCGGCGGCCGCAGTTCAGCGCGGGAAACCGCCGCGCGTGTTGCCGCTGGCGCAGTGGCACGGGCCGCCATTCCAGAGGTTGAGATCATCGCTTATGTCAGTGAAATTGGCGGCGACCGGATTGATCCTGATAATTTCGAATTTAGCCAGATTGATAAAAACCCGTTTTTTTGCCCCGATGAGGCCGCTGCGGCACGCTGGGGAAAACTGATCGATGATGCGCGCAAAGCGGGATCCTCGCTGGGCGCGGTTATTGAATGTGTGGCAACGGGCGTGCCTGCGGGATGGGGCGCGCCAATTTATGCCAAACTGGATAGCGAACTTGCCGCAGCCATGATGAGTATCAATGCGGTCAAAGGCGTCGAAATAGGTGCAGGGTTTGATGCGGCGCGGCTGCGGGGTGAAGAAAACGCAGATCCCATGCGTCCGCCCGCACAAGGCAGCAACCATCCTGAATTCCTGGCCAATAATGCAGGCGGAATTGCGGGCGGTATCTCGACAGGACAACCCGTCATATGCCGCGTGGCGTTTAAGCCGACGAGCTCAATCCTGACGCCAGTGCCGACAATCAACCAAGCCGGCGAGGCTGCGGAAATTGTCACCAAGGGTCGTCATGACCCATGTGTCGGTATTCGCGGCACGCCCGTGGTCGCCGCAATGATGGCGCTGGTACTTGCGGATCAAAAGCTTCTGCACAGGGCGCAATGCGGCTAGGCAGCAAATAATCGGTTATACTTTGGCTTTTACCAACGCTTTTTCAGTCAGTCCTTTGTCACCTTCAACAGTGCCAATTAATGAAACACTGCCATCGGCTTCACGGCGGCCTACCAAGATGACAAATTCCTCACCTGTTCCTGCAAACTCTTGCAAGCTACGCGCACGCGCATTCCGTAATCGGGCGAGCGGGTCTGGCGCGGTTTCGGCCGCATTGCCAACAGCGGTAATTTTGCGGGCGAAACGTTCGGATTTGATGATGGCTTTGATGCCGCCATCATGTTTGGCCAGAACATCGGCCAATGCGCCAACGGGCATCACATTGCGGTGCGCAAAATTCAGTACGGTGGCAAATTCGGTGAGCCGCGTTTTGTCATAACCAGCGCCAAAGACCAATTTGACGATGGGTGTCATCGGCGCACGATCTTGTGCCTTTAACCCTGCATCGGATAAAATCTCTGCAAAATCGACGCCATTTTTTCCGGCAACAACCGAGAAATCATAAGCTTTGCCGATGGCACGGTACAATGCATCGCGGCTACGGACGTCAACATCGCGCGCGCTATCGGCGCTGCTGCGCGCCGCGTCCAGCCAGTCGGCGAGCGAGGAGTTTTCATCGGGCTGCATTTCCAAGGCAGCATAATCATCGCCCAATAACAGTTCATTATTTCCAAGTGGCGGCAGATCGCCCAGCATATCGCTGGCGGGACTATCTTCCCAAACGGGAACATTTTCGGTGCGCGGCGTGGCAGATTGTAAAGCTTGTTCAACTTCGCTTTCCAGCGATTTGGCCAGATCCGCCTCGGCTGCAACTTTCCAGTTGATGACGCCATAGATAAAATCAATGGTGTCGTCATCGGATGAATAGGGCAGTAATATTCCCCGGTACATAATCGTCAGGTCGTGTTCGTTGACAAATTCAGCCTCAAAACCAATCGGGGCACGGTTGGCGATAATTTGCAAATAATGATCTGTAATCCGCGACAGCAATGACCGCGGCGGTACTTGATCGAGATACGTTATGTCATCGGCAATGCCGCATTCTGCGCGCAACTTGCTGCCCACATATTGGATCGACGGATTTTCAATACCGGAGGTGAAATCCAGCAACACACTATATTCGCTGAAATCATCCACATTATCAGGATCGAGTTCTTCGATGCTGGGATAATTTTTGTCGTGCAATTGCGACGTCCAGAAATTGTACGCACGCACCTGCATCCGGCGCTCATCCCCTGAAATTGCAGGCGGTGTTTCGATACCCGTATCTTCTTCCACTTCGGCATCATACTGCGTGTAAGCCGTGTCCTCGGCTTCGCTGTCTGCGCTAAATGGATCAAATCCCCGTAAATTATCCATGTTTCAGTCCCGTTGCTTGAGGGTCACTTGTAACCTCACATAAAGGTAATGCCCGATCTATGGTTAAGGACTGGTAAATATCGGCACGTTGATATCGCTGGCCATTCGCCTGAAATCCAAAAATGTTCAGTTTTGGGGCATATAACTTGGCAGCATTGGCTTTTTTGTGCACGATGGCATATCTTACTGCCATAAAAAAATAGGGATTTTGGCCAATGTTGCTATAGGCATAAGAGAATAAATAACGGCAACGCGTTCATTCCCAGCAACAATATCAATGTGAAACTATGGCATATTCAAGAACGCAAACATCCCCGAAACGATCACAAACCAATAACGCCCGGTATTTTGTCAATTCTGACGGAGTGAAATCAGGGGTATTTTTGGGCTTTATTCTTTGCGTTGTTGCAATGGGCGGTGCCTCACGGCCAGATGTCCTGTCATTACTGGCGTTGCGGCCATTGGCATTTCTTTTTCTGGGTTATGCCTGCCTGGTTATCACACGGGATGAATTATCCGCTGTTCGCGCCCCTGTTATACTGCTTGCGTGTTTGGCGGGATGGATGATGATACAGCTGATACCATTGCCGCCCGTAATATGGTCCAGTTTGCCGCAGCGGGACGTTATATTTGCCGTTTCAAAAGATCTGGATCTGCAAAATTTGTGGCGGCCGATAAGTCTGGTTCCTTCGCGCACGCTGAACAGTCTTATGTCATTATCTGTGCCTGCCGCTGCATTGATGCTGTTTGCAATTCTGAACGAAAGCGCGCGGCGCAAAGTGCCTTTGGTTATTATCGCAACAGGCATTGCTTCGATGATCCTCGGGTTGTTGCAAGTGGCAGGGCCCAGCGACGGCGCGCTTTATACATATGAAATAACCAATAGAGGTGTGATGGTCGGTTTTTTTGCAAATAGAAATCATCATGCGGTTTTTCTGGCTTGCCTGATACCGGTTACAGCCGGAATTTTGTTTGATCGCCTTTCCAAAAAACGTTCAGGAAAGTCGGATCAAAACTTTTTGTACATTGCAATGGCGATAGCGATGATTTTGTTTGTATTGCCCTATATCCTTGTAACCGGATCACGCGCAGGGGCATTGCTTGCGATTGTCGCGCTGTTAATGGCGGCTTCAATGTGGGCAATATGGCTGTTAAACGCCAAACGCCAATTGGCAGATACCGAATCGCTAAAAGGTAAGGCAGGTATCAAGCGCGCTGCATTGTTGAAGAAAATTATTCTGGTTCCAATTGTCGCCACTTTCATATTACTTGTGTTGGCTGCGGCTGTATATTTTGACCGTGATTTTGCGCTTAATCGGTATCAACAGTTGAGCGATGTAGAGGAATTACGGGCACAGACATTCCCGGTGATAGCGCAAATGGCGAAAACCCATTTCCCCATCGGAGCCGGATTTGGCAGTTTCGAATGGCTTTACAAAATGTGGGAGCCTGACAAACTTTTGATGACAAATTATCTGAACCAAGCCCATTATGATGGATTGCAATGGATTATAGAGGGCGGAATTCCGGCACTCTCAATCCTTGCTGCGCTGTTTTGGACGCTGTTTGGGCAAGGCAGGAGATTATTTGGTAGAATGCAGTCAGGCGGCCATATCCCCTATGCAAGGATCGCGTCATTATTTGCTGTTATGATTATTTTTGCAGCCAGTTTGGCGGACTATCCATTGCGAACGCCATTTATGATGGCATTTTTTGCGATCTTCATATGTCAGTTTCTCATTCACGAACCGCGTGCTTCCTCTGCGCCACTTCGGCCCGATTTATAGGGTTTACCCCATTTTGGGCATGCTCTAAGCGTACTTGCACGAAAAAGGATTATTCGAGAATGACTTTGAGAACGCGCCTTGGCTTTTTATTGCTGTTGGTATCGCCTGTTTTGTTGTCCGCCTGTGCCACAAACCGCGTGATTGGCGGGGCGCAGGATATGACCGTTCTAAACCAAGATGCGAAATTACCTGAGCCAACGGGCAGCGATTTCGTGGCGGGTACGCGGCCCTATTTGATTGGGCCGTTTGATAAGCTTTCGGTTGATGTTTTTGGAATTGACGAGCTTAGCCGTCCCGAGGTTCAGGTTGATGCCAATGGCACCATATCGTTACCGCTTGCAGGGACTATTAACGCGGCTGGCAAATCCCCGCCGGAACTGGCGCGGGAAATTGAGCGTGCCTTGCGGGGCAATTTTGTTCGCAATCCGCAAGTCAGCGTCAATTTGAAGGACACGGTCAGTCAGGTGGTTACCGTGGACGGCCAAGTTGCGAAACCCGGGCTATATCCCGTTATTGGCAAGATGACTTTGATGCGTGCAGTGGCAACAGCGGGCGGCACAGGGGAATTTGCTAGGCTGGAGGATGTAGTCGTGTTCCGGACGGTAAATCAGGATCGTTACGCTGGCGTGTATAACCTGAAAGCCATACGTCAGGGCAATTATGACGATCCCGAAGTATTCGCCAATGATGTGATTGTTGTCGGCGATTCTGCGGCACGCCGCCGGTTTAAGGATTTGATACAGCTGGCTCCGCTGCTTTCCACGCCCTTGTTGATATTGTTCCGCAAATAAAATGTGACGCTTGTTCACACCGCAATGCCTTTACAGAATTCAATGCTTTGATCGCCTGAAAGTCGTAAAAATATGAATAGCCAGTTTTCAACATTGCAATCGGATGAACACGTTAAACGGGCCATCGAAATGCCGCTGGTGGAACATTATCTGCGGCTGGTGAACCGGTTCAAATGGTGGTTGCTTGCTGTTTTGGTCGGCGCAGTCCTGATCGGCCTGATATCGACATTATTGCAAACGCCGCAATATACCGCGACAACACGTATCGAAATCAAACGCCTGCAAGATAATGTGTCCGATGTAAAAGGCGTTGAGCGCGATGAAACCGGGCAAGCATTAGAATTTTATCAAACGCAATATGCGTTGCTGGAGGCACGGTCACTGGCGGAACGTGTTTCGGCTGATTTGAAGCTGACCCAAAATAAATCATTTATTGAAGCGTTCAATTTAGAGAAAATAATTGCCAAGTCATCTTTGGGGGCGGGCCGGCCGTTGGCAGCCAAAGACCAGAGCGAATTGAAAAGATTGGTCGCTAATATTCTGTTGAGCAGAGTGGCAATCACGCCTGTTCGCGGCTCCAGTCTGGTGGATATCGGATTTACGAGTCCTTCGCCCCGGCTTTCAGCAGATATTTCCAAAAGCTGGGCGACGCAGTTTACGCGGTCGAATCTGGACCGCCGATATGCATCGACCAAAGAGGCGCGGGCGTTTTTGCAGGAACGTTTGGGGCAATTGGGCGAAAAGCTTGAAGTTTCGGAACGGGAACTTGTTGCATACGCATCGGACAAGCAAATTGTCACATTGGGCGGCGGCGTTGGCAGTGATGGAAACAAACAACCCCAGCGTACACTGGCTGCGGCTGATTTGGAAGCGCTGAACAAAGAATTGGCGATGGCCACAGCCGACCGTATTCGTTCTGCAACCAGCTTACGCGGCGCAGGCGCGACCAGCAGCGCGGCATTGCAAAGCGTTACCATCAGCCAGCTGCGCGGAAAGCGCGCAGAAATCGCCGCCGAATATGCTAAGCTTTTGGTGACTTTCGAACCGCAATATCCGCCAGCTCAGGCGTTGAATTCGCAAATTAAATCTCTGGACCGTGCGATTACCATTGAAGAAGGCCGGTATGGTGCAAACCAGTCCAATGAATATCAACAGTCTATCGCACGCGAGCAGGCATTACAGCGCCGCGTAGGCGAATTGAAAAATGAGCTGGTTGGCGAAAAAGGCAACAGTATTCAATATGATATTCTGCAACGCGAAGTGGATACCAATCGGCAATTGTATGAAAGTCTGTTGCAGCGGTTCAAAGAAATTGGCGTGGTCAGTATTGAGGACAACAATATCCTGATCGTGGATGCAGCGGAAATTCCGGCCGGTGCGTCCAGTCCGAAGCTGTTTCTTAATCTGATATTGGCCACGTTGGCGGGTCTTGGATTGTGCGCCGTGTTTGTCTTTGTTGCCGATCAAATCGATCAGGCATTAAAAGATCCACGCGATGTCGAACGGGTTCTTGGCATTCCGTTGCTGGGCGCAACGCCGATGGCGGAGGGCGAACCATATGAAGAGCTAAAAGATCAGAAATCGGCGATTTACGAGGCGTATATATCCTTTGCGTCGCGGGCAGCTTTCCTTACCGATCATGGTTTCCCGCGTACCGTTATGTTTACCAGTACAGTGGCGAACGAGGGTAAATCGATCAGCGCTGTTACGTTGGCAAGATTGCTCGCGCGGCAAGGCAAGAAAACAATTATCGTCGATGCTGATATGCGCAACCCGTCGGTTAACAAGTTCCTTGAAATCAAGCGTGACAAGGGGCTTTCTAGCTACCTTACGGGACAAGCGACATTGCAGGAAGTCCGGCAAACTTATGCGCCGCAAGGATTTGACTTCATCACCGCTGGCCCCACGCCGCCAAATGCTGCCGAATTGCTTTCCAGTACAAAGCTGGAGCAATTAGTCGACGAATTGAAACAGCATTATCAGCATATCGTTATCGATGCGCCTCCCGTGCTGGGACTTGCCGATGCGCCGATCATCAGCTCGGTTGTTGAAGGCGTCATTTACACATCCGAGGCCAATGGCGTAAAATTGGGAACAATTAGTTCCGCATTGGCGCGGTTGCGCGATGTGAACGCCAATATCTTTGGCGCGCTTGTTACCAAACTGGACAACCGTAACAATGGATATGGTTACGGCTATGGCTATGGCTATGGTTACGGATTGACCAAGGACGAGTAATGGGTGTGCGCGTCACTGGTGAGCGCAGTCCGGTGCCGCTGGTACGGCTGCGAGCCATGGTCATAATCGGGGCAGCGATAATGGGCTGCATTGTCTCTGCGGGTGCGGCGATGTCGGAGATATTTCAGATCGAAAGTCCTGCAGCAGCAGCGGCAGCATGGCCAAATAATGGCTTTGCCTTGAATGCGGTCGCAGACGAAAAACTGAATGAGGCAATTCCGGCGCAACTCAAGCGCAGTCAATCGCCCTCTACGGACACCGCGACATCCCAAGAATTAAAGCAGCAATGGGACAGTATAAGTCGCACCGCGCTTCAGGCATACAGGCTGGAGCCGCTTAATGCATCTGCACTGCGCAGTATAGCGTTGGCGGCAGATGCGCGAGGGGAGCAGGGCAAAGCGCAAAAATTGATGGCACATGCGATACGGTTTTCACGGCGTGATACTGCGGCAAATAACTGGCAGTTTACCCAAGCATTGGCCGCACAAAATTTGCCACGTTCGTTGCGGTTGGTTGACCGGATATTACGGGAGAATGTTGATCTACGGTCGCGATACCTACCTGTATTGATCGCGGGAGTTGCCGAACCGGATGGGCTTGCGGCCTTATATCCGATGTTGCAAAAGCAACCTCCTTGGGAAAACGCATTTTGGTCTATGGCGGCAAACCAGCCCGAAATTCCTGCAGAAATGGCACGGTTGCGGCAAAATCTTTTTGAGCATCGAAAGCAGAAAACACCGATGGCCCCGTTCATGGTGACGGACACGCATTTGATCCGAAATCTGATACGCAATGGACGTTACGACGCAGCAAAAGCGCTGCATAATTATTTGTCGGGACAAGGCACAGCACAAAAAAATAGCGCTACGGGCGGTGTTAAAACAACTGATTTTACGTCTTATGATTCGGCATTTGACTGGCAATTGTCTTCACAAGGCGACGTACAAGCCTATTTGAAAGATACAGGGTCAGGCCTAACGGTGGAGGCAGGCTCCAACAGTATAGGTGTTTTTGCACGGCATCTGGTAAAAGCAGAAAATGGGCAGTTTCGGATCAAAATTTCGGCGCAGGCTGTACGCGGTATCGAATTGTTAGCCCGGCTTAAATGCGCAGAACAGGGAAAGAAGCTGCCAGCGATTGAATTGAATTTCGGTTTAGACGAATGGAGCGCAAATCAATCCATAGATCAGGATTGCACGTGGTTCAAACTGGAGATTTTGGCGCAAAATAAAACCGCCGATACCGCCATTTTGGATATCCAATCGATTGTTGCAACATCCATCGTTTGACGTTGCACAGCGTAATCCGCTTTTCATAACCCTACGGCTTGATATTGATCTTGGTATTCATTGTGCATGCGGATTCAACCTGAATCTCCACCGCCTTTATCTCTTCGAAATGCAGATAAAACAGGGATGATTTATGCGGCGCCAATTCGCATCGCGCTATGGTAGTATTGGCTGTCACCGCGATTGAAATTTTATCATTTTCAAATTGATTTGCGTTTTTCTGTGACACGGGTTTGACGGGTCGCCACCGCATGATCGCTTTTTTATAAGGCCCTTCGATCTCATCAATCACCTCTATCAGGCTTTCGCTTTGCAGTGTGACCGTACGTTTATGCGATGCGCCGCAATAATCGGTATAGCCCGTGGTTACAGAATTTTCTGTTGTGGTGGTAATGTCACGCTGCAACCATTTACCGAACAGAAAACGGCCAGCACGCGGCATTTGATCGCGGCCATCAAATTCGATGCTATTATGTGCTGCAGCCGACGGATAATATTGCCAATCCGCGGCGGCGTAGCTGAAAGTACCGGCATCCTGCAGCAGGCAATTGCCATCATGCCAGACATCGATGTGTAATGCGTCGGATTGATGCGGCCGGAATTTATATCCTGCCATTCTTATGAAAATGCGGGTACTCCCCTTCGACAACACCGCAATGCCGCTGTCCTGATATATTGCCACAGGTGCATAAGATATGGCACGCGGCGGTTTCGATTTCAGATCGAGCCAGCCAATCAGTTCGTTTGCAGACTGCGCGCCTGTAAAATCGCTATTCGTATCAAACAGCGTCGACGCCAAGGCGCAACTGGGCCGGAAATCACGATATCCGCCGGAACCAATTGGCAGCAGCCATGCGCCATCGTTTGATCCCAGATTAGGCGCATCGCCCGTGGCCGGATCAGTAAAATCGGCCAACCAGTTCGCGGCTGCCCTTGCCTTTTGATAAAAGAGGTTACTGAATTCTTCCGCGCTCCAGATTTGCCGGAAATATTCTGTCATAGAAAGACTGTCGAGCATGAGCCGGTGATAAACGATGGAGTACTGCGCAAACCCGCCATCGCTAAAAATCAGTTTTTGAACGCGTTCTTCCATTAATTTCCGGCCTGCACGAATATACGACTGTGCCTCGCTTTGGACGCTGCAAACTTCGCTGCTGTTATAAAGCCACAAACCGCCGACAAATAATGCCATTGCTTCGGATGTTGCGTGGTTGTTATCCTGACCGCGAGCGTATGCAATCGTGGGTTTGATCCGGCGCAAATGATTCAGTATCATTGCGGACAATGTGTCCGTTACTGATTCAAGCTGTCCCAAGATTGAACCCGCTAGCGCAAGATGCACCACACGAAAACTTGCCTCTTGCCCGCACATCCAATTAGGACCGCGATAGGCAGGGTTGGCCGCTGACCAATCCGTCAGCCACGTGTTTAATTTGTCCAGCGCCGTTTTGTTTCCCTGTGCCGCGTTTTGGGCAAAGGCGATGACCCAATCAAAACGTGATGCCTCCCATACCGATTTAATATCACCGATCTTTTCAGAAAAAGACGTAATTTTATCCCAGTTGTCAGAGGCGTTGCCAACCTGCCGTCCAGTCAAAGCGCTGTAATGCCATGCGGGCGGATTGTCGCTTAACGCGCCTGAGGCACGGCCAAAGGCCCAAGGACGGTCTTGCCAAACCTGTGTGGCAGCAAGCGTTGATGGCGTGCCGTAATTGGGTCCAAAAAAAGCACCGGGTGGTTGGGCAATGGGCGTAAGATGGAGCACGGGATGCAGCCCGGATTTCAATCCGATACGGTATACCAGCACGTCAAATATGCTTCGTGCATCAAGCTGCAAATAGGCACGCAGCTTCGCTAGCAAATTCAACTTTGCGCTCTCAGGATGTCGGCGGCAATAATTGTCGCCTCCGCCACTTCAAATATTTGGTCCAGGGGAATGGGGCTTGGGCCGCCGCTACAAATGGCTTCGTAAAATTCGGCTATGCACGCTTCTTGACCCTTATCCTGTTTCCATCCGCCCAGCTTGTTGAAACCGGGCCAGCCAAAACCACGCAACGATTTGAAATTGTCAATTTGCAGGGTCTTGCCAGCCGTAAAAACCTCAATCCGTTCTTTTGGAAAGCTTGCAGCGCCATTGGCCAGATAATGTATCGACCCGTGTGATCCGTCGGCAAAACGCAACAGGATAATGGCCTTGTCTTCGGTTATTTCTTCGGCATTATTGTCGCCCATCTTCATCGCTTGTACATCGACGATTGCTGAACTTGCTAAAAACCGCATCAAGTCAATTAAATGGCAGGCCTCCCCAATGATCCGGCCGCCGCCAAGATTACGGTCCTGAATCCACACATTGGCCGGTATCGCGCCTGCATTCATGGTCATGATGAACGATTTGGGCGCTTGTACCTGATCGATCAGCGCCTTCATTTTCTTGATATGCGGCGAAAAACGGCGGTTATACCCCACCATCAGTCGCGGCGTTTTGCCTTTTGCAATCTGACCGTCAACCGCATCACGTACCAATTGCAGTTGTTCGCGGTCAATTGCGAGCGGTTTTTCAACGAACACATCTTTGCCCGCATTAATTAATTGCGCGGTCAGGCTGGCATGACTGTTATGCTGCGTCGCGACCACGGCAGCTGCAATGTCAGGATTTTGTAGTACGACATTCAGATCAGTTCCCGCCTCTGCGACACCCAGTTTCTCCGCAGTAATAGCGCCGCTTAAACCCGCAGACGTAATGATCGGGCCTATATTTGCGCCAGCCTTTGCAAGGGCAGGGGACAAAATGCGTGACGAATAATTGCCAGCACCCACAACCGCGATTTGCGGTTTCCCGTTTGCCGCCGCGACGTTAGATACTGGCTTCGCAACGGTTACAGTGCGCGCCAGCCGCGCTGTTGCGGCGCTGTCATATTGCAGGATGACGCCAAGCAAACTCTTGTCATCGGTTAGATTTTGGAACGCTGCGGGAGCATCTTCAAATAGTAAGGATTTGCTGACCATCGCCGAAACATCAATTTTGCCGCTGGCCATCAAATCCAGAATTGCTCGGAAATTCCGCTGTTCGGTCCAACGCACGAATGCGATGGGATAATCTTGTCCGCCGTCTTCATACGCGCTGTCATACCGGCCGGGGCCATAGGAGCAGCTGACTTGAAAACTGAGTTCCTTTTCATAAAAGTCATCACGCGATAATTGCAATCCGACCACGCCGATCAACACGATGCGCCCGCGTTTCCGGCACATTGTTGCGGCCTGATGCACCGGATCGTTGGATTTGGTGGACGCGGTAATCAGGACGGCATCGACTCCAATTCCGCCGCTAAACGCATTCGCCGCTTCAACGGGATCAGCGCCCTTTGACAAATCACAGATATGCGCGCCCCAACGCTGTGCCAAGGCCAGCTTTGCTGCATCAAAATCAATGGCCAATACGCGGCAGCCGTTTGCCAGCAAGATCTGGATCGTCATCAACCCGATCAAACCCGCGCCCAT
>JANOKA010000208.1:0-3023 GCA_031418995.1 Sphingomonadales bacterium | reverse complement strand
TTGCCCGGCTAAACCCCGTTTGCCGCGCTTAATATCGCCCTTACGCTGGCCGTGGCCACGTCGCGGCTGATGCCAACGCCGTATAGCACAGGGCCGCCTGCCACACGGCATTCGACATAGGCGGCGGCGCGCGCATCTGTGCCGTGGCCGATGGCGTGTTCGCTGTAATCGATGATGTCGAGCGCGCCGCCCAGCGCGTCTTCCAGTGCGTTGACCAGGCTGGAGATCAGGCCGTTGCCTTTGCCGCTGACGCATTGCACGGTTCCATCAATGCGAATTTTGCCGATGAAAATCCGTTCGTCCTGTGCGCGCTGGCTTTGGCTTTCCTGAAAATCGATCAGGCGGAAACGGCCTTCGCCTTTCAGATGATATCGTTCCTCAAACGCGCCCCAAATGTCGGCGCTGGTCAGTTCGCGGCCCGTGGTATCAGACAATTCCTGCACCGTTTTACTGAAATTCGCCTGCATCCGTTTGGGCAGTTTCAGGCCGTGGTCTTGCTCAATCACCCACGCGACGCCGCCCTTGCCGGATTGCGAATTGACGCGGATGACGGCTTCGTAGCTGCGGCCCAGATCGGCGGGATCGATGGGCAAATAGGGCACTTGCCACAACGCGTCATTGCGCTGTTCCTGCGCCGTGAACCCCTTTTTAATCGCATCCTGATGCGACCCTGAAAACGCGGTGAACACCAGTTCGCCCGCATAAGGATGGCGCGGATGGACGGGCAACTGGTTGCAATATTCAACCGTCTGGATGACTTCATCAATGTTGCTGAAATCCAATCCCGGATGCAGGCCTTGGGTGTACATATTCAACGCAACAGTAACCAGATCGACATTGCCGGTACGTTCGCCATTGCCGAACAGGCATCCTTCGACGCGGTCAGCGCCGGCCAGCAAGCCAAGCTCGGTTGCGGCAACGCCCGTGCCGCGGTCGTTGTGCGTGTGCAGACTGACCACCACGGCGTCACGGTTCGGGATATTGCGGCAGAAATACTCGATTTGGTCGGCGTAGATATTGGGCGTGGCCGCTTCGACCGTGGCGGGCAGGTTGAATATTATCGGGTGCTCCGGCGTGGGGGCCAGCACGTCCATCACAGCGCTGCATACTTCCAAACTGAAATCCAATTCGGCGGTGCTGAATGTTTCGGGGCTATATTCGAAGTGCCAGTCGGTATCGGGCTGCGCGCCAGCATTATCGCGCAGCAATTTTGCGCCCACGATGGCGATATCCTTGACCTGCGTTTGCGTCATCTTGAACACAATCTCGCGCCATGCAGGCGATACCGCATTATACAGGTGGACAATGGCGCTGCGCGCGCCGCGCAAGCTTTCAAAACTGGTGTCGATCAGGTCCTTGCGCGACTGGGTCAGCACCTGCACCATCACGTCATCGGGGATGCGGCCCGACCGGACAAGGCCGGAGATAAAGTCAAATTCGGTCGCGCCTGCGCTTGGGAAACCAACCTCGATTTCTTTGACGCCTACTTTAAGCAACAGGTCAAAAAAGCGCTGCTTTTTCTCTGCGCCCATTGGATCAATCAGCGCCTGATTGCCATCGCGCAGGTCGGTGGACAGCCAGCGCGGCGGCGCGGTAATCGTGCGGCTGGGCCACGTGCGATCAGGCAGGTCGACTTGCGGAAACGCCTGGTATTTGGCGGAAGGATCGGTTTTCATCATGGGACTGGTTCGCACTTCTCACTTGGCAAGCGGATGGCCGCTTTGCATTTTCATTCTTCCGAAAAAAGCCCTTAGGCGGGAAGCGTTCAGCGGAGCCGAACAAAATCGCACGCCTAAGGGCGTGTAAGTCGTAGGAGGCGCGAGATGTGTCCTTGCTGTGCCATGTTGCAATTCTGATAGACGGACAAAGTGGCCTTCGTCCAGCGCAAATTCGTATTTGTGTATTTATTGCCGCTTATCTGCGTTACATGATGACATGAGCGGACAAGGAGAGGTAAAAATGCGTAATATTATTGTTTTGGGGGCAATAGCTTTAACAGCGGCATGCGGCGGCGAAACGGCTGCGGACAAACCCTTGGCAGCCGTGTTTAACGCGGATCTGATGAAGGGCGATGCAAAGGTTGGCACCGCGACGCTGACACAATCCGGCACTGGCGCGGCGATGTCAGTCAAAGTCGACGGTCTTGTGACGGGCACTTACGGTATGCACATCCACGAAACCGGCAAATGCGAAGGTCCCGATTACAAAAGCGCAGGCGCGCATTGGAACCCAGGCACGAAACAACACGGCTTGCAAAATCCAGCTGGCACGCATGGCGGTGATTTGGAAAATCTTGTCGCCACCAATGGACAGGCTTCGCGCATTGAACGGCAATTGGCAGGCTTTACGTTAAGCGGGGAGGGCGGATTGATGGACGCCGACGGCGCAGCGTTTATTATCCATGCGCTGCCCGATGATAATAAAACCGACCCCAGCGGCAACAGCGGCGACCGGATGATCTGCGGCGTGTTTGGCGCGGGCTGAAGGGGGCTGCGGTACGATAAGTTGGACCGAGAGTTAAGGCAGCAAAGTTTACAAACATAGCCGAATATGTCCGGGTGTTTATGTAAGCTTATGTATAATTTGCCAGCTTATCATAAACCCGCATCCAAGGCACAGGCCAAGCGCGTCGTGGCGGCGATAAAGGCGCAAGGCCTTATGCCTTTTTCTCACACGCCATTTCACATGTCGCTATCATCGCAATCTTGTGGAAAACGCATGCTATGACATATACCCGAACGGAAACCATTGCCGCATTGGAAACAATTGATAACCGCTTGCGCTGGCTGTCGTCATGGACGGTGCATCATGCCACGCATATCCGGCCGAAACGCGACGGGTTAAAGGTTGGCGGACACCAAGCGAGTTGTGCGTCGATGACGGCAATTATGGCTGCATTGTATTTTCATGCGCTGCGTCCGCAAGACAAGGTCGCGGTAAAGCCGCATGCCGGGCCGGTATTGCAGGCGATCCATTATCTGCTTGGGCAACAGACGCTAGACCAGTTGCAGCGGTTTCGCGGG
>JANOKA010000207.1:0-5474 GCA_031418995.1 Sphingomonadales bacterium | reverse complement strand
GATATCGATCGACAACCGCTTCATAAACGCATCCATGGCGGAAAACAGCGCAATGCCGATACAGGTCACAGCAAACGGAATAAGCAAATTGCGCGGCGGAATGGTCATGCATGCGGCGTAGTGCCGTGAGCTGCGGGTGTCTAGCGGTGTGGCATTGGTTTATTCAAATGTCATCTGGTTACCTTGAATATTTACATTGCCCACCTTAGTCAGAAAGCTTTGCCCCAGCAGCGATACGTCCAGGCCCGACGGTATGATCGCCGCCTGCACATTATATGCCACAATATCGCCGACCTGAACGGATTTCAGCATTATAGGCTTACCAAACACATCGCCGCTCACCCCGCGCCCAACCAATTGCAGTTCGCCTTCATCCCATTCAATTCCCAAAGCTTCGGCATCAGAACCGGTTAACGCAATGGCACTTGCCCCTGTATCCACCAGAAACCTTATCTCGCCGCCCTCTTCGCTGCCCTGTTCCCCGCCCTCACCAGCGGCATTTCCCCCTGTTTCAACGGCGGCATTGGTATAAAAATGACCATCGGATTGCCGCGATAGCGTAATTACGTCACTCATTAACGGTGCTTCATCGTGCGCCGCGGAGTCAATTTCCGGTTGCATCTGAACAGCAATCAAGGGTGTGTTCGCCTGCGGTTCAGGAGAAATTCTGCCCGAAATTATCCATCCCGCCAGCGCAGCACCGATGAAAATGGCAAAGAGGTAACGTGCTTGCATAACGCGCTTTTACCCGCAAATGCTTAAATGCGGGTGAATATTGCGGGGATTTCATATGCGGGAACGGGCGCATATGGCGCGGCGAATATGGCTGTGATGCCCGACATTTGCAGGCAAAATGCAGCAGCGATCAGCGCAAACGGGGTCACATATTTGATATCCATGCCGCGCCAGTTAGCGTAGCGGGGTTAAGCAGAGATGAATTCGTTGAAATACGCAAAAATCTCGTCTTCGCTGCGGCTATCGGCATTGCGCCAGCTGCGCGCATTATCGCGGTTTAACAATTTGCCAGTTGGCGATATCATCATCACATACGGCGTGTTCTTTTGCTTCTTGCCGCCAAAGCGTTTGACGATATCCTGATTATGGCCCTTGCCCGATTGCGGCATTCCGGCATCGACGTAGACCAGCTCAAAACGTGGCTGCATCATTGCGGCAAAACGCGGGCTTTCAAACCATTTGGCTAGTCCCGTGCTATCATGACACCAGTTCGCACCCATCACGACGATGACGGTTTTGTTAGACGCTGCAGCGCGGGATAATGCGGCATCTACGTCCGCGCTCGCATCGCGCCCCTCGGCATAAACATGGCCAACTTCTAACGCGGTATGCGTTTCGGCGGGCGGCGCGGGCGTTGATGTATGCACCACGGTTTGGAGCAGAAATAGAACTGAACTTAAGTACATATATCTTACCTAATTTGCCGAATGTCGATGCCCAGATTGAGTTTGCTCCAATCTTTATCAGCGGTAAGTACCGGAAAGGCCCTATCCTCCGCAAAGGCGAGGCAAGCGCGATCAGCAAATGATGCTCCGATAGCCGATGTTCTGGAAATAATTTCCGCCGTCAGGCGCGCCAGCCTCTGGTCGAACGGCACAATTTCTATTTCCAGCCGGTTCGCTGATATTTCAGCACGTTCCGGTTTTCCGTCGATCGCGATTACCCGGGCAACGACTTCGGAAAAATTTATCGCCAATATTTCGCTACCTTGCGCGTGAGGAATTACGTTTTCTGCGCCGCGCTCTCCGAAAATAAGCGCCAGCATCGCCGATGCATCGAGAATAACTTTCATTCACGCGCTGCTTCTGCGCGGCGTTCAGCCAGCAGTTCGTCGACCATAAAACGCCCGCTATCGCCCAACATAGCCCTAAACTCGGCCTGAACCTCTCGCACCACTTGTTCATAGGTTTTGAAAACAGCGCTGTTCCCTACCCGTTCAACTACAAGTGTATCGCCGTCCTTGAAACCCAGGTCACGGCGCAATTCAGCCGGGATGACGACCTTGCCGCCTTTGATAACTTTGGCTTGGTAGGACATGATAGGTTCCTTAGGTACTAAATTGTAGCATGGTACCTATTTTTACGCAAGCCACCGCTTTTACGCACCCTGCTTTGTCGCAGTAATTAAGTTCAAGGCATCAAATCGCTGACCGGATATCCGTCATCGCAAAATCATTGCCTTTGAAAAGCAACGGTGAATCCATTGCTTTAGCAAGCGCATAGGACATGCAATCGCCATAGTTCAGCGCGGCTTTATGCTGGCCTTTGCCAAAGTTTAGAAAAGCTTGCCCAGCCATGTCTGCCAATTCATTGGTCCAATCGGCTGTTTCGATGTTGAGCGCAGTCAGCAATTGGCTGGCCTCGGACATCGCGGATTCTTTGCGCCAACCGCCCATGACGAGCATCAGTTCAAATTTTGTTGGCGCGCTTATGCAGCAATGATGGGAGGAATGAATGGCGTCCAGCATCAGCGCTGCATCGTTTTCTTGCCATAAAATCGATACCAATGCCGAAGTGTCAATTACGATCAATGCGGCGCGCCATTTTCGTCATAAAGCCAATCATCCATTTCTTTCATGGAAGGAAATGGACCGAGCTTTGCAACGCGCTCCTGAATTTCGCGCACGGCAGCAATGATCTTTTCGGGATCCTTTTTCGGCGGGTCGTCTTTAGCCAGTTCATTATCCACGGCAAGACGGATTGCACTGGTCACGCCCAATCCGCGCCTGCGTGCCAATTCGCGGATGCGACGCTCCGTTTCATCATTTTTGATACTAAGGCCCATGATCCAACTCCATTCTAGAAATATTAATGCAAATTCTAGAAAATGTCAAGCAGCAACCCCGTGCATATCATCCGCGCTCATACTCTCGCCGGCATCAATTGACGCGGCCTTTGCCTCCACCAACCGCACAATATGCGCGACCATGTCGGCATCATCGACATGATGGTCGGTGACGCCGGATAGGTATACCATGTGCTTGCCATTGCCGCCGCCGGTGATGCCGATGTCGGTTTCGCGCGCCTCGCCGGGGCCGTTGACGACGCAGCCTAAGACAGACAGCGACAAGGGCGTTTTGATATGGCTCAATGCGTCTTCCAATTTCTGCACCGTGCGGATCACGTCAAAGCCCTGCCTTGCGCAGGACGGGCATGATACAACGCGGACGCCGCGGGTGCGCAGGCCAAGCGATTTGAGTATCTCATACCCCACCCGCACTTCTTCTTCGGGTTCGGCGGACAGGCTGACGCGGATCGTATCGCCGATCCCGGCCCACAGCATATTGCCCATGCCAATGGAGGATTTCACCGTCCCGCCAATCAGTCCGCCCGCCTCGGTAATCCCCAAATGTAAGGGACAGTCTACCGCATCAGCCAGCCCCATATACGCGGCCACCGCCATGAACACGTCGGACGATTTCACCGCGACCTTATATTCGTGGAAATCATGATCCTGCAGCAGCTTGATATGATCGAGCGCGCTTTCAATCAAAGCATCGGGGCAAGGTTCGCCATATTTTTCCAGTAGAACTTTTTCCAGCGACCCTGCGTTCACGCCGATACGGATGGCGCAGCCGTTGGCTTTGGCGGCGTCGACCACTTCCTTCACCCGCGCCGATGACCCGATATTGCCGGGGTTGATCCGCAGGCACGCCGCGCCTGCATCCGCCGCTTCCAATGCGCGTTTATAATGGAAATGGATATCGGCCACAATTGGCACACGCGACGCCCGTACGATCTGTTTCAGCGCAGCGGTGCTTTCGACATCGGGGCACGACACGCGGATAATATCGACGCCCGCATCCTCGCACCGTCGGATTTGATCGATAGTTGCCTTGGCATCGCTGGTCAGCGTGTTGGTCATGGTCTGCACCGCAATCGGCGCATCGCCGCCAACAGGAACATTACCGACCATGATCTGGCGGGACGAACGGCGCGCAATATCGCGCCAAGGGCGTACAGAGGACATTTGCGTCATATAGGGCGCTTCACCGCGCAGGGCAATCGCGCTAATCCAATCCGCCCTAATCCAATCCCCCGTGCCATTCCACAGCTTGCGCCGCCGCTATCTGGCCAACCTGAGCCAGCACAGCTTGATCGGAGTCACGTATCTCGTCATATTTGCCATCGGCTTCATAATAGGCAGCGACAATAATAGGTGGACGCGCAGGAGGCCAGAATATGGCAACGTCGTTTATCTTGCTATTATAGCTCGCGCCCCAACCAGAGCCTGTCTTGTCGCCTGATCGCCAGTTTTGAGGCAGGCCTTTCCGTATACGTTCAGAACCCGTTTCAGTGTCGGTCATCCACCCGATCAGTCTGTCACGCGTTTGCGGTAATAACAAATCAGTGGTCAACAGCTTTGCGGTTGTCCTGGCAAAAGCCATCGGCGTCGTTGTATCCCGAATTTCACCTGGCGGAACATTATTCATCGCCGGTTCGTAACGGTCAATGCGTGTTACAGTATCGCTCCACGCTCTGAAAATATTTGTCAATCCTTGCGGACCACCCAGCATTTTAAGCAATAGATTGGCAGCTGTATTGTCGCTGGTTTTCTGGGTGGCTTCGGCAAGGGCAATTATCGACATCCCGCCTTTACCCAAATTTGCAGTCGTAATGGGGGAGTTGGGCTGCAAATCCACATTGGCATAGGAAAGTATGGTTTCTGGATCAATCAAGTCTTTGTCCGCGCTTTGCAGCACTGCCGCAGCCAATGCCAACTTGAACGTAGAACACATGCCAAAGCGTTCACCCATACGATGGCCACTGCCTTTGCCTGACGCTGTGTCCAATATAAATACGCCCAGCCGCCCACCGGATTTGGCCTCTAGCGCGGCCAATGCAGACCCCGCCACATCGGAATTGGCAAACGGCGTTTTTGCGGCGCACCCCGCCACTATCAATGCCGCGCCGCCCATCATCATAGTGCGCCTATCTGGTATCATTAACAACTACTCCACCTTGCTAAGTGTCAAAACTCTTACATCCGTATAATATAAATTACTGTCCTACACCGCGAAAATTTGTTTAATCTATGTTCATGCGTATTCACCCCGAAAAAACCAACCCCGATGCCGATTTTTATTCCGGCACCAGCGCGCGATTATTCAAAACAGGATTTTTGCAATTCACTATCAGCTTTTACGCAAATGCGTACTTTTTTGCCAGGAACCAATCATGAGCTGGGCCAAAGAAGTTGAAGAATTGCGCCGCCGTGAGGCGTTGGCGGAACGTATGGGCGGCGCAGAAAAAGTGGCGCGGCAACATGCCAACGGGAAACTGGATGCACGGGCGCGCATCACCGCGCTGGTCGATGAAGGATCGTTTCGGGAGATCGGCAAGATCGCCGGCAAAGCCAGCTACGCCGATGACGGCAGTTTTATCGATTTGGCGGCATCCAACCTGATCTTTGGCCGCGGCAATATCGCTGGCCGTGCGGTTGTGGCCAGCGCCGATGAT
>JANOKA010000206.1:0-6777 GCA_031418995.1 Sphingomonadales bacterium | reverse complement strand
TATTCGCTTTCAATCTCAAAAGACCATCATTCCCGCGAAGGCGGGAATCCATCACCGGACCTAGAATTTACTCAAGACGTTTGCATAAATCGGACAGTATCGGAGATGGATTCCCGCCTTCGCGGGAATGACGAGAATGTAAGTGAGTTTTGTGAACGCATAACCCTCACCGCACAAGTATCAAAGGGTACTTATATCCGCAGTCTGGCCCGCGACATCGCAGATGCATTGGGAACGGTCGGACATGTCACAATGCTGCGCCGCACAAAGGCGGGGCCGTTCACGCTGGATCAGGCGATTTCGCTGGACAATCTGAACGCATTCGGCCAAGGCGCGGCTCAAGACAATATATTCTTGCCGATGGAGGCAGGGCTGGACGACATCCCGGCTCTTGATCTCTCCCCGGAACAGGCAAGGGCGGTCCAACAGGGGCGTGTCTTAACCGGGATTGCCACGGATGATGGTTTCTATTGGGGGCGGGATGCAGAAATGCGGCCCATAGCCCTTTTGGAAATCACCGCAGGAATGCTGAAAGTCATTCGCGGCTTTAATGTATAAATTTTGATGTTCGAAGGAAAAATATGACTATTACTGCTGAGCGTAAAACGGAACTGGTTGCTGAACATGGCCGCGATAAAGGCGATACCGGTTCACCTGAAGTGCAAGTTGCGATTTTGACGGAACGGATCAACAACCTGACCGACCATTTCAAAGCAAACCACAAGGACAATCACTCACGCCGTGGCCTTTTGATGATGGTGAACAAGCGTCGTACGCTGCTCGCTTATTTGAAAAAGATCGACGAAGCCCGTTATGGTGAGCTGATTAAAAAGCTTGGCCTGCGTAAATAATCAAAAAAACGGCTCCGGTTTCGGGGCCGTTTTTGCATTTTGCCAACACTGAAATTGGGGTGTTTCCGTAATAAGACGGATGCAGCCATTGGGGCGTAAGTCCCCAAAACGCCGCAGGACGTCTCCTGCAAATCACGAAGGTCCCTTCGCGCAATCGGGCGGAAGGGTATAAGGAAATACTATGTTTGATGTAAAAACTGTAAGTCTGGAATGGGGCGGCAAAACCCTCACTCTGGAAACGGGCCGTATTGCCCGCCAAGCCGACGGCGCTGTATTGGCGACCTATGGCGAAACCGTAGTGCTTTGCGCTGTAACAGCGGCAAAATCGGTAAAAGAAGGACAAGATTTCTTCCCGCTTACCGTGCATTATCAAGAAAAATTCTCGGCTGCTGGACGTATTCCCGGCGGCTTTTTCAAACGTGAACGCGGCGCGACAGAAAAGGAAACTTTGGTCAGCCGTTTGATCGACCGTCCGGTTCGCCCGTTGTTTCCAGAAGGTTTCTACAACGAAATCAATGTTATCTGCCAAGTTCTTAGCTATGACGGCGAAACTGAACCAGATATTCTGGCCATGGTTGCTGCTTCTGCGGCGCTGACCATTTCTGGCGTTCCGTTCATGGGCCCCATCGGCGCAGCACGCGTTGGGTACAAAGAAGGCGAATATCAATTGAACCCGTCATTGGCCGAAGTGGCCACAGGCGATCTCGATCTGGTTGTTGCTGCAACAGGTGATGCCGTCATGATGGTCGAATCCGAAGCGAAAGAGCTTTCGGAAGAAATCATGCTCGGCGCGGTATTGTTTGCTCATGCGGAAATCCGCAAAGTTGCCAACGCGATCATCGATCTGGCCGAAAAAGCGGCGAAAGATCCATGGGAAGTTGACCTGACCGATAATACTGCGGACATGAAAGCTGACCTGAAAAAGCTAATCGGCAAGGATATTGCGGCGGCGTACAAAACAACCGATAAATCGGCTCGTTCAAACGCGCTGAACGCAGCGCGCGCCGTGGCCAAGGCGCATTTTGCAGGTGAAACACCGCAAACGCAAATGGTTGCAAACAAGGTGATGAAGAAATTGGAAGCGGAAATCGTTCGCGGCGCAATCTTGAAAGATGGCAGCCGTATCGATGGCCGTACCACCACGCAAATTCGTAACATTGAAAGCATGGTTGGTTTCTTACCGCGTACGCATGGTTCGGCGCTATTTACCCGCGGTGAAACGCAGGCGATCTGCACCACCACATTGGGTACACGTGACAGCGAGCAAATGATCGATGGTTTGGACGGATTGTCCTATACTAACTTCATGTTGCACTATAACTTCCCACCCTATTCGGTTGGTGAAGTTGGACGTTTCGGTGCACCGGGCCGCCGCGAAGTGGGTCATGGCAAATTGGCATGGCGCGCATTGCACCCTGTTTTGCCGACCACCGAAGATTTCCCATACACCATCCGTATCCTGTCCGACATCACCGAATCCAATGGCTCGTCATCGATGGCGACGGTTTGCGGCGGTTGTTTGTCGATGATGGATGCAGGCGTGCCAATCACACGTCCGGTATCGGGCATCGCCATGGGCTTGATTTTGGAAGGCAAGGATTATGCCATCCTTTCCGACATTCTGGGTGATGAAGATCATCTGGGCGATATGGATTTCAAGGTAGCCGGTACCGAAAAAGGCATCACCACGATGCAAATGGATATCAAGATTGCGGGCATTACCGAAGAAATCTTCAAAGCAGCCTTGATGCAAGCCAGCGAAGGCCGGGCGCACATTTTGGGCGAAATGACCAAAGCACTGGGCACAGCGCGTACCGAATTGTCGGCACACGCACCGCGTATCGAAACTATTCAGATCGACAAGTCGAAAATCCGGGATATCATCGGAACTGGCGGCAAGGTAATCCGTGAGATCGTTGCGGAAACAGGCGCGAAAGTCGATATCGATGATGAAGGCCTCATCAAGATCAGCTCGTCCGATGGCGCGCAGATCGAAGCTGCGAAAAAATGGATCCTTGGTATTGTTGAAGAAGCCGAAATCGGCAAAATCTATGACGGTAAAGTTGTAAACATCGTTGATTTTGGCGCATTCGTGAACTTCATGGGCGGCAAAGATGGCCTTGTCCACGTTTCGGAAATGCGCAATGAGCGTGTTGAGAAAGTCGGCGACGTTGTTACCGAAGGCCAAGAAGTGAAGGTTAAGGTTCTCGAGATTGATCCGCGTGGCAAGGTTCGCTTGTCAATGCGCGTAGTCGATCAGGAAACCGGCGCAGAGCTAGAAGATACGCGTCCTGCACGCGAACCTCGCGAAGAACGCCCACGCGGTGATCGTCCTGATCGCGGCCCACGCCGTGATGGCGGCGGCGGCGGTCGTGATCGTGGCCCCAGAAGAGATGGTGGCCGTGATCGCGGTCCAAAGCCGGAAGGCGGCGAAAAAGATGGTGGATCGGCGCCACTTCCTAACTTTATCACTGGCGATTAATCGCAGATACAGCTTAGAACGTAAACAAGGGGCCGCGAAGCAATTCGCGGCCCTTTTTTGCTGGGCCGTTTTGCAGTAAAGCCCTTGGCGGAATGACGAAGAGTAACTAAGGAATATTCATGAATAAAAAAATCCTTGTTCCCGTAGCCCTTGGCTTGTCCGCAATGTTGCTATCTGGCTGTGCATCTTCCGGTAAAAAAGGCGACACCAAATATGTCGCGCGCGATGTCAACACATTGTATAACGCCGCAAAAGACAAGCTTGACCGCGAACAGTTCGAGGTTGCTGCGGCTTTATTCGACGAAGTTGAGCGCCAGCATCCGTATTCGCCATGGGCACGCCGTGCACAGTTGATGAGTTCGTTCAGTTACTATCGCGGCAAAAAATATAACGAGTCTGTATCGGCGGCGCGGCGGTTCCTGTCGATACATCCGGGCAATAAAGACGCGCCTTATGCCTATTATCTGATCGCGCTGAGCTATTACGAGCAGATTAGCGACGTGACACGGGATCAAAAAATAACCGAGCAAGCGCTTGCAGCTCTGGGCGAGGTCCAGCGCCGCTATCCCAATTCGCGCTATGCCGCCGATTCAGGGCTAAAGATTGATCTGGTCAACGACCATTTGGCGGGCAAGCAAATGGAGATCGGCCGTTTTTATGAGCGCCGCGCTCTGTGGCTCGCCGCATCGTTGCGCTTCCGCGAAGTCGTTGATAAATATGATACTACGACGCACGCGCCAGAAGCACTATACCGTTTAACCGAGACATATCTGGCGATGGGCATTCCCGCCGAAGCCAAAAAGTCGGCTGCGGTTCTGGGCGCTAACTATCCCGGCAGCAAATGGTATGAACGTGCCTATGCTCTGATCCAGAAGAACGCACCAGCGGCTTGAATTGCGCTCGTTTAGGCAGTAATTTTGTCTTTAGTGCTGCTCCATATTACCGTTTGTCCTGAGCTTGTCGAAGGACGAGAGCAAGCGTACTTTCATCCTTCGACAAGCTCAGGACGAACGGTAATGGCAAAATAAACATGGCGACATTATGCACGCGTTCATCCCGCGACCACTATTTGTTCCCTATCACCGCAATCCCCTCTAAACTTCCGTAATGCTGATATCGTTATCGATTCGTGATGTCGTTTTAATCGCTGCGCTGGATCTGGATTTTCGCGGCGGTCTGGGTGTGCTTACCGGCGAAACGGGTGCAGGAAAATCGATACTGCTGGATTCGTTGGGGCTGGCGCTGGGCGCACGGGCCGATAGCGGGCTGGTTCGGCATGGCACGGAACGCGCCTTGGTAACGGCCAGTTTCGATGCGCCGGAAAATGGGACGCCGCTTTGCGATATCCTGAACGCCAATGAAATTGAACTGGAACCAGGCGAACCATTGCTTATTCGCCGCGCTGTAAAGGCCGATGGCGGCAGCAAGGCATTTATAAATGACCAGCCTTGCTCTGCTGCGTTGCTGCGCGAAATTGGCACGCATCTGGTGGAAATTCACGGTCAACATGATGATCGCGGATTGTTGAACGCCAAGGGGCATAAGGCGTTACTCGACAGTTTTGCGCGCAGCAATCTGACGGCAACGGCAGTGACATTTCGCGCATGGCACGATGCCAAAATGCGTCTAGATACCGCGCGGGACAGCATCGTTAATGCGGTACGCGACCGGGAATATCTGGAACATGCCTTGGAGGAATTGGTGCAATTTGCGCCAAGTGATGGCGAGGAAGAGGAGCTGGCCGGCGAACGGTCCGACATGCAAAAGGGGGAGCGGGTTACCGATGATTTGAAAGCTGTGCTGAAGGTTTTTGACGGCCATAATAACGGCGTTGCCCAATTGCGCAGCGCGGCACGGCGGCTTGACCGGCTCGCACCAGAACATCCATTGCTGGCCGACGCGTTGACCGCGCTGGACCGCGCCGTGATTGAGGCCAGCGAGGCCGAAGACCGCCTGAACCGGGCCAAAGAGGCGCTGACGTTTGATCCGGTGCGGCTTGATGATATTGAAGTGCGCTTGTTTGAGCTGCGGGCATTGGCGCGCAAACATAATGTTACGCCCGATGGCTTGCTTGCGCTGCGCACCGAGATCGAAGCAAAGCTGAACGCGATTCAAGCGGGCAATGAAGGGCTGGCCAAATTAGAGGCCGAAGTTAAGGCATCGGCGGCGGCGTATATTGCCGCGGCGCGGGCATTAACGCAGGCACGGGTTGCGGCGGCGATGCGGCTGGATAAGGCGGTGGCGGCAGAGCTTGTCCCGCTCAAACTGGATGCGGCGAAATTCAAAACCGACGTGGCCGCACTTGGCGATGACCGTTGGAGCGCAGACGGTATGGACCGCGTTGAGTTTTTGATCTCGACCAACCCCGGCGCGCCGTTTGCGCCGCTCACCAAAATTGCATCGGGCGGTGAATTGTCGCGTTTCATATTGGCGCTGAAAGTGGCCTTGGCCGAAGAAGGCGGGGCAGGGACGATTATATTCGACGAGATTGATCGCGGCGTCGGCGGCGCGGTGGCCAGTGCGATTGGCGAACGATTGGCGCGGCTCGCGCGATCCACCCAATTGCTCGCCGTTACCCATAGCCCTCAAGTGGCGGCAAAGGGCGCGGCGCATTATTTCATCGCCAAATCCAGCGAAGGCACAGTAACCAAAACGGGCGTGATCGAATTGGACGCAGACGGACGTCGGCAGGAAATCGCGCGTATGCTATCAGGCGCAGAGGTGACCGAGGAAGCACGGGCACAGGCGCGGCGGTTGTTGGAGGTGGTGTGATGGGCCAAAGGAAATATTGACATGACCTGTTTAGAGTACTATTAAAGATGCTATGAACGCTCCTTTTAAAGTTGAAGAAATTCTTGCCGATGCTTTTGTCGGGATCAGCGAACTCAAAAAGAATCCCGCTGCAGTTATAAAGGCAGCGCAAGATCAACAAGTGGCAATCTTGAACCGCAACAAAATCGTTGCGTATGTAATTTCACCAGAAGTTTGGGAATTTTTGTGTGAATTCCACGAGGATATTCAGGACATAGAGATTTTAAAAGAGCGATTAGCCAAACCTGGCAAACGCATTGAGGTCTCGCTTGACGATTTATAAGCTCGTTTTTGATGACAAAGCGGAAAAAGAATTCAGGAAACTTGGCGCTACTATAAGAGCGCAATTCAAAAAGAAACTTGCCGAGCGTCTTTTGCACCCTCATGTTGAGGGAGATCGTTTGGTTGGTTTTGAAAATTGTTACAAAATTAAGCTGCGCTCAGCGGGTTACCGCCTTATTTATAAAGTTGAGGATGAGATTGTGTCAGTTATTGTGATTGCAGTTGGCAAGCGTGATTCTGGTAAAAGCGATACCTATGTAAAAGCGAAAAAACGCAGTTTTTAATACGCGAAAATGACTACATCAAATCTCTCCGATGCCGATGCCGCCAATGAGTTAATGCGCCTTGCCA
>JANOKA010000205.1:0-5055 GCA_031418995.1 Sphingomonadales bacterium | reverse complement strand
TTTTGTGTTGGGTTTTCTTTTTTATCCTTCTTGGGCGCTTTCATATATATTTTTTTTTGTTCTATGTTTTCTTATTATTTTATTTATTTTTACGCCCCCTCGGCGTTGGGCGGGGGGGGGGGGGCCGGGCCCCCAGTCCCTCAAAACCGGCCCGTAAATTAATTGCTGAGTGAGCTTTACCGCCCCCTCCCCTAACCCCTCCCCTGAAGGGGAGGGGAACTAAAAATCACCCGCCGGGCATTTCCAATATCCGCTTCGAAACCACATTCAGCATCACTTCGCTGGTTCCGCCCTCAATACTGTTCGCTTTGGTGCGCAGCCAATTGCGCGCTTTCGATCCGCCGTTCGATGCCTCGCTATCCCATTCCAGCGCCTGTGATCCGCCAATGGCCATCACCAGTTCATGGCGTTTTTTGTTCAGCTCTGTGCCGACATATTTCATCAGATTGGAATAGGCCGGATGCGCCTTTCCAGTTTTCCATTCGTCCATAAACCGTTCGCCGTGCGCGCGGAATGTCAGGTTATCGACATCGAACAACGCCATTTGCGCGCGCAGTACGGGCTCTTCGGAAAGCGTTGCTTTCATCGCTGCGCCAATCGATGTCACGCCGCCGTCGCCGCCCATGCCCGAAATCATCTCGCGTTCATGGCCCAGCAGGTATTTCGCCACGTCCCAGCCGCGATTTACCTCGCCGACAATCTGGTGCTTGGGCACAGCAACATTGTCGAAAAATGTTTCGCAAAAGGGTGAGTTGCCTGAAATCAGCTTAATCGGTTTTGTGCTGACGCCCGGCGTTTCCATGTCGAATAACAGGAATGATATGCCCTGATATTTGTTGGTTTTATCGGTGCGGACCAGGCAGAAAATCCAGTCGGCCTTGTCGGCATAGCTGGTCCAGACCTTTTGGCCAGTGACCGACCAATGATCGCCTTTATCGTCGCCAAATGTTTGCATCGATACCAGATCGCTGCCTGAACCGGGTTCGGAATATCCCTGACACCAGCGGATTTCGCCGCGCGCAATCTGCGTCAGATAATGCACCTTTTGCTCTTCGGTGCCGAATTTAAGCAGCGCTGGCCCAAGCATCCAAATGCCGAAACTGTTCAGCGGGCTGCGGCATTTCATCCGCGCCATTTCGGATCGTAAAACCTTGGTCTCCGCCGCAGTCAGCCCCGCGCCGCCATAGGCTTTGGGCCAATCGGGAACGGTATATCCCTTGGTCACGCAACGTTCGAGCCACAGTTTTTGCGCCGCGCTTTGAAACACAAATTTGCGTCCGCCCCAACATACATCCTCATCGCCTTTGGCAGGGACGCGCATTTCGGCAGGGCAATTTTCTTCAAGCCAAGCGCGGGCTTCGGTGCGGAATTGTTCCAGTTCAGTCATGAATCATCTCCTGAATTCCTGTTTACGTTAACGGCAGGACAGCAGGTATTGCAAGCGCGATGCACAAATGTAACGGGGACGTAACGTCAATTCGTCAAGCATTGACAGGCAGAGGCGCGCAGCCCAGCTTTGCCAAAGGATAGGGAGCACAAGATGGCAGGATTCGAACGCATATCTGGTTTGCAGGTACAGGCATGACCGCTGATGAAAACCTTCCCGTCTCGCTGAAAATCTATCACGGCATAGGCTCCATCGCTTATGGCATAAAAGACAATGGGTTTGGTACATTCCTGCTGATATTTTATAATCAGGTCGTCGGGCTGGATGCCGGACTTGTATCGCTGGCGCTGATGATTGCAATGTTTGCCGATGCCCTCGCCGATCCGCTGATCGGCCATTATAGCGACAATACCTATACACGTTGGGGTAAACGGCTGCCCTGGCTTTATGCCGCGCCCATACCGCTGGCATTTGCCTGGATCATGTTGTGGAGCCCGCCGTCTGGTCTTGGCAACGGGATATTTTTATACTTGATCGGCACGGCGATTTTGGTCCGCGTTCTGGTATCTTGTTATGAAATTCCGGCCGCATCGTTAATCCCCGAACTGACCAAGGATTATGACGAACGCACACAGGTTATGCGGTTCCGGTATCTGTTCGGATGGGCATCAGGACTGATAATGCTGTATCTGGCGTATGCCGTATTTCTGGTCCCTGACGAAAATCATGCTGTCGGGCAGCTGAATGCGCAAGGATATTGGAAACTGGGCCTGTTTGGCGCGGTCATGATGGTGATTGCGACGTTATTGTCGGCCATGGGGCAGCATAAACGTGTGGCGCATTACCCCGCAGAACGTCCGGCGAGAAATGGGCTGGCGCATGCGTTCGCGGAAATCAAAGAATCGTTAAGCCACCCGGCGGCCATGACATTGATGGGCGGCGCGCTATGCATGTATACCAGTCAAGGGATTACGTTTGCGATTGGCAATTATCTTTACCTGTTTGGGTGGCAGTTTTCGCAAAGCGCATTCCAGTTTTATCCGGTCCTGTTATTCGCCAGCGTCCTTATCGCGTTCTTTATCGTGACCCCATTAACCGCCAGATTTGGCAAAACAGCCGTTGTAATCTGGACCGCATTATCGGCCATGCTGTTTTGGATCACGCCCTATTTACTGCTGGTGCTGGGATATTGGCCCGCCGTGGGTACCAACAGTTCGACATACGCGATGTTTGCCTTTGCCTTGTTGACCAATGCGCTGGCCGTTACCACGATGATTACGGCGCAATCGATGGTGGCCGATCTGGTCGAAGCATCGCAACTGGAAACGGGCCGCAGGTCAGAGGGCGTGTTTTCCGCAGGCTGGTTTTTCACGCAGAAATGCGGAACGGGCATCGGTATATTTTTGTCCGGCATGATTATCAATATATCCGGGTTTCCAAACAAGGCTGTTCCAGGTTCCGTTCCGCAAAACATTATCGATAACCTGTTTTTATGTTACAGCGCGGCGGTTGCCATTTTGGCCATTACCGCTGTGTTGGTGTTCCGGCGGTTTCCAATTAACCGCAGCGATCATCAGGAACGTCTGCGGCAGCTTTCGGAGCAACCTGTGGCTGCCGCGGAATAAGGCATCCAGCAAAACTTTCCGATTTCATGGCTGGCATATTGTTTCCGGCCATGCCAAGTTAACCGGGTGATTAAATAAAAAGGATACCTGATTCATGGATTTTGACCTGAACGAAAAGCAAACCTACTGGCGCGACCGCGTACGCGATTTCATCGAAGCCAATGTGCGTCCGCGTATGCCCGATTATTACGCCGAACAGGCGAGCGGTGACCGCTGGAAAGTGTTGCAAGTCGTTGAGCAAGAAAAAGCCAAAGCCAAAGCGGCGGGTATCTGGAACTTGTTCATGCCGCCCTCCTCGGGCCATCCGCATGTCGACGACAGCGTAACATTTGAAGGCCCGGGCCTGACCAATCTGGAATATGCCCTGTGCGCCGAAGAAATGGGCCGTATTGGCTGGGCCAGTGAAGTGTTCAATTGCTCCGCGCCCGACACTGGCAATATGGAAGTGTTCATGCGTTACGCCAATGCCGACCAGAAACGGCAGTGGATGATCCCGTTGATGAACGGTGAAATCCGGTCGGCATTCCTGATGACCGAGCCTGCAGTGGCGTCTTCGGATGCGACCAATATCGAAACGCGCATGGTGCGCGACGGCAATGACTATGTCATCAATGGCCGCAAATGGTGGTCGTCGGGGCTGGGCGATCCGCGCTGCAAAATCGCCATCGTCATGGGCAAAACCGACACCGAAGCGAAACGCCACGCGCAGCAATCACAGATACTGGTGCCAATGGACGCGCCCGGCGTCAACATCCTGCGCCACTTGCCTGTGTTCGGATATGATGATGCGCCGCACGGCCATATGGAGGTTGAATTGAAAGACGTGCGTGTGCCCGTGGACAATTGCCTGCTCGGCGAAGGACGCGGATTTGAAATCGCGCAGGGCCGCCTTGGACCGGGCCGCATCCATCACTGCATGCGCACGATTGGAACGGCAGAGGAAGCGCTGGAGAAAATGGCGAAGCGGTTAATGTCACGCGTCGCATTCGGCAAAACCATCGCGGAACAAAGCGTATGGGAAGAACGCATCGCGCGCGCCCGGATTGACATCGAAATGACGCGCCTGCTGTGCCTGAAAGCCGCCGATATGATGGACAAGGTTGGCAATAAAGCCGCCGCCGGTGAAATCGCTATGATTAAGGTTCAAGCGCCAAATATGGCACTGAAAATTATCGATGATGCCATTCAGGCCCATGGCGGCGGCGGCGTTTCCAACGACTTTGGCCTGGCGCAGGATTACGCGCATCAACGCACATTGCGTCTGGCCGATGGTCCCGATGAAGTGCACGCCCGCGCCATTGCCCGCATGGAATTCGGCAAGCACGGCGCACGGCCATCGTCCAGCATGTCATCAGGTGATATGGCGGCAACGCGGTGAACAAGGGAAAGGTTTCCTCGTAGATAAAGGAGCTAGATGTTGACATTAAAAATCAAACTTTGAAAAAAAACTTCGTCATTCCCGCGAAGGCGGGAATAACGAAGCGTTATATATCAGAGATATAGTATTTGAATGTTGGCACGACCTAGGCGGCAATCTCCGGGAATGCGAATAAAAGGAATGTGAATGAAAGCTGCAGTACTCATCGAACCGGGCAAGCCGCTCGAAATTGAAACGCTGATGGTGTCAAATCCGGGTCCGCACGAGGTGCTGATCCGGACCGCAGCTTGCGGATTGTGCCACAGTGATCTGCATTTCATCGATGGATTATATCCGCATGCCTTGCCTGCGGTTCCGGGGCATGAGGCGGCGGGCATTGTCGAAGCCGTGGGCAGCGAAGTGCACATGGTCAAGGTGGGCGATGCCGTCGTGACCTGCCTATCCGCGTTTTGCGGGCACTGTGAGTTTTGCGTATCCGGCCGAATGTCGCTGTGCCTTGGCGCTGAAACACGGCGGGCGGCCAGCGACGCGCCCCGGATTACGCGGCCTGATGGGTCTCCGGTGGCACAGATGCTGAACCTGTCGGCCTTTGCCGAAATGATGCTGATCCACGAACATGCCTGCGTGCGGATTGATCCCGAAATGCCGCTCGACCGCGCCGCCGT
>JANOKA010000204.1:0-1588 GCA_031418995.1 Sphingomonadales bacterium | reverse complement strand
GATCTCGCGGCCAGCGTTGGCGTGGCAGCGCCGCTCCACGCGTGCGAGCATTATTATGTGCTGTTCGAAGGCGTCGAAGGAATCGACAACACGCTGCCCGTGCTGCGTGACTATGACTATTGCGGCTATTATAAATATGACGCAGGCAAGTTGCTCGTCGGCGCGTTTGAACCCAATGCGCGGCCGTGGGGCATGGACGGCATATCCGAGGATTTCTGCTTTGATGAAATCGCGGGCAGCTTTGAACATTTCGAACCTTTGCTGATGGATGCGATGCGCCGCGTGCCTGCGCTCGAAAAAGCGGGTATCCAGAAATTCTTCTGCGGCCCAGAAAGCTTCACCCCCGACGTGCGCTATCATCTCGGCGAAAGCGCGGAGTTGAAAGGCTGCTTTGTCGCAGCGGGCCTCAACTCCATCGGCCTGCAATCGGCGGGTGGTGTCGGTAAAGTGATGGCCGACTGGATTCGCGACGGCATTCCGCCAGCGGATCTGTGGACCGTCGATATCCGCCGCAACATGCCGTTCCAGATCAACCGCAAATATCTTCGCGAACGGGTGACGGAGAGTTTGGGCCTGCTTTACGCGACGCATTATCCCTTCAAACAATATGAAACCGCGCGCGGTGTGCGGAAATCGGCGTTGCATGACCGGCTGGCCGCCGCTGGCGCATGTTTTGGTGAAGCGTTCGGTTGGGAGCGTGCAAACTGGTATGGCGAGCCCGGCAGCATGCCCAAATATGAATATAGCTATGGCCGCCAGAACTGGTTTGAGGCCAATGCGGCGGAGTGCAAAGCGGTGCGCGAGGCCGTAGGTCTGTTCGACCAATCCAGTTTCGCCAAATTCCGCATTGAAGGGCGCGATGCCTGTACTGTGTTGAACCACGTTTGCGCAAACGATGTCGATGTCGCGCCAGGCAAGCTGGTTTACACCCAGTGGCTGAATGACAAGGGCGGGATTGAGGCCGACCTTACTGTCACGCGCCTTTCCGAAACCGCTTATCTGATCGTTACGGGCGCCGAGACCGAGGTCAAGGATTTCAACTGGCTTAAACGCTACACGCCGGACGACGCCCATGCGGTGCTGACCAACGTGTCATCGGGCATGGGCGTTATTTCCATCATGGGGCCGAATGCCCGCGACTTATTACAATCGATCAGCCCCAATGATTTGTCGCATGAGGAGTTCCCCTTTGCCACTTCGCAAGAGATAGAGCTGGGCTACGCCATCGTCCGCGCCTCACGCATCACCTATGTCGGCGAACTGGGCTGGGAATTGTATATCCCCACCGAATTCATGGCCGGCGTCTATGACGAAATCGTCGCGGCGGGTGCAGCATTCGGTCTCAAGCACTGCGGCTATCACGCGCTCAACGCATTGCGCATGGAAAAGGGTTATCGCCACTGGGGCCATGACATCACCGATGAGGATACGCCGCTTGAGGCGGGCCTTGGCTTTGCCGTCAAGATGGAAAAGCCCGGCGGCTTTATCGGGCGTGAGGCTTTGGCCGCGCAAAAGGCTAATGGCCTGAAACAACGCCTCGTCCAGTTCCTGCTGAAATCGCCCGAACCTATGCTCTATCATAACGAAC